>CAUJIV010000028.1 GCA_963205435.1 Pseudomonadota bacterium
GCCCGGCACGGCGCAGGAGTACGGCGGCATCATCAAGCACGGCGCCAAGCTGCTCTACGCCTACGCCGAGTGCACCGTGCCGAAGGTGACGGTGATCACGCGCAAGGCCTACGGCGGCGCCTACGACGTGATGAGCTCGAAGCACCTGCGCGGCGACGTGAACTTCGCCTGGCCGAGCGCCGAGATCGCCGTGATGGGCCCGAAGGGGGCGGTGGAGATCATCTTCCGCGAGGAGAAGAACGACGCCGCCAGGATCGCCGCGCGCGAGGCCGAGTACCGCGAGAAGTTCGCCAACCCCTTCATCGCCGGCCACCGCGGCTTCATCGACGACGTCATCCTGCCGCGTGAGACGCGCAAGCGCGTCTGCCGCTCGCTGGCGATGCTCAAGGAGAAGCGGCTCGACAACCCGTGGCGCAAGCACGGCAACATCCCGCTCTGAAGAGGCTAACCGCATTTGACGCCGAGGCCGCAAAGACGCAAATGGCGCAAAGATAAAGTTTCCGTTCTTGCCTTTCTTTGCGTCCCTCGCGCCTTCGCGGCCTTCGCGTAGAAAGAGGTTGCAGCGATGTTCAAGAAGATACTCATAGCCAACCGCGGCGAGATCGCCTGCCGCGTCATGCGCACCGCCCGCCGCATGGGCATCGCCACCGTCGCCGTATATTCCGAGGCCGACGCCGGCGCGCTGCACGTCGACCTCGCCGACGAGGCCGTCTGCATCGGCCCGGCGCCGTCGAAGGAGTCCTACCTCGACGCCGGGCGCATCCTCGAAGCCTGCCGGCGCACAGGCGCCGAGGCCCTCCATCCGGGCTACGGTTTCCTCTCCGAGAACGCCGATTTCGCCCGTCGGCTGGAGGAGGAGGGCATCGTCTTCATCGGGCCGAAGCACGCCGCCATCGCCGCCATGGGCGACAAGATCGCCTCGAAGAAGCTGGCGCTGGCGGCCGGCGTCAGCACCATCCCCGGCCACAACGAGGCGATCGGCTCGCCGGAGCAGGCGGTCGCCATCGCACGGCAGATCGGCTACCCGGTGATGATCAAGGCCAGCGCCGGCGGCGGCGGCAAGGGCCTGCGCGTGGCCTGGGACGACGCGCAGGCGCACGAGGGCTTCGCCTCCTGCCGCAGCGAGGCGAAGAACGCCTTCGGCGACGATCGCGTCTTCATCGAGAAATTCATCGAGGAGCCGCGCCACATCGAGATCCAGGTGCTCGGCGACGCCCACGGCAACTGTGTCTACCTGTGGGAGCGCGAATGCTCGATCCAGCGCCGCCACCAGAAGGTGATCGAGGAGGCGCCCAGCCCCTTCCTCGACGAGCCGACGCGCCAGGCCATGGGCCGCCAGGCGGTGGCGCTGGCGCAGGCCGTCGGCTACCAGTCGGCCGGCACGGTCGAGTTCGTCGTCGGCAAGGACCGCTCCTTCTACTTCCTCGAGATGAACACGCGGCTGCAGGTGGAGCACCCGGTGACCGAGTGCATCACCGGCCTCGACCTCGTCGAGCTGATGATCCGCGTCGCCGCCGGCGAACGGCTGCCCTTCGCCCAGCAGGACGTCCGCCGCGACGGCTGGGCCATCGAATGCCGCATCAACGCCGAGGACCCGCTGCGCAACTTCCTGCCCTCGACCGGGCGCCTGATCCGCTACCGGCCGCCGGCCGAGGGCGCCGGCGTGCGCGTCGACACCGGCGTGCGCGAAGGCGGCGAGATCCCGATGCACTACGACTCGATGATCGCCAAGCTGATCGCCCACGGCGACAGCCGCGAGCAGGCCATCGCGCGCATGCGCGAGGCGCTCAACGCCTTCGTCATCCGCGGCGTCTCCTGCAACATCGCCTTCCAGGCGGCGCTGCTGCAGCATCCGCGCTTCCAGTCCGGCCGCTTCGACACCGGCTTCATCGGCGAGGAATATCCCGCCGGCTTCAGCGCCGCCCACCTCGCCCCGGCCGAGCCGCTGCTGCTCGCCGCGGTCGCCGCCTTCGCCCGCCGGCGCTACATCAACCGCGCCGTGCGCACCAGCGGCCAGTTGCGCGGCCACGAGCGCAAGGTGGGCAGCGAATGGAGGGTGCTGGCCGGCGAGCGCCGCTACGCCCTCATCCTCGGCTCCATCGAGGGCGGCTACCGCATCGAGCACGAGGGCCGCGCCCACGTCCTGACCTCGGACTGGCGCCTCGGCGAGCTGCTCTTCCGCGGCAGCTGGGACGGCCAGCCGGTCTGCCTGCAGGTGGAGCGGCGCGGCCTCGTCTATCGCGTCTACCACCAGGGCGCCGAGGCCGACATGATGGTGATGACCGGCCGCGCCGCCGAGCTGCTGGCCCTGATGCCGGACAAGCCGAAGCCCGACCTGTCGAAGTTCCTCCTCTCGCCCATGCCCGGCCTGCTGAGCGGGCTTGCGGTCTCGGCCGGCCAGGAGGTCAAGGCCGGCGAGAAGCTGGCGGTGATCGAGGCGATGAAGATGGAGAACATCCTGCGCGCCGAGCGCGACTGCACCGTCGCCGAGCTGCTGGCGCAGCAGGGCGATACCCTCGCCGTCGATCAGGCCATTCTGCGCTTCGCCTGAGCGCGGGCTGCGTGCTATTCTGAAAAGCTGATTTCTTGCGGAGTTCCGCCGTGCCCAGCCTGATGTCGGACGTCCCCGCCGCGGGACTGCTCGAATACTCGGTCGTCTACACCGACCGCGCCCTCAACCACATGTCGGTCCCCTTCCAGGGCGTCATGCGCGACATCTCGGCCATCCTGAAGGAAGCCTACCAGGCGCGCGCGGCGATCGTCGTGCCGGGCAGCGGCACCTTCGGCATGGAGGCGGTGGCGCGCCAGTTCGCCGGCGGCCGCAAGTGCCTGGTCATCCGCAACGGCTGGTTCAGCTACCGCTGGAGCCAGATCTTCGCGGCGGGAAAGATTCCCTCCGCCGAGGTCGTGCTCAAGGCGCGCCCGGTCGCCGGCGGACGGCAGGCGCCCTTCGCGCCGCCGCTGGTCGACGAGGTGGTGGCGGCCATCCGCGCCGAGAAGCCCGAGCTCGTCTTCGCGCCGCATGTCGAGACCGCCTCCGGCATCCTCCTGCCCGACGCCTACCTCGAGGCCGTCGGCGCGGCGGCGCGCCAGGCCGGCGCCCTCTTCGTGCTCGACTGCATCGCCTCGGGCGCGATGTGGGTGGACATGGCGGCGCGCGGCGTCGACATCCTCATCAGCGCGCCGCAGAAGGGCTGGAGCGGCCCCGCCTGCTGCGGCCTCGTCATGCTCGGCGAGCGCGCGCGCGAGCGCATCGAGTCGACCGCCAGCAGCAGTTACGCCGCCGACCTGAGGAAGTGGCTGCAGATCATGGAAGCCTACGAGGGCGGCGGCCACGCCTACCACGCCACGCTGGCCACCGACGCGCTGGCCGGCGTCGCCCGCGCCATGCGCGAGACGCGCGACTGGGGCCTGGCGCGGGCGCGCGAGGCGCAGGCCGGGCTCGGCGCGCAGGTGCGCGCGCTGCTCGCCGCGCGCGGCTTCGCCAGCGTCGCCGCGCCGGGCTTCGAGGCGCCGGGCGTGGTGGTCAGCTACACCGACGACGCCGGCATCCGCTCCGGCGAGAAATTCATCGGCCAGGGCCTGCAGACCGCCTCGGGCGTGCCGCTGATGTGCGACGAGCCGGAGGACTTCAGCACCTTCCGCATCGGCCTCTTCGGCCTCGACAAGCTGCAGCATGTCGAGCGCACCGTGCAGCGCCTCGCCGACGTGCTCGATCGCATCGGCTGAGCCGCCGCTGCGGCGGAAGCTTGGACCGCCTTCCGGTCTCGCCCTATCGCCTGAAGGCGAGCCTGCGGATTCCCGCGGTGTTCATGAAAAGCGAACCGCTTTCAACGCAAAGGACGCAAAGAGGCAAAGCGCGCAAAGAAACCAGGGGCGATTTGAAAATCTTTGCGCCCTTGGCGCCTTTGCGCTCTCTGCGTTGAAAGAGGTTGCCCGCTGACAGGCGGCACGACCCCCGGGCAATCCGCGGCAAGCCGCTACAGCCGCTTGAAGCGCTGGCCCAGCTTCTCGTGGATGCGGCTGGCCCAGTCGGCCGCCGTGATGTTGATGCCGAGCGCCGCCTTGGAGACGACCTCGACGCGGGTGTGTCCCCTGGTGCCGATGCGCTCGACGAAGATGGCGACGCGCTCGCCCCAGCTGAAGGCCGAGGCCCCGCTCTCGACCACCATGTAGCCCTGCGCCATGTTGTCGGCGCCGACCTTGAGGCCGAGGTCGCCGAGGACCGCCGGCAGGGCCGCCCACACCTTGTCGAAAGGCGCGGCATAGCTGACGATGACGCCGCTGCCCCGGTCGGCGCGCGCGTCGGCGACCGTCGAGCAGCCGGCCGTGGCCAGCGCGCCGCCGCCGGCCGCCAGCAGCGCAAGGAATGCCCTTCTTCTCATGTCGTCTCCTTTCTTGCGGAAAGCCCGTCCCAGGCGGCGATGACCTCGGCCGGCGCCTGCACCAGCTCGATCAGCACGCCCTCGCCGCCGACCGGGAAGTCCTCGCTGCCCTTCGGATGGATGAAGCAGATGTCGTGGCCCGCGGCGCCCTTGCGGATGCCGCCCGGGGCGAAGCGCACGCCCTGCGCGGCCAGCCAGTCCATCGCCCGCGGCAGGTCGTCTACCCACAGGCCGACGTGGTTGAGCGGCGTCGCCTGCACGGCCGGCTTCTTTTCGGCATCGAGCGGCTGCATCAAATCGACCTCGACGGCGAAGGGGCCGCTGCCGAGGGCGCAGATGTCCTCATCGACGTTCTCGCGCTCGCTGACGAAGTTGCCGGTGACGGCAAGCCCGAGCAGATCCACCCACAGCGCCTTCAGCCGCGCCTTCGAGGGCCCGCCGACGGCGATCTGCTGGATGCCGAGTATCCTGAAGGGCCTGGCGCCCGCGCCGCGTTCTGCCATGTCCGGATTCTACTGCCATGCGGCGGCGCGCAGGCCGGCGGATTACAATGCCGCCATGGGCTTCACTAACGATTTAGCTGCCGCCTGGGCGCGCAACGACTCGCTGCTCTGCGTCGGGCTCGACCCGGATCCGGCGCGCTTTCCCGCCGCCCTGCGCGGCCGCGGCGACGCCATCCTCGAGTTCTGCCGCGCCATCGTCGACGCCACCGCCGACCTCGCCTGCGCCTTCAAGCCGCAGATCGCCTACTTCGCCGCCCACCGCGCCGAGGACCAGCTCGAGGCGCTGATCCGCCACATCCACGAGAAGCATCCCGGCATCCCGGTGATCCTCGACGCCAAGCGCGGCGACATCGGCGCCACCGCCGAGCAGTACGCGCGCGAGGCCTTCGAGCGCTACGGAGCCGACGCCCTGACGGTGAATCCCTACATGGGCTACGACTCGATCGAGCCCTACCTCGCCTGGCGCGATCGCGGCGTGATCATCCTCTGCCGCACCTCGAACGCCGGCGGCGCGGACCTGCAGTTCCTCGACGTCGATGGCGCAGGCGGCAGGAAGCGGCTCTACCAGCACGTCGCCGAGCTGGTGGCGACGAAGTGGAACGCCGGCGGCCAGTGCGCGCTGGTGGTCGGCGCCACCTTCCCGGCCGAGCTGGCCGAGGTGCGCCGCATTGTTGGCGATCTGCCGCTGCTGGTGCCGGGCATCGGCGCCCAGGGCGGCGACATCGAGGCCACCGTCAAGGCCGGGCGGACGGCGGCCGGCACGGGGCTGATGATCAACTCCTCGCGCGCCATCCTCTACGCCGGCACGGGCAAGAATGCGGACGAGGTCTACGCCGCCGCCGCGCGACAGGCGGCGCTGGAAACGCGGGATGCGATCAATCGCTGGCGGGGCTGAGCGCGGCAAGGCGCGGCCAGCCTATCGAAGAGCCTGACGAACCGATCAGGCAGCAGCCCGCATACTCATCCCGCCTCGCGCAGCATCCGCGGCACCTCGCGACAGCTCATGACCTCGACGCCGCTGCGGGAGTAGCTCTCGTCGCCGCCATAGAGCAGCCAAGGCATATGCGCCTCTCCCGCAGCGAAGCGCGCGCTCTTGAGCGCGGCGCGGATGTAGTCCTGCGTCACCGTGGCGCCCGACTTGATTTCCACCGTCTGCAGCCGTCCCTCGCGCTCGAAGACGATGTCGGCCTCGTTGCCGCCATTGTCGCGCCAGAAGTAGAGATCGGCGGGCTGCCCGGCGTGGAAGCGCGCTTTACAGATTGGCGATTGCATCGTCAATCTGTAAAAAACTGTCGCCTTGCCGCCCTACCTGGCCGCAGCCCTGTTCGCCCAGACCATCATCACGATGCCGGCAGCAATCATCGGCAGGGAGAGCCACTGGCCCATGCTGACCGTGTAGCTGAGGCCGAAGATGCCGGCGTCGGGCTCGCGGAAGAATTCCGCGACGAAGCGCACGGCGCCGTAGCCGGCGAGGAACATGCCGGACACCGCGCCGGTGGCGCGCGGCCTGCCCGAGAACCACCACAGCACGGCGAACAGCACGACGCCCTCGAGGAAGGCCTGGTAGAGCTGCGACGGGTGGCGCGGCAGGGCGTCGACATGGGGGAAGACCATCGCCCAGGGCAGGGAGGGGTCGGCCGGGCGGCCCCACAGCTCGCCGTTGATGAAGTTGCCGAGGCGGCCGAAGCCCAGCCCCGGCGGCACCAGCGGCGCGATGAAGTCGGTCAGCGCCAGCCAGGCCACCTTGCGCCGGCGCGCGTAGAGCGCCAGCGCCGCCAGCACGCCGAGGAAGCCGCCGTGGAAGCTCATGCCGCCCTTCCACACGGCGAGGATCTCCAGCGGCCGGGCGAGGTAGTAGGCCGGCTCGTAGAACAGCACCTGGCCGAGCCGGCCGCCGATCACCACGCCGAGCACGCCGTAGAAGAGCAGGTCGTCGAGATCCTTCGCCGTCCACGGCAGGTCGGGGCGGCGGGCGATGCGCCGGCGGCCGAGCAGGATGACGGCGACGAAGCCGGCGAGGTACATCAGGCCGTACCAGCGCACCGACAGCGGGCCGAGGGAAAAGGCCACCGGATCGATGTGGGGATAGGTCAGCACGCCGCGAGCGTTGGGCTAAAATCCGGATTCTAGCCCAGGAGCCCGTCATGCCCGAGTACCGTTCCCGCACTTCCACCCACGGCCGCAACATGGCCGGCGCGCGCGCGCTGTGGCGCGCCACCGGCATCAAGGAGAGCGACTTCGGCAAGCCGATCATCGCCGTGGTCAACTCCTTCACCCAGTTCGTGCCCGGCCACGTGCACCTGAAGAACATGGGCCAGCTGGTGGCGCGCGAGATCGAGAAGGCCGGCGGCATCGGCAAGGAGTTCAACACCATCGCCGTCGACGACGGCATCGCCATGGGCCACGACGGCATGCTCTACTCGCTGCCCTCGCGCGAGCTGATCGCCGACTCGGTCGAGTACATGATCAACGCCCACACCGTCGACGCCATGGTGTGCATCTCCAACTGCGACAAGATCACGCCGGGCATGCTGCTGGCGGCGATGCGGCTCAACATCCCGACGATCTTCGTCTCCGGCGGGCCGATGGAGGCGGGCAAGGTGAAGTGGCACGGCAAGCTGCGCGCCATCAACCTGATCGACGCCATCTACGAGTCGGCCGACCCGCACAACACGGACGCCGAGGTGCACGACATCGAGAGCTCGGCCTGCCCGACCTGCGGCTCCTGCTCGGGCATGTTCACCGCCAACTCGATGAACTGCCTGACCGAGGCGATGGGGCTGGCCCTGCCCGGCAACGGCTCGCTGCTGGCCACCCACGCCGACCGCGAGAAGCTGTTCGTCAAGGCCGGCAGCCTGATCGTCGAGATGGCGCGGCGCTGGTACGACAAGGGCGACGACTCGGTGCTGCCGCGCTCGATCGCCACCTTCGAGGCCTTCGAGAACGCCATGACGCTGGACATCGCCATGGGCGGCTCGAGCAACACCGTGCTGCACCTCCTCGCCGCGGCGCAGGAGGCCGGCGTGAACTTCACCATGGCCGACATCGACCGCCTGTCGCGGCGCGTGCCCAACCTCGTCAAGGTGGCGCCGACCATCGACACCTACCACATGGAGGACGTGCACCGCGCCGGCGGCATCATGGCCATCCTCGGCGAGCTGGACCGCGCCGGCCTGATCCACCGCGATTGCCGCGCCGCCCTCTACCCGACCCTCGGCGAGATGATCGACTGCTGCGACGTGCTGCGCAACGACGACCCGGCGGTGCACAAGTTCTACCGCGCCGCGCCGGGCGGCATCCCGACCCAGGTCGCCTTCTCGCAGTGGCGCCGCTACCCGACGCTCGACCTCGACCGCGTCAACGGCTGCATCCGCGACCGCGCCCACGCCTACACCGAGGAGGGCGGGCTGGCCGTGCTCTTCGGCAACATCGCCGAGAAGGGCTGCATCGTCAAGACCGCCGGCGTCGACGAGAGCATCTGGAAGTTCACCGGCCGCGCCCGCGTCTGCGAGTCGCAGGAGGAGGCGGTGGACAGGATCCTCGGCGGCAAGATCGTCGCCGGCGACCTCGTCGTCATCCGCTACGAGGGGCCGAAGGGCGGCCCCGGCATGCAGGAGATGCTCTACCCGACCTCCTACCTGAAGTCGATGGGCCTCGGCGCGGCCTGCGCCCTGCTCACCGACGGCCGCTTCTCCGGCGGCACTTCGGGGCTGTCGATCGGCCACGCCTCGCCCGAGGCGGCCTCGGGCGGCGCCATCGCCCTGGTCGAGGAGGGCGACACCATCGAGATCGACATCCACGCGCGGCGCATCCACCTCGCCGTCAGCGACGCCGAGCTGGCGCAGCGCAGGAAGCGGATGGAGGCGAAGGGCAAGGCGGCGTGGAAGCCGGCCAGCCGCAAGCGCGTCGTCTCCGGCGCGCTGCGCGCCTACGCCGTGATGACGACCAGCGCCGACACCGGCGCCGTGCGGGACGTCAGCCAGATTGAGCACCGCTGAGACTTTCGAGCAGCTGAGCGGCGGGCGGCTGTGGAGCCTGCTCTCCTGGCAGCAGCTCGCCGAATTTTGGGCGCGCCTCGACCGCGGCGCCGGCTGGTATCTCTATGCAGTCGGCGAGCCACCGCCGGTAGCGCCGGCCAACGCCGGGGAAGTCGACGCCTTCGTCGCGCGCATCGACGAGTTGCTGCGCCGCGAGCACCTGCACGACTACTGCGGCATCGTCTATGCCGACGACCTCGAGCAGCCGCGGCTGGTGAAGATCTACGACCCGAACAACCTCGGCAGCTCCTGCGGCACCGGCAAGCACCCGCATCCGCCGGGCTGGATCATGAGCCGCCTGCCGCCAACCGAGCTGGCGCGGCCCGGTCCGCTGCCGGAATCGCGCAAGCGCTGGTGGCGCGCGCTGTTCGCCCGCTGAGCCAGCGGCCGCCCGCGCGCCGGTTCTTTCTGAAAGCCCCGCCATGAGCAACCGCCTCGCCGGCGAGACCTCGCCCTATCTTCAGCAACACGCGGAAAATCCCGTCGATTGGCATCCCTGGGGCGAGGAAGCGCTGGCCCTGGCGAAACGCGAGGACAAGCCCATCCTGCTGTCGATCGGCTACTCGGCCTGCCACTGGTGCCATGTCATGGCGCACGAGTCCTTCGAAGACGCCGAGGTGGCGGCCGAGATGAACCGCCTGTTCGTGAACATCAAGGTCGACCGCGAGGAACGGCCCGACCTCGACCAGATCTACCAGGCGGCGCACCAGATGCTCACCGGCCGCGCCGGCGGCTGGCCGCTGACGATGTTCCTCGCCCCGGACGGCATGCCCTTCTACGGCGGCACCTATTTCCCGAAGGCGCCGCGCTACGGCCTGCCCGGCTTCGCCGGCCTGTGCCGGCAGGTGGCCGAGGCCTGGCACACGCGCCGCGCCGACTTCGCCCGCCAGGACGAGGCGCTGCGACGCGCGCTCGCCGCGCTGGCGGAGGGTGCGCCCGAGAAGGGAGCGCTGACGGCGGCGCCGCTCGAACTGGCGGTCGCGCGCGCCGCCGAGGCCTACGACGCGCAGCACGGCGGCTATCGCGGCGCGCCGAAATTCCCCCACCCCTTCGATCTCGAACTGCTGCTGCGCCGCCATGCCGCGACGCAGGACGCGCGCTGCGGCGAGATGGCGCTCGCCACTTTGCGCCGCATGGCCGAAGGGGGCATCTACGACCAGCTCGGCGGCGGCTTCTGCCGCTACAGCGTTGACGAGCGCTGGGAGATCCCGCACTTCGAGAAAATGCTCTACGACAACGGGCCGCTGCTGCGCCTCTGCGCGGACGCCTGGCTGGCGAGCGGCGAGCCGCTGTTCCGCCGCGTCGCCGAGGAGACCGCCGCCTGGGTGCTGCGCGAGATGCAGTCGCCCGAGGGCGGCTACTGGTCCTCGCTCGACGCCGACTCGGAAGGCGAGGAGGGCCGCTTCTACGTGTGGAGGCCCGAAGAGGCGCGCAGCCTGCTCACGGCCGAGGAATACGCCGTGCTGGCGCCGCATTACGGCCTCGACCGGCCAGCCAATTTCGAGGGAGAGCGCTGGCACCTGCATGTGGCGCGGCCGCTGGCGGAGATCGCACGCGATCTGGGCAAGCCGCTCGAGGATTGCGAGCGGCGGCTGCATTCGGCCCGCCAGAAGCTCTTCGAGGCGCGCGAGCGGCGCGTTCGCCCCGGCCGCGACGAGAAGGTCCTCACCGCCTGGAACGCGCTGATGATCGAGGGCATGGCACGCGCCGGCCGCGTCTTCGGCCGCGAGGACTGGCTCGACTCGGCGCGGCGCGCCATGGATTTCGTGCGCGGCGCGCTCTGGAAGAACGGCCGCCTGCTCGCCACCTGCAAGGACGGCCGCGCCCACCTCGACGCCTACCTCGACGATTACGCCTTCCTGCTGAAGGCGGCGCTGGAGCTGCTGCAGGCGCGCTTCGACGCCGATCTGCTCGCCTTCGCCGAGAGGCTCGCCGCCGACCTGCTCGAGCACTTCGAGGATGGTGCCGCCGGCGGCTTCTTCTTCACCCGCCACGACCACGAAGCGCTGATCCATCGCGTCAAGAGCGGCCACGACCATTCCACGCCCTCGGGCAACGGCGTCGCCGCCTTCGCCCTGCAGCGCCTCGGCCACCTGCTCGGCGAGACGCGCTACCTGGAGGCCGGCGAGCGCGCGGTGCGCCTGTACTATCCCGACATGGCGCGCCAGCCGGGCGGCTTCGCCAGCCTGCTGCTGGCGCTGGAGGAGGCGCTGCAGCCGCCCTCGGTGGTGATCCTGCGCGGACCGGCCGAGCAACTGACTGATTGGAAAAAGAAAATGGCGGGGTATTACTGGCCGTGGACGCTGCAGCTGGCGATTCCGCCAGCCGAGAGAAACTTGCCGGCCAGCCTCGACAAGCCCGTCACGGCCCTTGTCAACGCCTGGGCCTGCTCGGGCGTTAAATGCCTTGAGCCGATCGACGAGTTCTCTTGTCTGGAACGGGTTTGCAAGCGCCCGGAATTGTTTTAGAGTATCGGCGTCGTCATCAACCTCATAGGAGAGCCAACGAGATGAAACTTCTGAACGCCCTGGTGCTGGCAGCCGCCGGCCTGCTGATCGCCGGACAGGCCTCTGCCAACGAAGCCCTGGCCAAGGCCAAGAACTGCACGAGCTGCCATTCGGTCGACAAGAAGGTCGTTGGCCCGGCCTACAAGGATGTCGCCAAGAAATACGCCGGCCAGGCCGACGCCGCCGCCAAGCTCGAGGCGAAAGTGAAGAAGGGCGGCTCGGGCGTCTGGGGTTCGATTCCGATGCCGCCGAACGCTGCCGTTTCCGATGCCGACATCCACACCCTCGTGGCCTGGGTTCTCAGCCTCAAGTAACAAGCCTTTCCGGCTTTTGCCAGAAGCCAGCCTGCGGGCTGGCTTTTTTATTGACACGATCCGGCACGAAAAGGACAATCCCAGCGCCTTCCTTCAAAAAAACAAGTCCACTTCCAAGGAGACGATGACCATGCGATTCCCCGCCCATCTGCTCGGCCTCGCCGCCGCTTCCCTTCTCGCCCTGTCCGGCTGCGGCAAGGAAGCGCCGCCTCCGCCGCAGGCCGCCGCCCCGGCCGAGGCTCCGGCGAAGCCGGCGGTGACGGTGCGCATCGGCCATGTCGCGCCGCTGACCGGGCCGCAGGCGCATCTCGGCAAGGACAACGAGAACGGCGCCCGCCTCGCCATCGAGGAGGCGAATGCCAAGAAGCTGGAGATCGGCGGCGCCCTGGTGACCTTCGAGCTGCTCGGCGAGGACGACCAGGCCGACCCGAAGCAAGGCACGACGGTGGCGCAGAAGCTGATCGACGACAAGGCCAATGGCGTCATCGGCCACCTCAATTCCGGCACCACCATCCCGGCCTCGAAGCTGTACGCCGAAGCCGGCATTCCGCAGGTCTCGCCCTCGGCGACCAATCCGAAATACACGCAGCAGGGCTTCAAGACCGCCTTCCGCGTGATGGCCAACGACGAGCAGCAGGGCAAGGTGCTCGGCGGCTACGCCACGCACCAGCTCGGCGCGAAGAACATCGCCATCGTCGACGACCGCACCGCCTACGGCCAGGGCGTCGCCGACGAGTTCGAGAAGGCGGCCGTGGCCGGCGGCGCCAGGATCGTGGCACGCGAGTTCACCACCGACAAGGCCACCGACTTCGCCGCCATCCTCACCCGCATCAAGTCGAAGAAGCCGGACCTCATCATGTACGGCGGCATGGACGCGCAGGCCGGGCCGATGGCGCAGCAGCTGAAGAAGCTCGGCATCCGGACCAAGATGATCTTCGCCGACGGCGGCTGCACCACCGAGTTCCACAAGCTGGCCGGCGACGCATCGGAAGGCCACTATTGCTCGCTGCCCGGCGTGCCGCTGGAGAAGATGCCCGGCGGCCAGGCGTTCAAGGAAAAATACGCCAAGCGCTTCAACGTCGACATCCAGCTCTACGCGCCCTACTCCTACGACGCCGCCAACGTCATGATCGACGCCATGCAGCGCGCCGGCTCGGTCGAGCCGGCGAAGTATCTCGAAGCGCTGCCGAAGACCGCCTTCGACGGCGTCACCGCCCGCATCACCTTCGACGAAAAGGGCGACGTCAAGGACGGCGCCATCACGCTCTACGAGGCAAAGGACGGCAAGTGGCAGGCGCTGGAGACCATCGGCGGCGCGCCGGCGCCGGGCGGCGCCACGGGCGGAACGCCGGCGGCGGAGGCCGGCGCCGCGCCGACCCCGGCGGCAGCCGCAGCGGAAGAAAAGAAGTAGGCGGCATCCGCGCCCTGCGAACGGCACCCTCGGGTGCCGTTTGTTCATCCGCAAGCCAGCGACATGGACACCTTCATCCAGCAGATCATCAACGGCCTCGTGCTGGGCAGCATCTACGCCCTCGTCGCGCTCGGCTACACGCTGGTGTATGGCATCCTCGGCCTGATCAACTTCGCCCACGGCGAGGTGGTGATGATCGGCGCGCTGAGCGCGCTGACGGTGATCAAGCTGCTCGCCGGCAGCGGCCTGCCCGGCATCGCGGTGGTGGCGATCGGCGTGCTGGTGGCGGTGCCGCTGTGCATGGCGCTGGGCTACGGCATCGAACGCGTCGCCTACCGGCCCCTGCGCCAGGCGCCGCGCCTCGCCCCGCTGATCACCGCCATCGGCATGTCGATCGTGCTGCAGCAGCTGGCGATGATCTTCTGGGGGCGCAACTACCATTCCTTTCCGCCGATCCTGCCGGAAACCGGGCGCGAGATCGGCGACGCCTACATCAGCGATCTGCAGATCGCCATCCTGCTGCTGGCGGCGGCGATCATGGCCGGCCTGATGCTGCTGATCAACCGCACCCGGCTCGGCCGCGCCATGCGCGCCACGGCGGAGAACCCGCAGATCGCCGGCCTGATGGGCGTCAACATCAACGCCATCATCTCGGCCACCTTCCTCATCGGCTCGGCGCTGGCGGCGGTGGCCGGCGTCATGGTCAGCGCCAACTACTCGATCGCCCACTACCAGATGGGCTTCATCCTCGGCCTGAAGGCGTTCACCGCCGCCGTGCTCGGCGGCATCGGCAACGTGCCCGGCGCCATGCTCGGCGGCCTGCTGCTCGGGCTGATCGAGTCGCTCGGCGCCGGCTACATCGGCGACCTCACCGGCGGCTTCCTCGGCAGCCACTACCAGGACGTGTTCGCCTTCTTCGTGCTGATCCTCGTCCTCGTGTTCAGGCCTTCCGGCCTGATGGGCGAGAAAGTGGCGGAGCGCGCCTGAGATGGGCGCCGCCGGCCGCAGGCGCCGTGCCTGGCTCGGCATGCTGCTGGTCGGCGTGGCGCTGGCCCTGCTGCCCTTCCTCGTCGGCAAGGGCCTCGGCAACAGCTGGGTGCGCGTGCTCGACTTCGCCCTGCTCTATGTCATGCTGGCGCTGGGGCTGAACATCGTCGTCGGCTTCGCCGGCCTGCTCGACCTCGGCTACATCGCCTTCTACGCCGTCGGCGCCTATCTGTATGCCCTGCTCGCCTCGCCGCATTTCGGCATCCACTGGCCGGCGTGGGCGATCCTGCCGCTCGGCGCGCTGGTCGCCGGCATGTTCGGCGTGCTGCTGGGAGCGCCGGTGCTGCGGCTGCGCGGCGACTACCTGGCCATCGTCACGCTCGGCTTCGGCGAGATCATCCGCATCTTCCTCAACAACCTGAATGCACCTGTGAACATCACCAACGGCCCGCAGGGCATCAGCCAGATCGATCCGGTCGGCGTCGCCGGCGTCACGCTGGCGAAGCCGCTCGAAGTGCTCGGCATCACCTTCCTGCCGCTCCATCTCCACTACTACCTGTTCCTGCTGCTGGCCCTGCTCGTCATCTTCGTCTCGATCCGGCTGGAGGACTCGCGCATCGGCCGCGCCTGGGTGGCGATCCGCGAAGACGAGATCGCGGCCAAGGCCTGCGGCATCAACACGCGCAACGTCAAGCTGCTGGCCTTCGCCATGGGCGCCACCTTCGGCGGCGTCGCCGGCGGCCTCTTCGCCGGCTTCCAGGAATTCGTCAGCCCGGAGAGCTTCGGCCTGATGGAGTCGATCATGGTGCTGTGCATGGTGGTGCTCGGCGGCATGGGGCACATCCCCGGCGTCATCCTCGGCAGCCTGCTGCTGGCCGTCCTGCCCGAGGCGCTGCGCCACGGCGCCGTGCCGCTGCAGCAAGCCGCCTTCGGCCGTGTCCTGCTCGACCCCGAGACGCTGCGCATGCTGCTGTTCGGGCTGGCGCTGATCGGCGTCATGCTCTACCGCCCGGCCGGGCTGTGGCCGGAGGCGCGGCGCAAGCGGGAGCTGGCACGGCCTTCCCCCCAGCCCTCTTCCCGGGAAAGGGGGTGACGGTGGTTCGCTGCGCTCGCGGAGAAGCTTACACAGCCATCCCCCCGACCCCCTTCCCGAGGAAGGGGGTGACGGCGGTTCGCTGCGCTCATGGACGAATTTGCACAGCCTTCCCCCAATCCCCTTCCTGGGGAAGAAGGTAATGATGGTTCACTGCGCTCACGGATTTGAATCCGCCCCGCATTGGCGAGGCGCGGCGGCGGGGCAAGCCGGATGAGCGAGATCCTGCTCGCTGCCGAAAGGGTCGCCAAGCGCTTCGGTGGCGTGCGCGCGCTGCGCGATATCTCGCTCGAGATCCGCCGCAGCGAGATCTACGGCCTGATCGGCCCCAACGGCGCCGGCAAGACCACCTTCTTCAATGTGCTGACCGGCCTCTATCCCGCCGACGGCGGCGGCTTCGTCTTCGACGGCGAGCCGCTCGAGCTCTCGGCGCCGCACAAGGTGGCGGCCGCCGGCATCGCCCGCAACTTCCAGAACATCCGCCTCTTCGCCAACATGACGACGCTGGAAAACGTCATGGTCGGCCGCCACCTGCGCACCGCGGCCGGCGTCGTCGGCGCCGTGCTGCGCGATCGCGCGACGCGCGACGAGGAGGCGGCCATCGCCCGCCGCGCCCATGAGCTGCTCGAATATGTCGGCATCGAGCGCCACGCCAACGCGCTGGCGCGCAGCCTCTCCTACGGCGATCAGCGGCGGCTGGAGATCGCCCGCGCGCTGGCCACCGAGCCGAAGCTGCTGGCGCTCGACGAGCCGGCCGCCGGCATGAACGCCACGGAGACCGCGGCGCTGCGCCAGCTGATCGAGGCCCTGCGCGGTGACGGCCTCACCATCCTGCTGATCGAGCACGACGTGCGCCTGGTGATGGGCCTTTGCGACCGCGTCGCCGTGCTCGACTACGGCGAGAAGATCGCCGAGGGCGTGCCAGCCGCGGTGCAGCGCGACCCGAAGGTAATCGAGGCCTATCTCGGAGCCGACCTTGCCTGAGGCGCTGCAATCGGAAGAAGCGGGTGCCGACGGCCGGGGCGACGGAGGCGCGGCAGCGCGCCGCCCCCTGCTCGAGGTGCGCGACCTGCAGGTTTCCTATGGCGGCATCGCCGCCGTCCGCGGCATCAGCCTGGAAGTTGCGGCCGGCGAGATGGTCTGCCTGATCGGCGCCAACGGCGCCGGCAAGACGACGACGCTGAAGGCGCTGGCACGCCTGCTGCCGGCGCGGGGCGCGATCGACTATCGCGGCGAGAGCCTGCTGCAGCGGGCGCCGCACGAGCTGATCGGCGCCGGCCTGGCCCTGGTGCCCGAGGGCCGCGGCGTCTTCGCCCGCCTCAGCGTCGCGGAAAACCTCGCCATGGGCGCCTATTGCCGCCGCGACCGCGACGGCATCGCCGCCGACCTTGAGCACATCCATGCCCTCCTGCCACGCCTGAAGGAACGCGCCGGCCAGCTCGCCGGCACCCTCTCCGGCGGCGAGCAGCAGATGCTGGCGCTCGGCCGCGCCCTGATGAGCCGGCCGCAGTTGCTGCTGCTCGACGAGCCGTCGATGGGCCTGGCGCCGATCATGGTGCAGAGGGTGTTCGAGGTGATCCGCCGCGTCGCCGCCGAGGGCGTCACCATCCTGCTGGTGGAGCAGAACGCCCGCCTAGCACTGTCGGTCGCAGCGCGCGGCTACGTCATGGAAAGCGGCGCCATCACCCTGGCAGGCGAAGCGGCGGCGCTGCTCGCCGACCCGAAGGTGCGCGAAGCCTATCTGGGGGAGTGAGGCGGCCGGGCGGCGGCAAGCGCCCGGTGGCAGGGGATGATCAGCCTGCTGGATTCAGCAGGCGCGCCATGCGCGGCGCGGCGCGCAGCAGGTCCGCCAGGGTGTGCCGGTCGAGCTCGGCGAAAAAGGCGTCCGCCGCCTTCTTGAAGACGCCCTTGAGCAGGCAGGCAGGCTCGATGTTGCATTCGTTGCGGCCGCCATCGAAGCACTCCACCAGCGCCACGCTCTCCTCGGCGCGGCGCACCACTTCGCCGACGCTGATCCGCTCGGCGGCGCGCGCCAGGCGCAGGCCGCCGCCGCGGCCGCGCACCGTCTCGACATAGCCCTGGCGGGCGAGGAAGTGCACGACCTTCATCAGGTGGTTCTCGGAGATGCCGTAGGCGGCGGCGATCTCGGCGATGGTGGCAAGCCCCTCGCGCCGCATGCCGAGATACATCAGCACGCGCAGGTTGTAATCCGAGAAGGCGGTCAGTCGCATTGCCTGCGCGCGCCGCGCGGTTCCTCCGCCGAAGACGACAAGCCCGAACCCTCCTGAAGAAGCACGCCCTAAAAGGTGTATCTTGCATATTGATTATCGCAGAAACTGCTGATATAGTGAAGCCGCGTTCCGTTTTTTTCATGCGAAGGAATCCATGATGGCAGACCCGACGACAGGCATGCCCACCGTAGAGGAAATCCGTGCGGCGCTGCGCCACGTGATCGACCCGGAGGTCGGCATGAACGTCGTCGACCTCGGCCTGGTGTATGGCATCGATATCGAGCCCAGCCGGGTTCATATCGACATGACCATGACCACGCCGGCCTGCCCGATGAGCGACATGATCACGACGGACGCGCGCCAGTCGATCGGCGACATCGTGCCGGAAGGCACCGAGATCGCGATCGACCTGGTCTGGGATCCCCCCTGGGGCGCCGAGCAGATGTCGGAGCAGGCCAAGCGCCACTTCGGCTGGGATGAAAACGAAATCTAAGCCGCAGCAAACGCGGCGCAGCAAGCAAGCCACCTCAACCACGACAGGAGAAGCAAGATGAGCAACGAAAACACCATCGACGTGCGCACCATTCCCCCTCCGCAGCGGCACCCGCTGATCTTCAACACCTATCGTGAGCTTGGCGTCGGCAGTTCGTTCTACCTGGTGAACGACCACGACCCGAAACCGCTGTACTACCAGTTCCAGGCCGAATACGGAGACAAGTTCAGCTGGGACTATCTGGAAAGCGGCCCCCAGGTCTGGAAGGTGCAGATTTCGAAAAAAGCCTGAGTGCGGATGGTTGAAGTCCGGCCGCCCTGGCGCGTTCCGCTGCTGATACTCGGCTTCGCCAGTCTCATCATCGGAGTGGGCGCCGGACTGCTGAGGCTGGGCTGGGCAGTGCCCCGCCCCGCTTCGGAGCTTGCCGTCTTTCACGGGCCGCTCATGGTGAGCGGCTTTTTTGGCACCCTGATCAGCCTGGAGCGCGCCGTCGCGCTAGGCCGCCTGTGGGGCTATCTCGGGCCGCTGGCGGCCGGCGTCGGCGCCCTCGTGATCATCATGAGCGGCCCGGCGGCGGCCGGGCAGGCCCTGCTGGCGCTGGGCAGCGCCGTGCTGCTGGTCGGCTCGGCCTGGGTGTTCCTCCGCCAGCGCGCCCTGTTCACCTTCACGCTCGCCTCGGGCGCCGCCAGCTGGCTGGTCGGCAACCTGCTCTGGCTCTACGGCTTCTCGGTGTTCGAGGTCGTGCCGTGGTGGGCCGGCTTCCTCGTCCTGACGATTTCCGGCGAGCGGCTCGAGCTGTCGCGCTTCCTGCGCGTCTCGGCGAAGGCGCAGCGCGTGTTCGGCGTGATCATGGTGATCATGACCTTCGGCATGATCTTCCAGGTGCAGGTGTTCGGCGCCACGCTGGTCGCCCTCACCGTCTGGCTGTTCCGCCAGGACATCGCCCGGCGCACGGTCAAGGAAAAGGGGCTGACGCGCTTCATTGCTGTCTGCCTGCTCTCGGGCTATGTCTGGCTGGCGGTGTCCGGCCTGGTCATGCTGGTCGCCGGCCTCGAACCGGGTACTCTGGCCTACGATGCCGCCGTTCATTCGCTGATGCTCGGCTTCGTCTTCTCGATGGTGTTCGGCCACGCGCCGGTGATCCTGCCCTCGGTGCTGCGCGTGCCGCTGCCCTACCACCCGGTTTCCTACGTGCCGCTGATCCTGCTGCACTTCTCCCTGATCGTCCGGCTGGCCGGCGACGCCCTCGCTGACCAGGGCGTGCGCAGCATGGGCGGCATGCTCAACGCCATCGCCCTGGCGGCTTTCATCCTCAACACCATTGCCGCGGTCATCCGCGGCCAGCTGAAGAAAAGTTAGGGGAGAGGAAGCCCCGGCCTCCAGGGCCTTCTAGGCCTGCAGGTTGTCGGCGAAGGACAGCGCCTCGAGCTGGGCGCGGTTCGCCGCTGCGGCATCGACACCCAGCTCGGCCGCCTGGGCGGCGTAACGGCTGTGGTCGGCCCGCTCGCCGGCGAGGGCGAGGGCGAGAGAGGAGGCATAGGGCCCTTCTCCCGAAACGAGCGCGGCGCTGATCGTCTCGGGCAGGTGCATGTCGGCCAGCGCGGTCTCCATCAGGACGCCGAGCAGGACGTCGAGCAGGGAAAAGGCGCCGGTGATGAAATAGTTGTCCAGCTCGGCCTTGTCGGCGCGGCCCTGCGCCGTCAGTTCCATGAAGCGGCCGCGGGCGATGGCCGCCTGCATCAGCGCCGGGGCGGCGGCATCCTTGCTCGAGGTGACCAGCAGCAGCGACAGCCACTTGTTCAGCTTCTCATAGCCGAGCATGGTCACGGCATGGCGGAAAGACTGGATCTTCACGGTCAGGCCGAAGCCGGCCGAATTGATGTAGCGCAGCAGCTTCGCCGACAGGGCGACGTCCAGCTTGAGGGCCGACTCGATCTCGCGAATGTCGGCGTTGCCGCGCACCAGATTGAGCAGGCGGATGATCTGCGCCTGGCCGGGATTGAGCTTCTTCGCCGGCGTCACCCCCTTGAGGAAGAACCAGCCGGCCGCGCCGCCGAAGCCCTTGCCCAGGCACAGATCGAACTGGGCGTTGTCCTGCACCCCTCGCGCCAGCGGCAGGCCGGGCGCGCCGGCGATGTCCGTCGCCGCGTCGGCCAGGATGAAGCGGAAATCGATTCCCTCTGGCAGCGGCAGGCCGGGCCGATAGCCGTCGAGACACAGCGGCACGCCGGCCCGCTGCAGGCCTTCCATCATGGCCAGCGTGGCGGGATTTTGCAGCGCAGCCGCCGGAATCTCGATCATGGCATTCTGCGGCACCTGCCAGTCGAGCAGGCCGGGATCCGGGACAATGCCGTCGAAACCGAGGAAGACCGTGCCGCCGGCCGGCCAGGCATCGGCCAACCGGTTCAGCTCGGCGGCGATGGCGGCGCAGGGAACGGGCTCGCCGGCGCCCAGCAGCGTCAGCCGGGTGGCGGTGATACTGCGGGTGCGGTTGAGCACGGGCTCGCGGCTGATCAGGACATGGGCGCTCATGGCAGGGTCGACTCGAGTTCAACAAGGGTGACTACGGCACCGCCTGCCGATTCTTTAGGCCATGTCGTCCGATCGTCGCGGCAGGTCCTTGGCCGGCGCCGCTCCGGACCGCCGGCGCGAAAGCGGCGGCACCCGCACGCAGGCGCCGATCTGGTTTATCCTCGAACGATCGCCGCCTCTTGCGGCCGGCCGGCGGAGAACCGGGAATGCTGTGGATCAAGTGGCTGCACATCGTCTTCATGGTGACCTGGTTCGCCGGGCTGTTCTATCTGCCGCGCCTGTTCGTCTACCACGCCATGTGCGAGGACGCGCCAGGGCGCGCGCGCTTCCAGCTCATGGAGCGCAAGCTCTACTACGGCATCATGGCGCCCGGCGCCCTCCTCACCGTCGCCTTCGGCCTCTGGCTGTGGCTCGGCTACGGGCCATGGGGCGGCTGGATCCACGCCAAGCTGGCGCTGGTGCTGGTACTGGCCGCGTATCACCTCTACTGCGGCAGGCTGATGCGCGATCTCGCCGCGGGGCGCAACCGGAAAAGCCATGTCTGGTTCCGCTGGTTCAATGAATTTCCCGTGCTGATCCTGTTCGCCACGGTCTGGCTGGTCCTCTTCAAGCCCTTCTAGCCGACGATGGAGCGCTTCTTCGCCACCTGTCCGCGCGGGCTGGAAGGCCTGCTGGCGGAAGAGCTGCGCGCCGCCGGCGCGGCGCGCATCGAAGCCGTGCCCGGCGGCGCCGGCTTCGAGGGCGATCGCGAGACCTGCTACCGCGTCAACCTGTGGAGCCGCATCGCCACGCGCGTCCTGCGCCGGGTCGCCCACGGGCCGTACCGTGGCGAGGAGGACGTCTATCGCCTGGCCCTGGAGGTGCCGTGGCCGCGGCTGTTCTCGCTGCGGCGCACGCTGCGCGTGCATCTGACGGCGATCCGCAGCCCGCTGAAGAGCCTCGACTTCACCACCCTGCGCATCAAGGACGCGGTGTGCGACCGCTTCCGCGCCGAGACCGGCGCGCGCCCAAGCGTGGACACCGCCCGCCCCGACGTGCGCATCCACGCCTTCCTTGATCCGCGCCAGGCGACGCTCTACCTCGACACCTCGGGCGAGCCGCTGCACAAGCGCGGCTACAAGTTCGCCTCGGTCGAGGCGCCGCTGAAGGAGAACCTGGCCGCCGGCATCCTCATGCTGGCCGGCTGGCAGCCGGGCACGCCGCTGCTCGACCCGATGTGCGGTTCCGGCACCTTCCTGCTCGAGGCGGCGCTGATGGCTCACGGCATCGCGCCGGGACTGAGCCGCCAGTTCGCCTTTCGCCTGCTCGAGGATTTCGACGCATCGCTGTGGCAGAGGCTTCTGAACGAGGCGGCCGCGCTGCGCCAGCCCCTGCGCCGCCAGCCGATTCACGGCAGCGACATCAGCGCCGACCAGGTGGCGCGGGCGCGGCAGAACCTCGCCGCCGCCGGGCTGGAGGAGTGCGCGGAACTCGAATGCGCCGACCTGCTCGAGCGCGCGGCGCCGGCGCCCTCGGGCGTGCTGGTCGCCAACCCGCCCTACGGCGTGCGCCTGGAAGACAGCCGGCGGCTGGCCGCCTTCTACCCGCGGCTCGGCGACGCGCTGAAGCAGCGCTTCGCCGGCTGGCGCTGCTGCTTCCTCACGGCCGACCCGCAGATGGCGAAGCTGATCGGTCTGAAGGCCTCGCGGCGCACGCCGCTGTTCAACGGCGCGCTCGAATGCCGGCTGCTGGAATACCGCATGGTCGCCGGCTCCATGCGGCAAAAAGCCGCCGAGCGGGACGCCGGAACCGCGACCTAAACGATGTCGAGGTGCTGGATACCGGCTGTCAGGTCGCGGTCGCTGGCCCTCTTGCTCTGCAGCTTGATGGCCAGGCGCAGGTCGTTCACCGAGTCGGCGTTGCGCAGCGCGTCCTCGTAGCTGATCTTGTCCGCCTCGTAGAGGTCGAACAGCGCCTGGTCGAAGGTCTGCATGCCGAGCTCGCGCGACTTCTTCATGATCTCCTTGATCTCGTGCACCTCTCCCTTGAAGATGAGGTCGGAGATGAGCGGCGAGTTGAGCATGATTTCCACGGCGGCGACGCGACCCTTGCCGTCGCGCAGGGGCATCAGCCGCTGCGAGACGAGGGCGCGCAGGTTGAGGGAGAGGTCCATCAGCAGCTGCTGGCGCCGCTCCTCGGGAAAGAAGTTGATGATGCGGTCGAGCGCCTGGTTGGCGCTGTTGGCGTGCAGGGTGGCCATGCACAGGTGGCCGGTCTCGGCGAAGGCGATGGCATGGTCCATCGTCTCGCGGTCGCGGATCTCGCCCATGAGGATGACGTCCGGCGCCTGGCGCAGGGTGTTCTTCAGCGCCACTTCCCAGGAGTCCGTGTCGATGCCGAGCTCGCGCTGGGTGACGATGCACTTCTTGTGCTCGTGCACGAACTCGATCGGATCCTCGACGGTGATGATGTGGCCGGTGCTGTTGCTGTTGCGGTAGTCGACCATCGCCGCCAGCGAGGTCGTCTTGCCGGTGCCGGTGCCGCCGACGAGGATCACCATGCCGCGCTTGGCCATGCAGATGTCCTTGAGCACCGGCGGCAGGTCGAGCGAATCGAGCGTCGGGATGGTCGCCGGGATGGTGCGCAGGACGACGCCGATGCGCCCCTGCTGGACGAAGGCATTGACGCGAAAGCGGCCGATGCCGGCCGGGCTGATGGCGAAGTTGCACTCCTTGGTCGCCTCGAACTCGGCCGCCTGCCTGTCGTTCATGATGGCGCGCGCCAGCTCGGCGGTGTGCGGCGGCGTCAGGCTCTGGTTGGATTGCGGCGTGATGCGGCCGTCCACCTTGATGGCGGGGGGAAAGCCGGCCGTGATGAAAAGGTCGGAGCCCTTCTTCTGCACCATCAGGCGCAGCAGGTCGTGCATGAACTTGAGAGCCTGGTCTTTTTCCATGGTTTGCCTCCTCTTGCCGTCCGGCCGGCGGCGAAATCATCTTGCCGGCCGCGGCGCCGGGCTAGCCGGCGAAATTGTCCTTGTTGGTGGCGCGCAGCCTGGCTTCGGCGGCGGCGACGATGTTGCGCCGGACGAGGTCGGCCAGGTTCTGGTCGAGCGTCTGCATGCCCATCGCCTGGCCGGTCTGGATGGCCGAGTACATCTGCGCCACCTTGGCCTCGCGGATCAGGTTGCGGATGGCCGGCGTGCCGATCATGATCTCGTGCGCCGCCACGCGCCCCTGGCCGTCCTTGGTCTTCAGCAGCGTCTGCGAGATGACGGCGCGCAGGGATTCGGACAGCATGGCGCGCACCATGTCCTTCTCCGCCGCCGGGAAGACGTCGATGATGCGGTCGATGGTCTTGGCCGCCGAGCTGGTGTGCAGGGTGGCGAACACCAAGTGGCCGGTCTCGGCCGCCGTCAGGGCGAGGCGGATGGTCTCGAGATCGCGCATCTCGCCGACCAGGATGACGTCCGGATCCTCGCGCAGGGCCGAGCGCAGCGCGTTGTTGAAGGACAGCGTGTGCGGGCCGACCTCGCGCTGGTTGATCAGGCACTTCTTCGACTCGTGCAGGAACTCGATCGGGTCCTCGACGGTGAGGATGTGGCGGTGCACGCTCTCGTTAACGTAGTTGATCATCGCCGCCAGGGTGGTCGACTTGCCCGAGCCGGTCGGCCCGGTGACCAGCACGATGCCGCGCGGGTATTCGGCGATCTCCTTGAAGATCTTCGGGCAGTTCAGCTCCTCGAGGCTCTGCACCTTGGCGGGAATGGTGCGGAAGACGGCGCCGGCGCCGCGCTGCTGGACGAAGGCGTTGACGCGAAAGCGCGCCAGGTTGGGCACGGCAAAGGAAAAGTCGCACTCGAGGTTCTCCTCGTAGTGCTTGCGCTGCGCATCGTTCATGATGTCGTACACCATGCCGTGCACATCCTTGTGCTCCATCGGCGGCAGGTTGATGCGCCGCACGTCGCCATGCACGCGGATCATCGGCGGCACGCCGGCCGACAGGTGCAGGTCGGACGCCTTGTTCTTGACGGAGAAGGCCAGCAGTTCGGTGATGTCCATTGTTCGCTTCCGTGATGCTCGGAGTGGAAAAATCGCGCAAGCGCGCGATGCTATACTTGCCCAGATATATCATTGGATTATGACTACAATTTCAGCCAATTTGCAAGCTACAAAGTCACGCATCGCCGCGGCGGCGAGACAGGCGGGCCGGAACGAGGCCGAAATCACGCTGCTGGCGGTGAGCAAGACCGTGCCGCCGCCGCGGCTGCGCGAGGCCGCCGCCGCCGGTCAGCGCGCCTTCGGCGAGAACTACGTCCAGGAGGGCCTCGCCAAGATCGGCGCGCTGGCCGACCTCGGCCTCGAATGGCATTTCATCGGCCCGCTGCAGAGCAACAAGGCGCGCGCGGTGGCCGAGCATTTCGACTGGGTGCATGGCATCGACCGGCTGAAGGTCGCCGAGCGCCTGTCGCAGGCGCGCGGGGCGGACCGGACTCCCCTGCAGGCCTGCATTCAGGTCAACATCAGCGGCGAGGCGAGCAAGCACGGCATCCGTCCCGACGAGGCCGCCGGGCTGGCCGGCGCCGTGGCGGCCCTGCCCCACCTGCGGCTGCGCGGGTTGATGGCCATCCCCGAGCCGAGCGAGGACAGCGCCCTGGCGCGGCGCCGCTTCGCCGCGTTGCGCGAGTTGCGCGACGCGCTGAACCGGCAGGGGCTGGGGCTGGACACCCTGTCGATGGGCATGTCGCACGACCTCGAGGAGGCCGTCCTCGAGGGCGCCACCCTGGTGCGCGTCGGCACGGCCATCTTCGGCGAGAGGGCGCAGGCATGAAGATCGCATTCATCGGCGGCGGCAACATGGCCGGCGCCCTCATCGGCGGATTGCTCAAGCAGGGCTTCGCCGCGGCGGACTTGCTGGCGGTGGAGCCGCTCGAGGACCGACGCGCCCAACTGGCGGCGGCCTTCGGCATCGCCTGCCTGGCGCAGGCGGAGGCGGCGGCGCTGGACGCCGGCGTGCTGGTGCTGGCGGTGAAGCCGCAGCAGATGCGCGAGGCGCTCGCGCCGCTGGCGGGCAGGCTCGCCGACCAGCTGGTCATCAGCATCGCCGCCGGCCTGCGCTTGCAGGACATCTCGCGCTGGCTCGGCGGCCACCGGCGGCTGGTGCGCGCCATGCCCAACACGCCGGCCCTGATCGGCGCCGGCATCAGCGGCCTGTGCGCCGATCCCTCGGTCGACGCCGAAGGGCGGCGCCACGCGGAGCGGGTGCTGGGCGCGGTCGGCAAGGTCCTGTGGATCGAGGACGAGGCGATGATGGACGCCGTCACCGCCGTCTCCGGCAGCGGGCCGGCCTACGTCTTCCATTTCATCGAGGCGCTGCGCGACGCGGCGCGCGCGCTCGGCTTCGGCGAGGCCCAGGCGGCGACGCTGGCGATCGAGACCGTCGCCGGCGCCGCCGCGCTGGCCGCCGCCAGCCACGAGGACGTCGCCGAACTGCGCCGGCGCGTCACCTCCAAGGGCGGCACCACCGAGGCGGCGCTGGATTCGCTCGCCGCCGACGGCTTCAGGGACGTCATCCTGCGGGCGGTGCGCGCCGCCGAGGCGCGCGGCCGCGCGCTGGGCGCGGCGAAGGACGGCGGCTGATGCTGGCCAGCCTGCTGCTGATGGTGCTGGAAGCCGTCAGCGGCTTCTTCGTCCTGCTCCTGCTGGTACGCTTTCACATGCAGTGGCTGCGCGTGCCTTTCCGCAACCGCGTCGGCCAGTTCGTCGTCGCCACCACCGACTGGCTGGTGCGGCCGGCGCGGCGCATCGTTCCCTCGCTCGGCGGACTCGACCTGGCCAGCCTCGCCGGCGCGCTGCTGCTGCACGCCGCCTACCTGGCGGCCGCCTTCTGGCTGCAGGGCTTTTCCTTCGGTGCCCATGCCGGCCTCGCGCCGCTCGCCCTCGCCGCCCTCGCCGCCCTCGGCCTGCTGCGCTTCTCCCTGTATCTTCTCATCGGCGTCGTCCTCGTCGCCGCCGTGCTGTCCTGGGTCAATCCGCGGGCGCCGCTGGCGCCGCTCTTCGATAGCCTGTGCCGGCCCTTCCTGCGCCCGTTTCGTCGCCTGATTCCGCCGATCGCGCAGGTCGACCTCTCGCCTCTCGTTCTCCTGCTGCTGCTGCAGGTCGTCCTCATGCTGCTGGCCTGGCTGCGCCTGCCGCTGGTCAACCTGCTGGCATGAATCCACCCTGGATGCGCCGCGAGTCCGGCGGCGGCATCCTGCTCAGCCTGCATGTCCAGCCGGGCGCGAAGAAAACGGAGATCGCCGGCCGCCACGGCGAGGCGCTGAAGGTCCGCCTCGCCGCAGCGCCGGTGGACGGCAAGGCCAATGCCTGCCTGGTCGGCTTCGTCGCCAATCTTCTCGGGGTGCGGCGCGCGGATGTGGAACTCGTCGCTGGCGCGACGGCGCGCCTGAAGCGCCTGCGGGTGGTTGGCGCCTCGGACGAGGCGCTGGCGGCCCTCGTCAGGCGGGCGGACTAGCCGCGCTTTCGAACGCCAGGTGTCCGCCGAGCAGCGTGTAGCGCACGCGGCCCGGCAGCTCGCTGCCGAGGAACGGCGTGTTCTTGCCCTGGCTGCGCAAGCGCTCGCGCGTCACCGTGGTGCGGCCGTCTGGATCGAAGATGCAGACATCGGCGGCGGCGCCCGGCGCCAGCGTGCCGGCGGCAATGCCGAGGATGCGCGCCGGGTCGGCGGTGATGCAGGCGAGCGTCGTGGCCAGGGGCAGCTGCATCTCGCCGCCCCACTTCAGGGCCAGCGGCAGCAGCAGCTCGAGGCCGCTGGCGCCGGGCTCGGCTTCGGCGAAGGGCAGCTGCTTGGCATCGTCATCGACCGGCGTGTGGTCGGAGCAGAGGGCATCGATGCTGCCTTCGGCGAGGCCGCGGCGCAGTGCCTCGCGGTCCGCTTCCGAGCGCAACGGCGGCAGCAGCCGCGCGTGGGGATTGAAGTAGCCGATGTCGCGCTCGCACAGGTGCAGGTGGTTCACCGAGACGTCGCAACTGACGGCGATGCCGCTGGCGCGCGCGGCGACGATCATGTCCAGCGCGGCGGCGCTCGAGATGCGGGCGAGGTGGATGCGCACGCCGGTGTCGCGCGCCAGCTGCAGGAGGGTCGAGAGGGCGATGGTCTCGGCGCTGGCGGGAATGCCGGGCAGGCCGAGCCGCGCCGCCACCGCGCCGTCGTGCGCCACGCCGTCCCGGCTCAGCCAGGGATCCAGCGCCTGCAGCCAGACGGGAAAGCCGAAGGTCGCCGCGTATTGCAGGGCGCGCAGCAGCACCAGCGTGTCCATCACCGGCGCCAGCGCCTGGCCGAAGGCGATGCAGCCGGCCTCGTGCAGCTCCGCCATTTCAGTCAGGCGCTCTCCTTCCAGCCGCACGGTCAGCGCGCCGACGGGATAGACATGGGCGGCATTCGCCTGGCGCGCGCGATGCTTGAGCATCTCGACCAGGCCGGGCTCGTCGAGCGGCGGATCGGTATCGGGCGGGCAGGCCAGACTGGTGACGCCGCCGGCTGCCGCCGCCGCCAGTTCCGACTCGAGGGTGGCCTTGTATTCGAGGCCGGGCTCGCGCAGGCGGGCGGAGAGATCGACCAGGCCCGGGCAGACCACCAGCCCGGTCGCGTCGATGACGCGGTTGGCGGCGAAGCCCTGCGGCATGGCGCCGACGCCGGCGATCCTGCCGGCGGCAATGAAGAGGTCCGCCGGCCGGTCGACGCCGGCGGCCGGATCGACCAGGCGCCCGTTCCTGACGTGGATCTTCATGCCCTCAGCCCCCCGCCAGCATGCTCATCACCGCCATGCGCACGGCGATGCCGAAGGTGACTTGCGGCAGGATCACCGCGTGCGGGCCGTCGGCCACGGCCGAATCGATCTCGACGCCGCGGTTCATCGGCCCCGGGTGCATGACGATGGCGTCGGGCCGGGCGCAGGCCAGCTTGTCGGCGGTGAGCCCGTAGTACTTGAAGAACTCCTGCGGGCTGGGCAGCAGCGCGCCCTGCATGCGCTCGTTCTGCAGGCGCAGCATCATCACCACGTCGACCTCCTTCAGCCCGGCGCGCATGTCGTGGAAGACGCGCACGCCGAGGCCTTCGGCATCGGCCGGGATCAGGGTCTTCGGCCCGATCACGCGCAGGTCCGGCACGCCCAGCGTCTTCAGCGCCTGGATCTGCGAGCGCGCCACGCGCGAGTGCAGCACGTCGCCGACGATCGCCACCGACAGCCGGGTGAAGTCCCGCTTGTAGTGGCGGATGGTGTACATGTCGAGCAGGCCCTGGGTGGGATGGGCATGGCGGCCGTCGCCGGCATTGATGACGTGGATGTGGTCGTAGCCCATCGCCGCCAGGTGCCGGGCGATGAGGAAGGGCGCGCCGCTCGAGGCGTGGCGCACGACGAACATGTCGGCCTGCATGGCGCACAGGTTGTCCACCGTGTCGAGCAGGGTCTCGCCCTTGGAGGCCGAGGAGGTGCCGATGTTCAGGTTGATGACGTCGGCGGACAGGCGCTTGGCGGCAATCTCGAAGGTGGTGCGCGTGCGCGTGGAGTTCTCGAAGAACAGGTTGAACACGCTCTTGCCGCGCAGCAGCGGTAGCTTCTTCACCTCGCGCTCGGCCACTTCGGTGAAGGGCGCCGCCGTGTCGAGAATTTCGTTGAGGATCTCGCGCGGCAGGCCCTCGATGGTGAGCAGGTGCTGCAGCCCGCCGGCGGCGTTCAGCTGCGGGTTACGCATGCGCCAGCCTCAGTTCCAGCCGGCCGTCGGCGCCCTGCTCCAGCTGCAGGTTCTGCTCTGGCGCCAGGCTCATGGCATGGGCGCACCAGCGCGGCTGGATCGGCAGTTCGCGGCCGCCGCGGTCGACGAGCACCGCCAGGTCGATGCGCGACGGACGGCCGTAGTCGAAGATCTCGTTCATAGCGGCGCGAATGGTGCGCCCGGTGTAGAGCACGTCGTCGACGATGACGATGGCCCGATCGGTCACCTCGAAGGGGATCTCCGACGACTTCAGCCGCGCGTGCAGGCCGCTGCGGTTGAAATCGTCGCGGTAGAAGGAGATGTCGAGGCGACCGAGCGGCGTCTTCAGGCCGAGCGCGGCATGCAGCCGCTCGGCGACCCAGACGCCGCCGGTGTGGATGCCGACGAGGGCGGCATCGGCTGCCAGCTCGCCGCGCAGGCTCTCCGCCAGGGCGGCGCACAGCCGCTCCGCGTCAGGCAGCGGCATCGAAATAGTCCTGCAGGATGTGCCGCGCGGCGACGGCATCGATGCGCGGCTTGCGCGCCCGCCAGCCGCCGCCGGCTTCGCGCAGCTCGGCCTCGGCGGCCTGCGAGCTGAGGCGCTCGTCGACCAGCGCCACCGGCAGGCCGAAGCGCCCGCGCAGCTGGTTGGCGAAGCGGCGGCAGCGCGCGCTCATGGCATGCTCGGAGCCGTCGAGGACGAGCGGCAGGCCGACGACCAAGCCGGCCGGCTGCCATTCCTCGATCAGCCGGGCGATGGCGCCAAAACGCGCTGCCTCGCTCGCCGCCTCGAGAGTGGTGAGCGCCCGCGCCTGCCCGAGCAGGGATTCGCCGACGGCGACGCCGATGCGCTTGAGGCCGAAATCGAAGGCGAGCAGCGTGCCGCTGGCGGGAAGCCGGGCGAAAGGGGCAGCAGGCGGAGCCGTCGCCTGCGGCATTGCCGGCTCAGGCATGCCCGACCGCGCCGGACAGGTTGGCCAGGTCGAAGCCGAGCAGCTGCATCGCCGCCGGCAACCGCTCTTCGACCGGCAGGCCGAACATGATGTCGGCATCGGCGGCGACGGTCAGCCAGGCATTCTGCGCCAGCTCGTGTTCCAGTTGGCCGGCGGCCCAGCCGGCATAGCCGAGCGAGACGATGAACTCCTCCGGCTCGCCGGCGCTGGCGACCGACTGGAGGATGTCGCGCGAGCTGGTCAGGCCGAGCTCGTCCTTCACCGGCAGCGTCGCCTGCCATTGGCCGAGCGGCCGGTGCAGGACGAAGCCGCGATCGGTCTGGACGGGGCCGCCGAACATCACCGGCAGCCCGGCGAAGCGCCGGTCCTCGAGCGGAATCTCGATGCGCTCGAACAGCGACTCGAGCGTCATGTCGAGCGGTCGGTTGATGACAATGCCGAGCGCCCCCTGCTGGTTGTGCTCGCAGATGTAGGTCAGGCTGCGGGCAAAATTCGGATCGGCCATGGCCGGCATGGCGATCAGGAAGTGATGGGTCAGGTTGACGTCGGCTTGCGGCACGCGGGCATTGTAATCCGTGCCGCCGCCGACGTCCAAGCCGCCGGCTCAGGAGGCAGGCGCCGTCGCCGCCGGCCGCGCCAGGCCGGCGACCAGGCCGAGCAGCTCCTCTTCCTGGAAGGGCTTGCCGAGGTAGTGATCAACGCCGATCTCGCGGGCGTAATTGCGGTGCTTGTCGGCGCTGCGCGAGGTGATCATGATGACCGGCACGTCCTTCAGGCGCGCGTCGGCGCGCACGTTGCGGACGAGGTCGAAGCCGTCCATGCGCGGCATCTCGACGTCCGTCAGCAGGACGTCGGGGACGATGTCGAGCAGCTGCTCGAGGGCATCCGCCCCGTCCTTGGCGGTGAGCACATGGTAGCCCTCGCGCGACAGCAGGCGGCCGGTGATCTTGCGCACGGTGAGGGAGTCGTCCACGATCATGACGGTCGGCAGGCGGGCGGGTTGCGCCGCCTCGGGCGCCGGCGCGTCGGTGGACGCATCGGCCAGCCGCGTCGCGCGGGCGACGAGGGCGAAGGGGTTGAGGATCAGCACCACTTCCCCGTCGCCCAGCACGGTGGCGCCGGCAAGGCCGGCCACGCGCGCCAGTTGCGGGCCGATGTTCTTGACGACCACTTCCTGGTTGCCGCGCTGCTCGTCGACCTGGAGGGCGATGCGCTGCGTGCCGGCGCGCAGCAGCAGCAGGGGATGGCGGCGCTGCGGCTCGGCGACGAAGCGGGTGTCGCCAAGCAGCGGCGGCAGGTAATGGCTGGGATAGCGGTTGCCCAGCCAGTCGGTCGCGCCATCCTCGCGGATGCGGGCGATCTCCGCCGCCTTCAGTTCCATCACCTGCTCGACCATCACCGAGGGAATGGCGTAGCTGCGCCCGCCGGCGCGCACCAGCAGCACCTGGGTCACGGCCAGGGTCAGCGGCAGGTAGATGCGGAAGCGGGTACCCCTGCCGCCAGCCGAGCCGGTCTCGATGCGCCCGCCAAGCTGCGCCGTTTCCGCCTTCACCACGTCCATGCCGACGCCGCGGCCGGCGATTTCGCTGAGGTCGCGCGCGGTCGAAAACCCGGGCTGGAAGATGAACTGCGTCAGCTCGGCCTCGCTCGCCTCCTGCCCCGCGGCCAGCAGCCCGCGCTCGACGGCCCTGTCGCGGATACGCCTGAAATCGAGGCCGGCGCCGTCGTCGGCCAGCTCGATGACGATCTCGTTGCCCTGCTGCGACAGGTCGAGGCGGATTTCGCCGATCTCCGGCTTGCCGGCTTCAAGCCGTCGCGCCGTCTCCTCGAGCCCATGGGTGATGGCATTGCGCAGCAGGTGCTCGATCGGACCGGTCATCCGCTCGAGCACGGAGCGGTCCAGCTCGACCTGGCCGCCGCGAATGTCGAGGTTGACCTTCTTGCCGAGCTCCTTGGCGGTCAGGCGCACGACGCGATAGAGCCGGTCGGCGACCGAATTGAACGGCACCATGCGGATGCTCATCAGCGACTGCGTCAATTCGCGGTTGAGCCTGGCCTGGCTGGCGATCGCCGCGTCGGCATGGTCGAGGTTGCGCAGCAGCGCGTGCTGCACGGTGGTGACGTCGTTGACGCTCTCGGCCATCATGCGGGTGAGTTCCTGGAAGCGGGTGAAGCGGTCCAGTTCGAGCGGATCGAACTCGGCGTGCGCCTCCTGGCTGAGCGCCAGGCGCGACCGCATCTGCGATTCGGCCTGGATGTCGATCTCGCGCAGCTGGCCGCGCAGGCGGATCACGTTTTCCGTCAGGTCGAGCAGGGAGCCGCGCAGGGCGCGCATCTCGCCCTCGATGCGCGAGCGGGCGATCGACAGTTCGCCGGCCTCGTTGACCAGGCGGTCTACCAGGTCGGCGCGCACGCGCAGCATGGCGCGGGCGACGGCCTCCGCATCGAACTCCTCGGCCGGCGCGCGCTCCGGCTTCGGCGCGGCGGCCGGCGCCGCCTCCTCCTCCTCGACAACGCCGGCCGCCCGCTTCTGCAGTTCCTCCAGCAGGGCATTGGCGCGATCGAACGAGGCGTCGAACTCGTCGAAGAACTGCACCGGCACGGCCTCGGCTGCGAGCGCGTTCTCAAGGCGCGTCTCCATGCTGTGCACCAGTTCGCCGATGCCCATGGCGCCGGCCATGCGGGCGCTGCCTTTCAGAGTGTGCAACGATCTGGCCAGGGTGCCCGCGGCAGCGCGGTCGCCGGGCTCGGCGCGCCAGTGGCGCAGGCCGGCGCCGATCTCGCCGATCAGGTCGGCGGCCTCCTCGAGGAAAATCGGCAGAAGCTGCTCGTCGAGATCGTCGCGCAGGCGAAGCTTGCGCCGGTCGACGACCTCCTCCGCCGCCGCCGGGGCGACCGCCAACGGCAGGGCGCCGGCAGCGGGCAGCGCGGTCTCGCTGGCGGCGAGGACCGAGACGATCGCGCCTTCTCCCGGCGCCGTCGCAGGCGCGGCCGGCGCCGGTGCTTCCGCCTCAATCATCTCTTCCGCCAAGGATTCTTCCTGCGCCGCCGGTTCATCCGGCACGGCCAATTCTTCCTCTGCCGCCGGCTCGGGCTCCTGCGGCGGCGCCTCGGCGGCAGGCACGACCATCAGTTCGAAATGCGCCGGAGCAGCCGCCTTGGCCACTTCATCCAGCTCGGCGGCCAGCCCGTCCGCCCCATGGGGCAGCCGCCGCTCGGCCAGCGAGGCCAGCATGGCATCGAGGGTGGAAATCGCCGTTCCTAGCAGGCCGATCTGCCCGCTGTTACAAAACTCCCCGCTGCGCGCCAGGCGCGCCAGGGCATGCTCGAGCGACAGGGCCAGGTGGCCGACCGGCTCGATATCGACCGTGCCCGAGATGCCGGCCAGGGTGTGGGCGGCGCGCATCATCTCCTCGGACGGCACCTGCGGGCTGAGCCTGATGGCGTTGAGGCCCGCCCGCAGCGCGGCCAGGTGGTCGTGCGCCTCTTCGAGATACATCTCGAAGAGCGGCCGCGACAGGAGGCGGTCGCCGATGCTGACTCTCTCTTCGTCCGGCATCGTGGCGCCGGCCTCCGCGTCCGCGAGATCTTCCGCGAGATCCCCGGGAAGACCCAGCGTGATCTCCTCCACCAACAGCCCGGCATCGGCCGCCTGCTCCTGCCCGGCATCGAATGGTGCTGGCGCGCCTGTCGACCCTGCCGCCTCGCCTGCCGATTCGGCCGCGGCCGCGACGTCTTCGCCAGCGCCGACCCGCTCGGCCAGCTGCAGCAGCGCCGCGGCATCCTTGGCGATGCCGCCGCCCGACTCGAGCTGGCCGATCCAGTCGTCGAACAGCGCATGCGCCTCGCCGATCAGGCGATGCAGAGAAGGCGTGGCGTCCTGCTCCGCCTGCAGCCACTTGTTCATGACGCGCTCGATCGCCCAGGCCGCCTCGCCGAAATCCGCCAATCCGACCATGCGGCCGCTGCCCTTGAGCGTGTGGAAACCGCGGCGGATGACGGTCAGGTGCTCCTGGTTGCGCGGCTCGTCGCGCGACAGGGCGAGATGCGCCGCGATGCGCTGGAGCACCTCGCGCGCCTCCTCGAGGAAGACAGCCAGCAGCTCGGCATCGATCTCGGCGCTCGGCGCCTCGGCCAGGCGCAGCGTGTCCTGCGAAGGCGCGGACACCTCCGCCGGCGCAACGGGGGCGACGCGGCCGACGGCATCTTCGACCTGCCGCGCGTCGGCTTCGGACGCGCCGTCGGCCAGCGCCTGCAACGCCGCGCGAGCCTCCTCCTCGAGCCTACCGTCGGCCAGCAGGCTGGCATCCTGGCGAATCGTTTCGAGGTGCTGCCTGAGGTCGGCGCGAACGGCTTCGTCCGCCGGCTTTTCGCGCAGCGCCTCGGCCAGTGCCCGCGCTTCGCGTTTCTGCCGCTCGAGTTCCGCCTCGACCGAGGGCGCCGCGGCCGCCGCCGTCTCGCTGCCTGCCGCGCGCGCGCCCGGCCGGACCGGGCGCAGGATCTCGTCGAGATCGGCCGGCCCATGCTGCAGCGCTTCGACGAAGAAGCCGAGTCCGGACAGCTCGTGCGCCAGTTGCTCGAACGCCTGCTGTCCGGGCTCGCTGTCGGGCTGGGCCAGGGACAGGATGCGCGCCTCGCAATCGCGCAGCAGCGCCACCGCACGATCCTGGCCGAGGATGGTCAGGGCGCCTTCGACCTGCTTGATCGGGCCGGCCAGCGAAGCCAGTTCCTCGCGCTGGCCGGCGCCGCGGAAGAACGCGTCCAGGGCCTGCTCGATCTGGCTCAGGTTGCCGAGGATCTCACGCACCACCTGGCCCATCATCAGGCGCTCCTCGGCGCGGCGCGTCATCTCGTCGAGCAGCGGCGTCGACAATTCGCCCGGCGCCTCGCCGCGCATCAGCGCGGCCAGCCGGCCGAGCACGGCCTCGACCTGCTGCGAAAAGGCTTCGCCCAGCCTCGCATGGTTTTCCAGCGCGTTCTCCGCCAGCAGCAGGGCGGTGGCGACCTCCATGGCGCTCGCGTCGTTGTGCCTGAGCGGATCCTTGCGCAGCCATTGCGCGACTTCGGCGATGCCGGCGACCAGCCGCGCCAGGGGCTCGCCGATCAGCCCGCCGCCCTTGCTCGCCAGGGCGATGGCATGGTCGTGGAACTGGGGCAGGGCGACGGCGGCGCCGTTGCAGAACCGGTTCCAGCTCTCCTTGGCACGGGCCAGCGCCTCGCCCATGGCGCGCAGGACCGGCTTGAGCGGCTCGATATCCTCGACCGGCGTGGCGGGGATCAGGCCGTCGAGCTGGTAGGCCTGCCTGACCTGGTCGATGTGCGGCCCTCCGCCGCCGGCAATGGCGACGAAATACAGGGCATCGCGCATCAGGCGCTCGGCCACGGTCGCCGAGCCCTCCAGCAGCCGCCGCATCTGCTGGTCGATGCGGGCGCACAGCTTCTTCAGCTGCAAGTCGTCGGGCAGCCGGCGCGCCGCCATGGCATCGAAGAGCGCGATCGTGACCCACCAGAAGGCGCGGGCGGCCGGCAGGGTCTGGGTCGCCTCGATCAGGGCGACAGCGTCGCGCATTTCAGCGATGCCGGCGACGTCGCCGGCATCGCGCAGCCAGCGCAGGAAACCGCGCTCGAAGCGGGCGCGCGCCGCCTTCAGCTGCGCGGCCGCCTGCTCCGCCGGCAGGGGCGGCGACTGGCCCGGGCGTGGCGGGGGCCGCAGGGAAAGATCGGGGAAGAAGAGGTCGCTCTCGGTCACCTGCGCGATGCCGCGCGCGGCGAGGAGCTGGCGATAGGCCGGCAGCAGTCGCAGCGGCTGGTTCGGCATGCCGCCGGCCACTTCGTCCAGGTAATGGCGCAGCGTGCCGATCGCGCCCTGCGCCAGCTCGCCGGTCGCCGCGGTGGCGGCGCCCTGGTCGCTTTCGGCATCCTCGAGCAGCTGTTCGATCGCCTCGGAAAACTGGCTGGCGCCGTCCAGCCCGACGATCGACAGGGCGCCGTGCGCCTGGTGCAGGTGGCTGCGGGCGAACCTGAGCTGGGCAAGCTCGTCCGGCCGGGCGACGAATTTGCCGAGCGCCTCGTGGGCGCGCCCGAGGGCGAGGTCAATTTCGCCCTTGACCCAGGACAGCGGCCCGAGATCGGAATTGCCGGTAGCGGCCATGTCGCCTGCGCCTGCCTCGCCCTAGACCTTGAAGCCCGACACCGAACCCTTCAGCTCGACGGCGAGCTCGGCCAGCTGGCCGATCGACACCGCGGTCTGCCGCGTGCCGGCTCCGGTCTGTTCGGTGACTTGCAGGATGCCCTGCATGTTCTGCGCCACGCGGGTGGCGCTCTCCGCCTGCTGCTGGGTGGCGGCGGAAATCGACTCGATCAGCGAGGCGAGGCGCGACGACACCGAGGAGATTTCCTGCAGCGCCTGGCCGGCCGCATCCGACAGCCGCGCCCCGTCCACCACGCCCCGCGTCGAGTTTTCCATGGCGGCGACGGCGTCCTGGGTGTCGGTCTGGATCGTCTTGACGATGGCGGCGATCTGCTTGGTCGCCTCGCCGGAGCGCTCGGCCAGGCGCTGCACTTCTTCGGCGACGACGGTGAAGCCGCGGCCGGCCTCGCCGGCGGAGGCGGCCTGGATGGCGGCGTTCAGCGCCAGCACGTTGGTCTGCTCGGTGATGTCGGAAATCAGCTCGACGATCTCGCCGATCTCCTGCGAGGACTCGCCCAGCCGCTTGATCCGCTTCGAGGTCTCCTGGATCTGCTCGCGGATGCCGTCCATGCCCCTGATCGAGTTCTCCACCGCGCGCGAGCCCTTTTGCGCCGCTTCCAGCGATTGGCGCGCCACGCGGGCGGATTCCGTCGCCTCGCCCGAAACCCGGTTCATCGATTTCGCCATGTCGAGCACGCTGCTGCCGGCCTGGCGGATCTCCTGCGACTGGCGGTCGGTGGCGAGCAGCAGCTGGCCGGAGATCTTCTGCGCCGCCTCGGAGGCGGCCGCCACGCGGCCGGCGGCATCGTTGATGCGGCGCACCAGCACGCCGAGTTCCTCGATCGTGTAGTTCACCGAGTCGGCGATGGCGCCGGTGATGTCCTCGGTCACCGTGGCGCGCACCGTGAGATCGCCGTCGGCCAGGTCGCCCATCTCGTTCATCAGGCGCAGGATGGCCTCCTGGCTGGCGTTCTTCGCCGACTCGGCGATGTGGCGCTCGCGCTCCGCCTGCTCGCGGCGGACGTCGGCATCGTCGTTGAAGACCTTGACCATCAGCAGCAGGACGCCCAAGGCGAGCAGGGCGAAGGCGGCGATCAGCCAGGTGCCGATGGCGCTGCCGGCGATCTGCGCGGCGTAGGCGGCGGACAGGTCGGTGGCCGCCTTGAGCAGCGCGCCGCTGTCCTGGAAGATGCGGCTGCCCGCCTGCTTGGCCGCCACCACGGGTTGCATGCTGTCGCGGATCACCGCGATCGCCGCTTCCTGGGCCTTGAACGCGCCGTCGAGTTCGGCCAGCTTCTCCTTCGTCTCGATGTCCGCCGCCGCGCCGATGCGCATCGTCTCCGAGCCCCTGGCCAGCGCCGTCAGGACCTCGCGGAACTTGTTGCCGTCCTTGCCGATCTGGAACACCGCTTCCTGATCGATGGCGTCGGCGACCAGCAGGGCATTGGCATTCTTCGCCAGGCGCTGCGTCAGCATGACCAGCTCGTTGGCGGCGGCGATCTCGCGCGCGGCGGCGCCGGTCTGCAGCTTGAGCGAAGCGACCTGCTCGGCCATTTCCAGCAGCTGCGGGTTGCCGCCGTTGATCGTTGCCACGGCCTTGCCGAGCTGCTGCAGGGTCTTTTCCTGCTGCAGCACCTGCGTCGCATTCTCGTCCGTCTTGTTCCAGGCTTCGGCCAGCGCGATCAGGGCCGGCCGGGTGGCGTCGGGGCTCGGCGGGACCTCGATCTGGTCGATGGCGCCGCCCTGGCTGACCCTCTCCAGCAGGGCGGCGAAGCTGCTGCGGCCCTCCCTCAGCTCGGCGAATGCGGCCGGATTGCCCTGCAAGGCGAGCTGGGCCGCCTTGGCGATCGACTGCGACAGCATGCGCATCTGTCCGGCGGCCGAGGCATAGGCGGCGCCATGGGTGGCCGTGCGGTTGCCAACCCACGCCGCCACGGCGGCGGCGACGACAAGGACGACGAAAAGGCCGCCGAGGATCTGCAGCTGCATGGCGACCGGCTTGTCGCCGATGACGGGCAGCTTCAGGCGACCGCCATGAGACGTCTTCTGCCGGCCGCCCAGCACCGTCTTTTGCGCGGCGTCTTCCGTCGCCTTGCCGCCCGGCCGATTGAATTTGAATGCCATGTCGATGCCTCCGATTTCCAGCGTTCAGCACCCCGTCCAGGCGAGGCTCAGGCCAGACCGATTTCCAGGAAGTCCGGCTGAGCGGCCAGGCTCCTCAGGTTCAGCCGTTTCCACAGCGCGCCCTCGTCATCGAGGTATTGCGCGCCCACCCAGGGCCGCGCATCCGGCGCGGCCTCTTGCGGGCTCATCTGCTCGACATTGCGCAAGCCGAGCGTGCGGTTCACCAGCAGCGCGCAGTTGATTCCGGCGCGCGCGCCCAGGATGAGCAGGCGGCTGTCGGCATTCGGCGGCGTCGCCTCGCCGCCCTGGAAGGCGGAAAAATCGACTACTCCGTACAGGACGCCGCGGATGTTGGCGATGCCGCTGAACCAGGGCTTGGTCAGCGGCACGCCGGTCAGCGGCTGCAGCGGCACGATCTCGCCCGCGTCGGCGAGGTCGAGCAGCCACAGATCGCCCCCCGCCTGCACGCCGAGCAGGGCCGGCGCGCCCACGCCGCTGCGGGCGCTGCTCAGGCGCTGGACGAGCCCTTCCTGGAACTCCCGCAGGCTGAGCTTCCTCTTCGCCATCGTCAGCGCGTTTCCCTCTTGTCACGTTCCGCCGCAGGCGCCGGCCCCGGCGGGACAAGACGGACTGGGCATGCCTCGGCGCAGCTCATCGGTCAGCCCAGCGCGACGATCTTCTCCAGCAGAATCTTCGGGTCGATCGGCTTGACCAGGTAGTCGTTGGCGCCCTGGCGCATGCCCCAGATCTTGTCCGTCTCCTGGCCCTTGCTGGTGCAGATCAGCACCGGTATGTGCTTGGTGGCCTGCTCGCGTGTGATGGTGCGCGTCGCCTGGTAGCCGTTCATCCCCGGCATGACGACGTCCATCAGGATCAGGTCCGGCAATTCGGCTTTTGACTTGGCGATGGCCTCCTCGCCGCTTCCCGCGGTGATCACCGCGTAGCCGCTTCTCGACAGCAGCGTGCTCAGGGCGTGGCGTTCGGTGGGGGAATCATCGACGACGAGAATCTTCTTGATCGGCATGCCGAAACCTCCGGACGGGCTCCATCCGTCAGACGCGTTGGGTGACATGGGCAGCCACGGTCTTCAGCAGGCTGTCCTTGGTGAAGGGCTTGGTCAGGTACTCGTCGGAACCGACCATGCGGCCGCGCGCCCGGTCGAACAGGCCGTCCTTGGAAGACAGCATGATCAGCGGCGTCGCGCCGTAGCGCGGATTTTTCTTGATCAGCGCGCAGGTCTGATAGCCGTCGAGGCGCGGCATCATGATGTCGCAGAAGATGATGTCGGGATGGTGGTCGGCAATCTTCGACAGCGCGTCGAAGCCGTCCTCCGCCAGCACCACCTGGCAGCCGGCTTGCACCAGAAAGATCTCGGCGCTGCGGCGGATGGTGTTGCTGTCGTCGATCACCATCACCTTGACGCCATTGAGATTGATTGCTTCTGCCACGCTTGCTTGTCTCCTCCAGCAGGACCGTCGCATCCTGCTCCGGGCGGCGAACTGCACTTTCCCTCCGGCTAACTATAACCTAAAAAACAGCGCGTTCCATGTGAATTTTGATACGCTTGTTCAAGCCGGGCGTTGCCGCGACCGCCGCCTGAACCCGTCTCATGCACGACGGTGGCCAACCCGTCGCAGGGCGTTGCATCCGCAGCGCCGGGCAGCCCGTTTTTCTCGGTTAGAATGAGCGGGACGCGACCCGGACCCGCCTCCGGCCGATCCGGCCGCTTGCCCGCCATGCCCCAGGACCTGCTCCCCCCCGTCGTGATGGTGTTCGCCGCCTCCGATCCTTCCGGCGGCGCCGGCATCCAGGCCGACATCATGACGCTGTCCAGCCTCGGCTGCCATCCGCTGACCGTGCTCACCGCCCTTACCGTGCAGGACTCGGCGGGCGTCGAGGACGTCCTCGCCGTGGACGCCGACTGGGTTGCCGACCAGGCGCGCGCGCGGCTCGAGGATATCGCGGTGGATGCCTTCAAGATCGGCATGCTCGGCAGCGTGGAAAATATCGTCGCCATCGCCGAGATCCTCTCCGATTACCCGGAAATTCCCTGTGTCCTCGATCCGGTGCTGGCTTCCGGTCGCGGTGACGAGCTGGCCGACGCCGACATGATCGACGCCCTGCGCACGCTGCTGTTGCCGCAAGCCACGGTGCTGACGCCGAACAGTCTCGAAGCCCGCCGGCTGGCCTTCGAGGAGGGCGACGAGGCGCGGCCGCCCTCACTCGACGAATGCGCGCGCCGGCTGGCCGCCGCCGGCGCCGAATACGTGCTGGTCACCGGCACCCACGAGAACGGCGCCGAGGTGGTGAATTTCCTTCACGACGGCAGCGGCCGCGTTCGCTCCGACGCCTGGCCGCGCCTGCCCGGCAGCTATCATGGCTCGGGCTGCACGCTGGCGTCCGCCATCGCCGCCAACCTCGCCAACGGCCTCGATCTTGGCGAAGCGGCACGCGACGCCCAAGAATACACCTGGCAGACGCTGGCCAAGGGCTTCCGTCCCGGCATGGGCCAGCTCTTCCCAGACAGGTTTTTCTGGGCGCGCGAGGCGGGGCCGTTCCTCCGTTCTTCCGCGCCAGAAACGGAATGAGCGTGGATCAGCTTCGCCACCCGGCGCCGGCTGCCTTCGGTCTCTACGCCGTCACTCCTGATCTCGCCGACACGGCCGACCTTTTGCAACGCAGCGAGCAAGCCCTGCTCGGCGGCGCGCGCTGGCTGCAATATCGCAACAAGGCCGCTACTGCCGGCTTGCAGCACGCCCAGGCCCGGGCGCTGCTCGAACTGTGCCGACGTCACGGAGCGCGGTTCATCATCAACGACGACCTGGCGCTGACCCTGGACATTGGCGCTGACGGCGTCCATCTCGGCCGCGAGGACGGCGACCTCGCCGCCGCCCGCGCCGCGCTGGGAGCCGGCCGTCTGCTCGGCGTCTCCTGTTACACTGAGATCGAGCGGGCGCGCGAGGCCGCGCGCCGCGGCGCCGACTACATCGCCTTCGGCAGCTTCTTCGCCTCGCCGACCAAGCCGGATGCGCCGCGCGCGCCGCTGTCCCTGGTCGCCGCGGCGAAGAGCAAGCTCGGCCTGCCGGTGTGCGCCATCGGCGGCATCACCCTGGAGAACGCGCCGCAGCTGCTCGGCGCCGGCTGCGACCTGCTGGCGGTGATCAGCGACCTGTTCGGCCGCGAGGACATCCGCGCCCGCGCCGCCGCCTACACTTCACTCTTCAACCAGCGAGCAAGGACATGAGCCACAACGAAACCCTGTTTTCCCGCGCCCAGAAAACCATTCCCGGCGGCGTCAATTCGCCGGTGCGCGCCTTCCGCTCGGTCGGCGGCACGCCGCGCTTCTTCACCCGCGGCGAAGGCCCCTGCGTCTGGGACGCCGACGGCCGGCGCTACATCGACTACGTCGGCTCCTGGGGGCCGCTGATTCTCGGCCACGCCCATCCGGAGGTGGTCGAGACGGTGCGCGCCGCGGCGGCGAAGGGGCTGAGCTTCGGCGCGCCGACCGAGGCGGAGGTGGAGATGGCAGAGCTGCTCGCTTCGCTGCTGCCCGGCCTCGACATGGTGCGGCTGGTCTCCTCGGGCACCGAGGCGACCATGAGCGCCATCCGCCTCGCCCGCGGCTTCACCGGGCGCGACCTGATCGTCAAGTTCGAGGGCTGCTATCACGGCCACGCCGACAGCCTGCTGGTGAAGGCCGGCTCCGGCGCGCTCACCTTCGGCAATCCTTCCTCCGGCGGCGTGCCGGAGGACTTCGCCCGGCACACCCTGGTGCTCGACTACAACGACGCGCAGCAGCTCGCGGACGCCTTCGCCCGCTCGGGCGAGCGCATCGCCGCCGTCATCGTCGAGCCGGTCGCCGGCAACATGAACCTGGTGGCGCCAAACCCCGAATTCCTGCAGGCCATGCGCCGGCTGTGTACCGAGCGCGGCGCGCTGCTGATCTTCGACGAGGTGATGACCGGCTTTCGCGTCGGTCCCGCCGGCGCCCAGGGCCTGTACGGCATCCGTCCCGACCTCACCACCCTGGGCAAGGTGATCGGCGGCGGCATGCCGGTCGGCGCCTTCGGCGGCCGGCGCGACGTCATGGAGAAGATCGCCCCGCTCGGCCCGGTGTACCAGGCCGGCACGCTGTCCGGCAGCCCGGTGGCGGTAGCGGCCGGGCTGGCCACGCTGCGGCTGGTGGCGCAGCCCGGCTTCCACGATCAGCTCGCCGCCAGGACGCAGCGCCTGACCGACGGCCTGCAGGCGGCGGCGCGGCAGCACGGCGTGGCCTTCAGCGCCCAGGCGATCGGCGGCATGTTCGGCCTGTACTTCCGCGCCGCGCCGCCGGCCAGCTATGCCGAGGTGATGGAGTGCGACAAGGAGGCCTTCAACCGCTTCTTCCATGCCATGCTGGAGAAGGGCGTGTATTTCGCGCCCTCGGCCTTTGAGGCCGGCTTCGTCTCGGCGGCCCATGGCGAGGCCGAGCTGGCCGCAACCTGCGCCGCCGCCGCCGAGGTCTTCGCGCGTTTTTAGGTTGTGTCGCCCAGAATGATCGGGCTAGGCTCGATCACGCGACGAGCGCTCCCAGTTGCGCGGCATGAATGATGGAAACGTGAAGACCCTCCCCGTGCTGCCTCTCGGCGAAGCCAACCGGGAGGCGATGAGACGCCATTTCCTCGGCCTCGAGGCGGAGGACTTGCGCCTGCGCTTCGCCCACGCCATCGGCGAGGCGACGCTGCTGAGATACGTCGATGCAATCGACTTCGGCCGTGACGCGGTGTTCGGCGTCTTCGACGGCGAACTCGAGCTGGTCGGCGTCGCCCACCTCGCCCTGAGCGGGCCGGAGGCAGAATTCGGCGTCAGCGTCTCCCCCGGCCATCGCGGCAAGGGCGTCGGCACGGCGCTCTATCGGCGTGCCTGCGAATACTGCCGCAACCACGGCATCCGCGCCCTCTTCGTGCACTGTCTCAAGGAAAATGCGCCGATGATGCGCATCGCGCGCAAGGCCGGCATGCAGATCGTGCTCGACGCCGTCGAGGCGGAAGCCCACCTGCGCGTGCCGCCGGGTGACGGCCTCAGCCTGGCCGGCGAGATGATCGGCGACCGCGTCGGCCTGCTCGATCTGGCCCTGAAGTCCCAGCTGCTCGCCGCCCGCACCGTCGGCGAGGCCCTCGCCAGCGCAGCGCAGGCCCTCGCCCGCCCGCTACAGCAGGAACAGCGTCGCCAGGCCGAGGAAGATAAAGAAGCCGCCTGAGTCCGTCACGGCGGTGATCATCACGCTGGAGCCGACCGCCGGGTCGTAGCCGAGGCGCTGGCGCAGCAGCGGCACCGCCACGCCCACCATCGCCGCCAGGATCAGGTTGAGCGTCATCGCCGCCGTCATCACCAGGCCGAGCGGCACGCTGCGGTAGAGCCACCAGGCGACGAGGCCGAGCAGGCTGCCCCAGATCAGGCCGTTCACCATCGCCACGCCGATCTCCTTGCGCAGCAGCACGCGGGCGCTGTCCTGCTGCACCTGGCCGAGCGCCATGGCGCGCACGATCATGGTGATGGTCTGGTTGCCGGCATTGCCGCCGATGCCGGCGACGATGGGCATCAGCGCCGCCAGCGCCACCAGCTTCTCGATCGAGCCCTCGAAGGCGCCGATGACGCGCGAGGCGATGAAGGCGGTGACGAGGTTGATCGCCAGCCACGACCAGCGGTTCCTCACCGAATCCCACACCGAGGCGAAGATGTCCTCGCTCTCGCGCAGGCCGGCGCGCGACAGCTGCTCGGTCTCGCTCGATTCGCGGATGTAGTCGACCACGGCGTTCACCGTGACGCGGCCGATCAGCCGCCCCTCGTGGTCCGCCACCGGCGCCGAGACGAGGTCGTAGCGCTCGAAGGCCTGCGCCGCCGTCTGCGCCTTGTCGTCGGCCTCGAGCGCGAGCGGCTCGGCCGCCATGATGTTGGACACCATCTCGTCGGGGTCGGTGACCAGCAGGAGGTTGAGCGGCAGCACCCCCTTCAGCCGCCCCTCGCGGTCGACGACGAAGAGCTGGTCGGTGTGGTCGGGCAGCTCGTCGAAGCGACGCAGGTAGCGCAGCACGGTCTCGAGGGTGACGTCCTCGCGCACCGTCACCGCCTCGAAATCCATCAGCGCGCCGACCGAGTCCTCGTCGTAGGACATCGCCGCGCGCAACCGCTCGCGCTCCTCCATGGAGAGGGCGCGGAAGACGTCCTGCATGACCTCGCCCGGCAGATCCGGCGCCAGGTCGGCGATCTCGTCGGTGTCGAGCTGGCCGGTGGCGGCGACCAGCTCGTGGGGATCCATCGCCTCGATGAGGCTCTCGCGCACCGCATCGGAGACCTCCAGCAGGATCTCGCCGTCGCGCCCGGCCTTGACCAGGTCCCAGACGAAGAGGCGCTCGTCAAGCGGCAGAGCCTCGAGGATGAAGGCGATGTCGGCCGGGTGCAGGCGGTCGAGCCTGGCGCGCAACTCGGCGATGTGCTGCTTGTGCAGGATCTCCTCGACCTCGTCGTGGCGCGGCATCTCCTGGCGGTGCACCAGCCCCTCGACGACGCGATGGCGCGCCAGCAGTTCCTGCACCTCGCGCAGTTCCTGCTGGACGTCCTCGCTCTGGCGGAGGTCTTCGGTGTCGGCCATGGTCGCGCAACGAAAGCAACGAAAGGGCGCCGCCGCGCCAGGGTCGGCGCGGCGAATGGCGGATTGTAAGGAATTTGAACGCCGGAGGCGTCAAAAAGTTACGGGATTTCCGCCGCGCTCATGCGACCGAGGATGACCTGGCTGCGCGCGGCCAGGTAGGGCGAGTCGGGTAGGCGGCCGAAGCGCCGCGGATTGGGCAGCAGCACCGCCAGCCGCGCCGCCTGCTCGGCGGAGAGCCGCGCGGCGGGCACGCCGTAGTAATGGCGGGCGGCGGCCTCGGCGCCGAAGAGGCCGTCGCCCCATTCGACGACGTTGAGGTAGATCTCGAGGATGCGGCGCTTGTCGAGCACCGCTTCGAGCATCAGGGTGATCAGCGCCTCCTGCGCCTTGCGCCAGGGCGTCTTCGAGCCGGACAGGAACAGGTTCTTCGCCAGCTGCTGCGAGATGGTCGAGCCGCCGGCGACGATGCGGCCCTTCTTCTGGTTCTTCTCCAGCGCCTTCTGGATGCCCTCCCAGTCGAAGCCTTCGTGGGCGGAGAACCTGGCGTCCTCGGCGGCGACGACGGCGCGCTTCAGGTGGTTCGAGATGCGCTCATAGGGCACCCACTGCTTATTCAGTTCCGCCTTCGGGTCCTTCTCGCGCAATTCCTCGAGGCGCAGCGACATGAAGCTGGTGGTCGAGGGGTTGAAGTATTTCCACCAGACGACCCAGCCGAGGTACCAGCCCTGCCAGGCGAGCAGGCAGAGGACGAGGAGAGCCAGTCCGCGGCGCAGCCAGCGCCAGATCATTGAACCATCCCCCCGTCCCCCGCCCCACGGCCGGCTTTGCACAGCCGGCCGGCTCGTCCGGCGCGGAGCGGTGCTCCGCGAAACCCCGGCTTCGTCCCGCGGAAGGGGGTGACGGTCGTTCGCCGCTGCGCGGCTCCACGTGTCATGCGCCGCGCAGCTCGGCCAGCACCGGCGCGGTGGGCGGGCGCACGCCGCGCCAGAGCAGAAAGGATTCGGCCGCCTGCTCGACCAGCATGCCGAGGCCGTCGGCACGGCGGTCGGCGCCCTGCGAGCGCGCCGCGGAGAGAAAGGGCGTCTCGCCGCCGTACATCATGTCGTAGGCCAGGCTGCCGGGCGCGAACACGCCCGCCGGCAGTGGCGTCGCCTCGCCGGCCAGGCTGGCCGCGGTGGCGTTGATGACGAGATCGAAGGAGCGACCGGCGAGCCCGGCGAAGCCGCCCGACTCGAGGCAGCCGCCCGCGGCCCGCCCGGCGAACTCCTCGCCGAGAGCGCGCGCCTTGTCCGCCGTGCGATTGGCCAGGTGCAGCAGGGCCGGCCGCTGCTCGAGCAGGGGCAGCAGGGCGCCGCGCGCCGCTCCGCCGGCGCCGAGCAGCAGGATGCGCGTTCCGGCCAGCGACAGGCCGAGATTGCGCGTCAGGTCGGCGACCAGGCCGGCGCCATCGGTGTTGTCGCCGAAAATCCCCTCGCCGGAAAACGCCAGGGTATTGACGGCCTGCGCCGCCTCGGCGCGCGGCGAGCGGCGCTGCGCCAGGGCGAAGGCTTCCAGCTTGAAGGGCACGGTGACGTTCAGGCCGCGACCGCCGGCGGCGATGAAGGCGCGGACGGCGTCGGCGAAGCCGTCGCGCGGCGCCAGGATCGCCCCGTAACTCAGGTCCTGATTCGTCAGCCGGGCGAAGGCGGCGTGGATCCGCGGCGACTTCGAGTGCGCGACGGGGTTGCCGACAACGGCGTATCTGTCGGTCACGGCAGGCTCGCCTCGCGGACCGCCGCAGCGCCGGATTCCGCGCCGCGCCGCCTCATTCCGCGGCCAGCCGGTCGGCGCGGGTGAACACCCAGGTGCGGGCGAAGGCGACGATGTCGGTCTGGCGCTTCAGCTCGGCGGAAAAGCTGCCGTAGGGCGCGGCCATGCGCACGATGCGCAGGGCCGCCTCGTCGAGGATCTTGTGGCCGGAGGAGCGCTGCACCTCGACGCGCTCGAGGCTGCCGTCGGCCTTGATCTCGACGTAGAGCAGCAGGTTGCCGTAGAGCCGGCCCTTGGCCGCCTCGGGATAGTTGAGGTTGCCGATGCGCTCGACCTTCTGCCGCCAGTCCTCGAGATACTGGGCGGCGGCATATTCCTCGGTGCGGGCGCCGATGAACTTCTTGCGCGGCCGCTTGTTGTATTCCTCGATCTGGCGCGCGATCTGCGCCTCCATGCGTGCGATGGCTAGCGCGCTCTGCGCCAGGTCGGCGCCGCGCACGCTGTCCTGCTCCGGCTGCTTCTCGCTCGGCTTCGCCTCGGCCTGCACTGCCTTGCTGCTCTTCGCCTGCGCCAGCAGCTTCTGCTGCTGTGCTTCCAGTTCCTGCACGCGGCGCTGCGCCGCCACCAGGCTGTCGCCAGGCTGCTCCTGGCGCGAGGGCGGCAGCGGCGTCCTGGCGCGCCGCTCCTCGTCGGTGTTGCCGCCGCCGTCGAGATTGGCCTGGGCGCGCGCCTGCGCCTTGTCGGGCTTTCTCGCGCTCTTGGCGTTGACCAGCACCACTTCCAGCGTCTCCTGCGTGGCGCGCGCCAGCCGGTCGGGCAGCTTGAAGTGGATCGAGAGGACGACCGCGTGCGCGGCCAGCGAGACGACCAGCGCCAGCATGAAACCGTGGCGCTGGAGATCCAGGCGGGACAGCCGGCCCGTTCCGGCCGGCTCGGCGGCCGCGGCGGTTCGTGATGGCAGGGCGATGCCGCGCTCAGGCATGGCTGCCGATTCTACCCTACCCGGAAACGCCGGGGCCTGCCGGCCCCGGCGGATCAGTCGGGAACAGGGCCCGGGCCTTCGGCGCCTGCATCGGCGGGAGCCGCGGCGAGCGTCTTCAGGTAGCGGCAGTCCGCCTCGGCCGTCAGCAGGTCGATGGCGGACAGCGCCACGGCGACCCGCGCCAGCGGCTCGAGCGCCGGCAGCGAGGGGCAGCGCAGGGTGAGCGGCAGGCGCTCGAGCCGCACCAAGCCCTCGCGCACCACCCGCGCCGTCGTCTCGGCGACGCCCTCCTGCAGCAGCCAGCGCAGGCACCAGTAGCGCTCCATGCCGCGCTGGAAGTCGGCGTAGGCGGCGTAGGTCAGCTCGAAATCGCGCATCGCCGCGAGCAGCGCCTCGGAGCGAGCGGTGAACGGCGGCGGCTCGCCGGACAGCTGCGCCAGCAGCTGCCACTGGTTGATCAGGTCGACATGGCGCCGCAGCGGCGAGCTGGCCCACATGTAGCAGTCCACGCCGAGCCCCTCGTGCGAGAGGGCGGCGGTGGTCATGCGCACCTTGCCGCCGTTCTGCGCGCGGTAGATGGCCGCCACCTGCGCCTCGGCCAGCTGCCTGCCCCAGCTGCTGTTGGCGAGGATCATCAGCTCGCTCACCAGCTTGTCGAGCGGCGAGCCGCGCGGGCGCTCGACGATGTCGATGCGGCCCTCCGGCGCGGACCAGTCGACATGGAAGCTGTACTCGGCATGCAGCGGATTTGCCGCCGGCTTGCCGCGCTCGGCCTCGAGCACGCCGGCGAATTCCCACAGCCGCACGAGTTCCTCGCGGCAAGGGAAGTCCGCCCCGCCTTCGGCCAACGTCCGCTCGTTGAACAGCGGCTCGATGTCGTGATGGCGCAGGTTGGCCGCCACCGCCACGCACTCGGCGCGCGAATGGGCGCCGCGCACGGCGTAGTCGGCGCCGACATCGACGTAGAGCGACAGCGCCGGGCGCTCCTGGCCGGCGGCCAGCGTGAAGCCCTCGATCACCTCCTCGGGCAGCATGGTGATCTTGCGGCCGGGCAGGTAGACCGTCGACAGTCGCCGGCGGGCGATCGCCGCGAGGGCGGACTCGGGCCGGATGGCGAGGCCGGGGGCGGCGATGTGGATGCCGATGCGCCAGCCGCCGCCCTCGAGCGGCGTCACCGAGAAGGCGTCGTCGATCTCGGTCGTCTCCGCGTCATCGATGGAAAAGGCGCGCGCCTGCGCCAGGGGCAGGTCGCGCGGCGGCTCGGCCGGCGCGTAGTCGCCGAAGCCCGTGCCCTGCGGGAAAAACTCGAAGAGGAAGCGCTCGAGGTGGTAGTCGTGGCTGGAGGGCAGGGCGCCGCAGCGCTGCAGCAGGCGGGCGGCGGAAAGGCCGGTTTCCGCGCAGGCCTGCTCCAGCGCCTTCGTCTCGGGGCGGTTGCGGTCGGGCTTGTAGAGCAGCTGCCGCAGGATCGGCGCGAACTCCTCCGGCAGCGCGCCCTCCTTCAGCATGCCGGCCATGCGCTCGACGGCCAGCGCCTGCTGGCGCTTCTTCTCCAGGCCGGCCAGCGCCGCCTTGAGGATCTCCGGCGGCGCCTTGCGGAAGCGGCCCTTGCCCTTGCGGTGGAAGTAGACAGGCGCGGCGTGCAGCCGCAGCAGGATCGCCGCCGCCTCGGCCGGCTCGGCGACGCGGCCGTAGTACTCGCGCGCCAGCTCCTCGAAACCGAACTCGGCCTCGCCGCAAGCCTCCCAGAGGAAAGCCTCGTCGATGCCGGCCGACCCCGCCTGCGCCCGCTCGAGCAGCTCGCCCGGCGCAGGCGCCGCGAAGCGCAGCAGCACGCTGGCCGCCTTCACCTTGACGCGGCGGCCGCTGGCGGTCTCGACCTGCAGCGAAGTCGCGTTGTCGGCGAGCACGGCGCCGGCCTTGAAGGCGCCGTCCTCTTCGAACAGGACGTTCATGGGAAGGAGGGAGGGGAGGAAGCCGCCGGCGATTATAAACGACGCGCCACGGCGAGCAGCACCTCGTTGCGCATGGCGTAGCCCGTCTCCTCGCGCCAGGGCGCCAGTTCCGGCGCCAGCTCCGTTTCCAGCCGCGCCAGCGTCTCCTGCGGCAGGCGCGCCAGCCCCTGGGCGGCGCCGCCGGCGAGGTCGCGAAAGGTCTGCCAGTAGTCGAGCGGCGCGGCGAAGGCGCAATCGAGGGAATGGGCGGCGATCGAGTCGACCTCGAGGCCGGCGCCGGCGAGCGCGCGCCGCAGCGTCTCGCGCTCGCCGAAGCGGAAGGGCGACAGGCGCTCGACCTTCGGCGGTGGCAGGACGCGGCGGATGCCGCGCAGGGCGCAGGCCACCAGCGGCACGCGCGCCTCCGCGCCCCACACCGAGAAGACGGCCTGCCCGCCCGGCTTCAGCACGCGGCGCATCTCGGCCAGCGCGCGCGCGGCGTCGGGAAAGAACATCAGGCCGAGGCCGCACAGCAGTCGGTCGAAGGCGGCATCGGCGAAGGCCAGCCGCTCCGCGTCGGCGGCGGCGAACAGCAGGCGCCCGTCGCCGCCGGCGCGCCGGCGGCCTTCCGCCAGCGCCCCCTCGGCGATGTCGCTCGCCACCACCAGCCCTGCCGTCATGCGGCGGGCGGCGGCGCCGGCCAGCACCCCCGGCCCGCTGGCCAGGTCGAGCACGCGCTGGCCGTCTTGCAGCGCGGCCGCGTCGAGCAGCGCCGCATGCAGCGCGGTGCGCGCCGCCGCGCTCTCGGCGTAGCGCGCGGCGATCAGGTTGTAGCCGGCGCGCTCCTCCCGCTTGTGGCGGCGCGGATCGAAATTCGCCGGGAGGACCGCGGCGTCCTTCGGGCGACCGCCGCTTGCCGGCGCATCAGGATCGTCGGCCTTCATCGGCCGAGCCCGGCGAAATCGATGATCAGGTCGAGATGGTCGTCCCAGCGCGTGAAGCTGTGGTCGCCCCCTTCCAGCACCACTTGCCGCGCGCCGGCGTATTTCGCCACCGCCTGGCGGTAGTCGAGCACCTCGTCGCCGGTTTCGGCCAGCAGCAAGAAATCCTGCGGCCGCGACAGGCGTGGCACCTCGAGCGCGCGCAGCTCCCCGATGTATTCCGGCCGGAACTCGAAGGTCTCTCCGCTGTAGAGATTGGTCTGCGGGCCGACGAACTCGGCAAGGGAGAGGTGCGCCACCACGGCCGGGTTCACCACCACCGCCCGCAAGCCGTGCTTCTCGGCCAGCCAGGTGGCGTAATGGCCGCCGAGCGAGCTGCCCACCAGGGTCGCCGGCGCCGCGGCGGCGGCGATCTGCCGCTCGGCCAGGCGGACGGCCTCGCGCGGCGAGGGCGGCAGCTGCTCGCACCAGAACGCTTGGCCGAGGCCGCGCGCCGCCATGCGTGCCCGCAGCCGCTGCGCCTTGCTCGACTTGGGCGACGAGCGGAAACCGTGCAGGTAAACGATCATGCCAGCGGTGGAGGATTCTTGCGCACGGCCGCAATCATGCCACCAGAACCCGCCCTTCGTGCGCACGGCGAACCGGACGCTCTCGCCAATGCGCGCTTCTCCGACGTGCTGGAGCCGCAGTTCTGTTACCTGGTCGATTCGGTCAAGGTCGAGCCGTTGCGGGAATGAGGGGGCGGAAGCCCATCGTGGATGGCCGAAGTCCCCACATTCCCGGCGGGCTTTTGCAGGTTTTCGTGCGGCGGCCTAGAATCGCGTGTCCTGCCACCCGCGAGCGACGCGCAGCCGCCGGCGCCCGCCGCACGCCAACCACACGCTCATGGGCATGAAAAAAAGCTCCCTGCTCCTCCTCCTCATCCTTGCCCTGGTCCTCGGCGGCATCTTCGGCGGCAAGGCCTGGCTGGATCGCCGCGCCGCCGCGGCCGCCGCCAGCCAGGGCTGGCCGGCCGCGACGGTGGCCACCGCCGTGGCCCAGGAGGCGCGCTGGGACGCGCGCATGCAGGCGGTCGGCACCCTGCGCGCGCTGGAGGGCACGCAGATCACGGCGCAGATCGCCGGCAACGTCGTCACGATCGGCTTCGAGTCGGGCCGCGCCGTGAAGAAAGGCGAGCTGCTGGTGCAGCTCGACGACTCCACCCAGCAGGCGCAGCTGCGCAGCGACGAGGCGCAGCTGCAGCAGGCGCGCCTCGACCTCGAGCGCATGGAAAAGCTCTTCGCCAGCCGCGCCGTCAGCCAGCGCGAGCTGCAGGACGCGCAGATGCGCCACAGCGTGGCGGCGGCGGCGGTCGACAGCGATCGCGCCACGCTGGCCAAGCTGCGCATCACGGCGCCCTTCGGCGGCGCGCTCGGCATCCGCCAGGTGAGCGTCGGCCAGTACGTCTCGCCGGGCACCGCTATCGTCGACCTGCAGCGCTGGAAGCCGCTGCTGCTCGACTTCACGCTGCCGCAGAACCTGCTGAGCCAGCTGCGGGTGGGGCAGGAGGTGGCCTTTCGCGTCGACGCCTTCCCCGGCAGCAGCTTCGCCGGCAAGGTGAGCGCGCTCGGCGCGCAGATCGACCCGGACACGCGCAACGTGCCGGTGCAGGCGCGGCTCGACAACGCCGACGAGCGCCTGCGCCCCGGCCTCTTCGGCCACGTCAGCCTCGGGCTGGGCGAGGCGACCAGCGGCGTCGCCGTGCCGCAGACGGCGATCAGCTACAGCACCTTCGGCGACACCGTCTTCGTCGTGCAGGAGGCGGCCGACGGCGGGCGCAGCGTGCAGGCGCGGGTGGTCCATGTGCTGGCCGAGCGCGACGGCGAGGTGCTGCTCGACGCGAAGCAGCTCGCCGCCGGCAGCGAGGTCGTCACCGCCGGCCAGAACAAGCTGCGCGACGGCGCCGCCGTCAAGGTGGACAACAGCGTCAGGCCCTGAGCGCCGCGCCATGAAGTTCACCGACCTGTTCATCCGCCGCCCGGTCATGGCGAGCGCGCTCAGCCTCGTCATCCTGCTGCTCGGCCTGCGCGCGTGGACGGACATGAGCACGCGCCAGTTCCCGCGCATCACCAGCACCGTCGTCACGGTCAGCACCCTCTACCCGGGCGCCAGCCCGGAGACCGTACAGGCCTTCATCACGGCGCCCCTGCAGCAGGCCATCGCCAGCGCGCCGGGCATCGACTACATGACGGCGACCAGCGAGACCGGCCAGTCCACCATCACCATCAACATGCGCCTCAACTTCGACCCGGACGCCGCCGTGGCGCAGACGCTGGCCAAGGTGAACCAGGTGCAGAACCAGCTGCCGGCCGACAGCATGCAGCCGACCATCCGCTCGACGGTGGGCGGCGCCACCGCCCTGATCTGGATCTCCTTCCGCGGCGAGGGCATGAGCCCCGAGCAGGTGAACGACTACGTGGTGCGCGTGGCCAAGCCGCGCATCGAGGGCGTGCCCGGCGTCGGCGAGGCCGGCATCTCCCCGGGCGGCACCGATCCGAGCGGCAACGCCTACGCCCTGCGCGCCTGGCTCGACCCGGTGCGCATGGCGGCGCGCGGCGTCACCTCGAGCGACGTCTCGAACGCGCTCTCCGCCAACAACTACGTCTCCGCCGCCGGGCAGACGCGCAACAGCCAGAGGCAGGTGAGCCTCACCGCCAGCACCTCGCTCAACGACCTCGAGCAGTTCCGCCAGCTCGTCGTGCGCCGCAGCGGCGACACCGTGATCCGCCTGCAGGACGTCGCCGACGTCCGCCTCGGCACGCAGAACTACAACCAGATGGCCTTCTTCAACGGCGAGCCGGCGGTGTTCGTCGGCGTCGAGGCGACGCCCGAGGCCAACGAGCTCGACGTCACGCGCGGCGTGCACGAGGTCCTGCGCGAGCTGGAGGCCGGCAAGCCGCCCGGCATGCACATCGACCTCGCCTACGACAGCAGCAAGTTCATCAACGCCTCGCTCGAGGAGGTGTTCGTCACCATCGGCGTCACCCTGCTGGTGGTGGTGCTGGTGATCTTCCTCTTCCTCGGCGCGCTGCGCTCGCTGCTGCTGCCGGCAGTGGCGATCCCGCTGTCGATCATCGGCGCCGGCGTCATCATGCTGGCGCTCGGCTTCACCATCAACCTGCTGACCCTGCTCGCCGTGGTGCTGGCCATCGGCCTGGTCGTCGACGACGCCATCATCGTGCTGGAGAACATCCAGCGCCTCATCGACGAGGGCCTGCCGCCGCTCGAGGCGGCGCTGCGGGGGGCGCGCGAGCTGGCGGCGCCGATCCTGGTGATGACCACCACCCTGGTCGCCGTGTACCTGCCGATCGGCTTCATCGGCGGGCTGACCGGCAGCCTGTTCACCGAGTTTGCCTTCACCCTCGTCGCCACCGTGGTGGTGTCGATGGTGGTGGCCCTGACGCTGACGCCGATGCTCTGCTCGCGGGTGCTGCGCCACACGCCACCGCGCGGCCTGACCCATCTGCTCGACGCGGGCTTCCACGCCCTGCGCCGCCGCTACGACCGCTCGCTCGAGGTGGTGCTCGGCATGCGCGGCGCCGTGCTGCTGGCGGTGGCCGCCGTGCTCGCCAGCATCCCGCTGCTGTTCCTCGGCAGCCGCGGCGAGCTGGCGCCGACCGAGGACCAGGGCACCGTGATGGTGGCCGGCGTCGGCCCGGCCACGGCGACGCGGCAGTATCTCGACGCCTACAACGCGCAGATCGAGCGGATCCTCTCCAGCTACCCGGAAACGGCGCTGGTCTGGCAGATCAGCGGCGTGCCGCCCTCGGGCGGCGCCGGCGCCAACGCGGTCTTCGGCGGCTCCAACCTGAAGGACTGGGGCCAGCGCGACCGCACCCTGATGGAGCTGGTGCCGCTGGTGCAGCGCGACCTCGGCGCCGTCACCGGGCTGGAGGCCTTCGCCTTCTCCGAGCCGGCGCTGCCCGGCTCCTCGGGCGGCCTGCCGATCCAGTTCGTGCTGACGACGACGCAGGACTACGGGCAGCTCGACCAGGCGGCCGGCCAGCTGATCGGCGCCGCCCTGCAGACCGGCAAGTTCGCCTTCCTCACCAAGAACCTGCGCATCGACGCGCCGGCGGTGTCGCTCGAGATCAAGCGCGACGCGGCGGCCAGCCTCGGCCTCGACATGCGGGAGATCGGCCGCAACCTGAGCGCGCTGCTGAGCGAGAACTTCGTCGGCCGCTTCGACATGAGCGGGCGCAGCTACCAGGTGATCCCGATGGTGCCTGACGCCCTGCGCGCCGACCTCAATGCGCTCGACGGCTACTACCTGCGCACCGCCAGTGGCAAGCTGGTGCCGCTCGGCACGGTGGTCGAGGCGCGCCGCCGCGTCGAGCCCGAGTTCCTGCCCCAGTTCCAGCAGCTCAACGCCGCCACCGTGCAGGGCGTCATGGCGCCCGGCGTCACCCTCGGCGAGGCGCTGGGCGAGCTGCGCGCCCTCGCCGCGACGACGCTGCCGGCCGGCTACGGCATCGACTACGCCAGCGAGTCGCGCCAGTTCATGCAGCAGGGCAGCTCGCTGATCCTCACCTTCGGCCTCTCCATCCTGCTCGTCTACCTGCTGCTGGCGGCCCAGTTCGAGAGCTTCCGCGATCCGCTGATCGTCATGGTCTCGGTGCCGATGTCGATCTTCGGCGCCCTGGCCTTCATCTACTTCGGGGCGGCCACGCTCAACATCTACACCGAGGTGGGGCTGATCACCCTGATCGGCCTCATCACCAAGCAGGGCATTCTCATCGTCCAGTTCGCCAACGCCCTGCAGGCAAGCGAGGGCCTCGGCGCCGTCGAGGCGGTGAAGAAGGCCTCGAGCATCCGCCTGCGGCCGATCCTGATGACGACGGCGGCCATGGTGTTCGGCGTCGTCCCGCTGCTGCTGGCGAGCGGGCCGGGCGCGGTCAGCCGCTTCCACATGGGCCTGGTGATCGCCTCGGGGCTGGCCATCGGCGCCCTCATCTCGCTCTACGTCGTGCCGGTGATCTACACCCTGCTCGCCGCCGACAAGCGGCAGCCGGTCGAGGCGGCGGCCGGCGCGGCGGCCTGAGCCTCAGGGGCGCGACCAGTCCACCAGGCCGGCCCAGGCGGTGCCGAGCACGATGGCGCCGAAGGCGATGCGATACCAGGCGAACAGGGTGAAGTCGTGCGTGCTGATGTAGCGCAGCAGCCAGCGCACGCAGAGGAAGGCCGAGGCGAAGGCGGCGGCGAAGCCGACCGCCCACATGCCGAGGTCGCCGGCGTCGAGCAGGTGGCGCTCCTTCCATAGCTGGTAGGCGCTGGCGGCGAACAGGGTCGGCACGGCGAGGAAGAAGGAGAACTCGGTGGCCGCCTTGCGCGACAGGCCGAAGAGCAGGCCGCCGATGATGGTGGCGCCCGAGCGCGAGGTGCCGGGGATGAGGGCGAAGGCCTGGGCGAAGCCGAGCTTGAGGGCGTCCCGCCAGTCCAGGTCGTCCACCGATTCGACGCGCACCACGTGCTCGCGCCGCTCGGCCCAAAGGATGACGAAGGCGCCGACGATGAAGGCCAGCGCCACCGGCAGCGGCTGGAACAGGTGCGCCTTGATCGCCTTGCCGAAGGCCAGGCCGAGGAGCGCCAGCGGCAGGAAGGCGATGGCCAGGTTGGCGACGAAGCGGCGCGCCGCCCGCTCGCCGCCGAGCCCCGCGGCGGCGGCGGCGAAGCGCGCCCGGTATTCCCAGCAGACGGCGAGGATGGCGCCGGTCTGGATGACGATCTCGAAGAGCTTGCCGCGCTCGTCGTTGAAGCCGAGCAGGTCGCCGGCGAGGATCAGGTGGCCGGTCGAGGAAATCGGCAGGAACTCGGTCAGGCCCTCGACGATGCCGAGCAGCAGGGCATGCAGCAGGGTGGTGCCGTCCATAGGGCGGCGATGGTAGCATGGGGCGGCATCGCCACGTCACGGGAGGCAGGGCCATCGAGATTCCGCGACAACTCGTCGAGCGCCTGGCGCGGGCGCGCCGCGTCGCCGTCCTCACCGGCGCCGGCATCTCGGCCGAGTCGGGCATCCCGACCTTCCGCGACGCCCTCGACGGCCTCTGGGCGAACTACGATCCCCTCGAACTGGCGACGCCGCTCGGCTTCGCGCGCAATCCCGGACTGGTGTGGCGCTGGTATGCCGAGCGGCGCGCGCGCATCGCCGCGACGCGGCCGAATCCCGGCCATGCCGCGCTGGCCGCGCTCGAGGCGCGCTGCGCGGACTTCACCCTGGTGACGCAGAACATCGACGGCCTGCACCAGCGCGCCGGCTCGCGCCGGGTGATCGAGCTGCACGGCAACATCGCCCGCGTCAAGTGCTCGGCCGAGGAGAAGCGGGTCGAGACCTTCGACCCGCAGGCGGCGCCGCCGCGCTGCGTCTGCGGCGCCTACCTGCGGCCCGACGTGGTGTGGTTCGGCGAGATGCTGCCGGCCGACGCCCTGGCGCGGGCGGAAGCGGCGGCCGAACGCTGCGAGCTGTTCTTCAGCATCGGCACCTCCGCCCAGGTCTATCCGGCCGCCGACCTGCCGCTGCGCGCCCGCGCCGCCGGCGCCGTGCTAGTCGAGATCAATCCGCAACGCACGCCGCTGACCGAGCGCGCCGACTTCTTCCTGCAGGGCGCGGCCGGGGAGGTGCTGCCGGCGCTGCTCGGCAAGCCGGGCCTCAATTCCTGAGCAGCCCCTTCAGGAGGTCGCCGGCCTTGCCCTTGGCCTTCTCGTCGACCTTCTCGCCCACCTTTTCCCTGACCTTCTCCTCGACCCTGGCCTTGACCGCGTCCGCCGCCAGGCTGCCGAATTCGATGTTCCAGGCGAGCTGGTCGAAGGGACCGCTCAACCGCACCGGCACCGTCAGCCCCTTCAGGTGCTCGAGCTCCTTGCCGCCCTGGCCGCCGGCGCTGGCGACCACGCTGGCGCGAGCGAGGTAGTCGATGCGCTCCTCGCCGAGGTCGATGTCGCCGGCGCCGCCGAGGCGGAGGAAGGGCGACTTCATGCTGAGGTCGTCATTGCGGGCGACGCCCCTGGCGATGCGAAAGCTGGCGCTCAGCTCGGAGAAGTCGGTCTTCTCCTCGCGCCGCGCCTGCTGCACGGCGTCCTTGCGCGCCGAGAGGATGGCCTTGCTCTCGCGCAGCTTTTTCGCCAGGTTGATGCCCTTGATGGCGCCATCGCGCAGGCTGAGGCTGGCCGTGCCGGCGAGGCTCTTCTTCATGGCGCGGACGCTGGCGCCGGCGGTCGTGACATCGAGCGCGACGTTGCCGCGCCCTTCCAGCACGTCGCGGTCGAGGGCGTCGCGCAGCAGCGGATTGATGTTCACGTTGGCCAGGTTTTGCCTCAGCGTCACCTGGTTGCCGGCGGCACTCAGCGACAGCGCCCCCTGCAGGCTGCCTTCGTAGAGCTTGGCCGAGAGCGGCGCGGCATCCAGCCGGCCGCTGGCGGCCTTCACCTCGATGCGCACGTTGGCGGCCTTGACGTTCGACACCTGCAGCTGGCCGATCTTCAGCGTGCCGCTGGCGTCGAGCGCCTTCAGCGCCGAGAAGTCGAGCGGCTGGTCCTGCGCCGGCCCGCCCTCGCTGGCCGCCTTGCCTGTCGCGGTCTTCGGCGGCAGGTACTTGTCCAGGTCGAGCCGGTCGATGTCGACGTCGAAGTTCAGCGCCAGCGGGCTGAAGCGGGAGATGTTCACCCTGGCGGCGATCCTGCTCTCGTCGAGCCGGGCGTTGGCGTGCATCGCCGCCGTCCGGCCGCCGAGGTCGGCGCGCAGGCCGCCATCGAACGGCAGTCTGACGCTCTTCATCGGCATGCGCGGATGTGACAGCTCGAGCGCGCCGCCGATGGCCGGCAATTCGACGCTGCGCTTGTCGAGGCTGGCCGTCAGCGCCGAGGCGAGCCGGCCCTTCAGCGCCGCTTCGTCCTGCCTCGCGTCGACATCGAGGGCGAGCTTGTCCGCCCGCAAGGACTGGTTGCTGCCCTCGACACCCGAGAGGGCGATCCTGGCATCGAGGGCGCGCCGGGCGCCATTCAGCCTGAGCGTGGCGTTGATCGCCGCGCCGCTGGCCTTGTCCGCCGCCAGCGCCAGTTGCGGCGCCTCCAGCCGCGCCTCGAAGGCGTCGCCGCCTTCCTTGCCCTTTGCCGTCAGCAAGAGCCGGTCCACCGCCAGCTTATCGACGCCGGTGAACTGCAGGGCGGCGGCGGTCAGTGCCAGGTCGAGTCCCTTCAGCTCGGCGATGTCGCCGTTCAAGCGCAGGTCGAGCTTCGTGCCGCCATAGCTTTTCCGGTCGAGGTCGTAGCGGTATTCGCCCATCGCCGTCAGCCGCGCCGCCAGCAGTGGCTGCTTGCCCGCCAGCTTCGCCGACAACTCGAGCTTGCCATTGGCGGCATTGGCCAGGCGACCCGTCGCCAGGTCGAGGCCGGACAGCGCCAGCTCCTGCCCGCTCGTCTCGTCGCGCCAGGCCAGCTCGGCGTTGGAGAGCTTCACCCCGGCGATGTCGAAGCGCGTCGGCTCCGACGGCTCGTCCTTGCCGAGCAGGTCGTCGATGTTGAGGCGGCCGTCCTTGCCGCGCACCAGTCGCGCCTTGACACCGTCGAGCGCGATGGTGTCGACCACCACCTGCTTCGACAGCAGCGGCAGCAGGCGCAGGGAAACGCGCGCGTCCTCGACCGCGGCGAACACCTGCTCGCTGCCGTGCTCCGACAGCGTCGCCTTGCCGAGGCGCACGGCGATCGCCGGGAACAGGGAGAGGGAGAGGTCGCCGTCGATCTTCAGCGTGCGGCCCTTCTTCTCCTTGACCAGCTCGGTGATCTCGCCCTTCCAGCGCGCGGCGTCGAAGGTGGCGAGGACATAGGCGCCGGCGGCGATCAGCAGGGCGAGCAGCCCACCGAGGACGAAGGCGGCGATCCTGAAGGCTTTCATGCTTCCTCCCTTCCGGACAGGGCGGCCTTCAGCTTAGCAGAGAAAGCGACAAGGGCAGCGGCGCCGCTTGCGGCGGCAGGGGAATCCCGCGAAACTACGGCTTCCGCTCCCGAACAAGAAAGGAACCCACATGAGCTTCATCAGCGAGTTCAAGGAATTTGCCATGAAGGGCAACGCCGTCGACCTGGCGGTCGGCGTCATCATCGGCGGCGCCTTCGGCAAGATCGTCGACTCCCTCGTCAAGGACGTCGTCATGCCGGTCGTCGGCCGCCTGCTCGGCGGCGTCGATTTCAAGCACCTCTACATCAATCTCGGCAGCCAGAGCTTCGAGACCCTCGAGGCGGCGGAGAAAGCCGGCGCGCCGCTGCTCAAGTACGGCGCCTTCTTCAACACCGTGGTCGACTTCCTCATCATCGCCTTCGCCATCTTCATGGCGATCAAGGTGATGAACCGGCTCAAGCGCGCGGACAGCGCGGCCGAGGCGGCGCCGGAGACCAAGGAGTGTCCCTACTGCCGGTCGGCCATCGCGACACAGGCGACGCGCTGCCCGCAGTGCACCTCGCAACTGCAGTAGGCCGCCGCCTTGCGCCGGGCGTCGCGCCCGGCGGCGTCTATTTCACGAGCGTCACCGGGATCTGCGACAGCTGGATGACCTTCATGGTCACCGAGCCGAGGACGAGGCCGGTGATGGCGCCGAGGCCGCGCGTGCCCATGACGATGGCGTCGCAGTCCTTGTCGCGCGAGAACTTGAGAATGACATCGGCCGGCGCGCCGAACAGGCCGTGGCTCTTGTGGCGCACGCCGGCGCGCTCGAACAGCGTGATCGCCGGGCGCATCACCGCTTCCCCCTCCTCGAGCTGGCGCAGCATCTCGACGCGGCGCCGCGCCTTGGGACTGCCCTTCGACAGCGGGTGCGGCTGGACATGCAGCAGCAACACGCTGGCATCCAGCCCTTCCGCGCAAAGCGAGATGGCATGGCGCACCGCGCGCTCGGCGGATTTCGAGCCGTCAATCGGCAACAGCAGTTTCAGCATCGGGTCGCTCTCCTTCCGCGAACTATTATGTCAGCTTTGCCGACGCACCTGTTCGCGCGGCATTTCCTGACGGCGCCGGCCGGCTCCTTTCACTCGCCGCGGTCCCAGTAGGGATCGGGACCGAAGCGCTCGAGCAGGAAGTCGATGAAGGCGCGCACCTTGGCCGGCAGATGATGGGTCGGCAGGTAGAGCGCATAGACATGGCGCTCGACCGGGATGTATTCCGACAGCACGGCGCGCAGGCGCCCCGCCTGCAGTTCCCGGCCGATGATGAAGGTGGGCAGCAGGGCCAGCCCCAGTCCGCCGAGCACGGCCTGCGACAGGGCCTCGTCGTCGTTGATGCGCAGCCGGCCCGACACCGGCACGGCGATGTCGCCCTCCGGCCCGGTGAAGCGCCACAGCCCCTGCTCGCCGGAATGGGTGTAGTCGAGGCAGTTGTGGCCGGCGAGGTCCTGCGGGATGCGCGGCACGCCATGCCGCTCGAAATACTCGGGCGTCGCGCACAGCCGTCGCCGCACCGGCGCCAGGCGGCGCGCCACCAGGCTGGCGGGCAGGTCGCGGGCGACGCGCACGACGACGTCGTAGCCTTCCTCGGCCAGATGGACGGGCCGATCGGCGACGGTCATGTCGATGTCCAGCTCGGGGTAGCGGGCGAGGAACTCGGCCAGCGCCGGCGCCACGTGCAGGGTGCCGAAGGCCACCGAAGCGGCCAGCTTGAGCACGCCGCGCGGCTGCGCGTGCAGGCTGCTTGCCACCTGCTCGGCGCGCACCGCCTCGTCGAGGATGCGGCTGCAATGCTCGGCGTAGGCGGCGCCGACTTCGGTCATGCTCAGGTGCCGCGTGCTGCGGTTGAGCAGGCGGGCGCCGAGGGACTTCTCCAGCTTGGCCACGGCCTTGCTCACGGCCGAGCGCGACATGCCGAGCCGACGCGCCGCGGCGGCAAAGCTGCCGCCCTCGACGACATGGGCATAGACGGCCATGAGATTCAGGTCCTGCATGGTTTGATTGTAGCCAATCAGGCAACAGTCTTGTTCTGAGACGCTTTCTTATCTAGAATCTCTCCTGCTTCTACCATTGGAAGCTGGCCCTTGGCCAATCGGGTCAGGGGTTCCGGCTGCCACGAAGGGTTGCACTGCGCGGGGGGAGGCCCCCTGCCATTCGGGACTGTCCGAGAGGTTTTCGGGCTTTTTGCAGCATCTGCTGGTTGGAGAGGACGCCATGTCAAGCGACGCCCTGTTCCAATTGGGGATAGTTTCAGTCTGTCTGAACGGCTCCCAAACGGACATTTTGCCTAGCCGGCCTTCGGTGACGGCACGCTACCCGTTGCGCAAGCCGGCGCGAAGCGCCACAGCCGCCATGCGCCGTTCGGCGCGTCGCGGCATGAAGAGCGACCTGCCGCCGCCAACCTGCCCCGACCCCATCCGGCGAAATCCCTCGCTGCCCGAGCGGCAGCGGCATTCCTGAAACATTGCCGGGGTTCGCCGCCCGCCCGTTCCGGCCAGCGCCACCGCCAGGGCGCGCTGCCGGCTCCGCGGCGCAGGCTGCCGACCCTGGACGTCATGACCGACATGATCCGGACACCCTATTACCTCATCGACAAGGCCCGCCTGCAGGACAACCTGAGGCGCATCGACGCCTTGCGCAAGGCTTCCGGCGCGAAGGTGCTGCTGGCGCTGAAATGCTTCGCCGCCTGGTCGGTGTTCGACCTGATGCGCGAGCACATGGACGGCACCACCTCCTCCTCGCTCAACGAGGTGCGGCTGGGGCGCGAGAAATTCGGCGGTGAGACGCATGCCTACAGCGTCGCCTGGGCCGAGCACGAGATCGGCGAGGCCGCGGATCTCGCCGACAAGGTGATCTTCAACAGCCTCGGCCAGCTCGAGCGCCATGCCGCGCGCGTTGCCGGCAAGCCGGTCGGGCTGCGCCTCAATCCGGGCGTCAGCGCCTCGGCCTTCGATCTCGCCGACCCGGCGCGTCCCTTCAGCCGGCTCGGCGAGCATGACGCCGGCCGGGTGGCGGCGGCGATCGGGCGCATCGACGGCTTCATGATCCACAACAACTGCGAGAACGACGACTTCGAGCGCTTCGACGCGCTGCTGGGCGAGGCCGAGGCGCGCTTCGGCGCGCTGTTCGCGCAGGTGCGCTGGATCAGCCTCGGCGGCGGCATCGCCTTCACCGCGCCCGGCTATCCGCTCGAGCGGCTCGCCGCGCGGCTGCGCGACTTCGCCGCCCGCCACGGCGTGCAGGTCTATCTCGAGCCCGGCGAGGCGGCGGTGAACGACTGCGCCAGCCTGGAAGTCACGGTGCTCGACACGCCGGACAACGGCAAGCCGCTGGCGGTGGTGGACGCCTCGACCGAGGCGCACATGCTCGACCTGCTGATCTACCGCGAAAACGCGCGCATCGAGCCGGACGCCGGGCCGCACCGCTACCTCGTCTGCGGCCGCTCCTGCCTCGCCGGCGACGTCTTCGGCGAGTTCGCCTTCCCGGCGCCGCTGCAACCCGGCAGCCGCCTTTCGATCCGCAACGCCGCCGGCTACACCATGGTCAAGAAGAACTGGTTCAACGGCCTCGCCATGCCGGCCATCGCCGTGCGGGAAACCGACGGCAGCGAGCGCCTGGTGCGCAGCTTCTCGTACCGGGAATATGCCAACAGCCTTTCGTGACCAGCGAACGCTTTCAAGGGGGAGGGACACCAGCATGAAGCGCAACATCCTGATCATCGGCGCCGGCGGCGTCGCCCATGTCGCCGCCCACAAGCTCGCCCGCAACTGCGCGACATTCAGCGAGCTGCACATCGCCACGCGCACGCCGCGCAAGGCCGAGGCCATCATCGCCTCGATCCGCGCGCGCGGTGGCCAGCGCGCCCTGCCCGAGATGCGCGCGCACGCCCTCGACGCCTTCGACATTGCCGCCACCCAGGCGCTGATCCGCGCCAGCGGCGCCGGCATCGTGCTCAACCTCGGCTCGGCCTTCCTCAACATGCCGGTGCTCGAGGCCTGCCTCGCCACCGGCGCCGCCTACATCGACACGGCCATCCACGAAGAGCCGCGGCGGATCTGCGAGCAACCGCCGTGGTACGCCAACCACGAATGGAAGCGCCGCGAGGCCTGCGCCGAAGCCGGCGTCACCGCCATTCTCGGCGCCGGCTTCGACCCCGGCGTCGTCAATGCCTACGCCCGCCTGGCGGCCGACGAGTTTTTCGACCGCATCGACTCGATCGACATCATCGACATCAACGCCGGCAGCCACGGCCGCTATTTCGCCACCAACTTCGACCCGGAAATCAATTTCCGCGAGTTCACCGGCACCGTCTGGTCCTGGCAGGGCGGCCACTGGCGCAGTGCCAGGATGTTCGAGCACCGGCGCGAGTGGGAGCTGCCCGTGGTCGGCCGCCAGGTCACCTACCTGACCGGCCACGACGAGCTGCACTCCCTCTCGCAGCACCTCGACGTGCCCGACATCCGCTTCTGGATGAGCTTCAGCGACCACTACATCAACGTGTTCACCGTGCTGAAGAACCTCGGCCTCCTCTCCGAGCAGCCGGTGCGCACCGCCGAGGGGCTGGAGGTAGTGCCACTGAAGGTGGTCAAGGCGGTGCTGCCCGACCCGTCCTCGCTCGCCGCCGGCTACACCGGCAAGACCTGCATCGGCAACCTGGTACGCGGCGTCAGGAACGGCCGGCCGCGCGAGATCTTCCTCTACAACATCGCCGACCACGCCCGCAGCTACCGCGAGGTCGGCAGCCAGGCGATCGCCTACACGGCCGGCGTGCCGGCGGCGGCGGCGGCGCTGCTGGTGGCGCAGGGCGACTGGGACGTGCGCCGCATGGCCAACGTCGAGCAACTGCCGGCGCGCCCCTTCCTCGACCTGGTGGCCGAGCTCGGCCTGGAGACCCAGGTGCGCGAAGGCGGCCAGGACAAGCCGGTGGCCGTCGCCCGCGCCCGCGCGGCGGCCTGAGGGCGCGCGGCAGCTACAGCTCCAGCCCGCGCGGCTTGCGGCCGGCGTGGCGGAACATGCGGTCGTACAGCGCATTCGGCAGCAGCCGCATCAGGCGCGCGACCACGGCCATCTGCCAGGGCACGACGGCGTGGGCGCGACCGGCGTCGATGACGCGGGCGATGCGGCGCGCGGCGGCGTCCGCCGGCAGGATGAAGGGCATGCGATAGGGGTTCGCCGCCGTCATCGGCGTGGCGACATAGCCGGGACTGACGGTGACGACCTTGACGCCGCTGCCGCGCAACTCGATGCGCAAGGCCTCGAGATAGGTGATGGCGGCGGCCTTCGAGGCGCTGTAGGCGCCGGCGCCGGGAATACCGCGCGCGCCGGCCACCGAGGCGATGCCGACGAGGCGGCCGCGGCGCGCCTGGCGCATCGGCACGATGAAGGGCTGGAAGGTGGCAGCGATGCCCGCCACATTGGTCTGCAGGACCCTCGAGAGCGCGGCGATGTCCTCGAAGTGCTCGGTCAGCGTGCCGACCGAGACGCCGGCGTTGGCGATGACGATGTCGGGGACGCCGAAGCGCGCCATGAAGTCCAGCCCGGCCGCCCGCATCGCCGCCGCGTCGGCGACATCGGTGGCATACAAGGCCGGCGCGCCGGGCAGGCGGCAGGCGACTTCATCGAGCGCCGCGCGGCGCCGCGCCACCAGGCCGAGCCGGGCGCCGGCGGCAGCATAGTGGGCGGCGAGGGCGGCGCCGATGCCGGACGAGGCGCCGGTGATGAACACCCGCGAACCGGGACCGCGGATTTCGGCGGAGGCCAATTTGCGGAAGGAAACGAGCCGCGAAGGGCCCTTGCGGGCGGGGCCGGCGCTGCGCGGGCCGGGCTACTTCTTCTTCGACCGCTCGGCGCGCGCCCTGGCGACCAGCTCGTCGAGCGTCTGCATCAGCCCCTCCGGGCTGCCGGTCATGGAAACCGAGGTGACGTACTTGCCGTCGACCACCAGCGTCGGCACGCCGGTGATGTCGTAGGCCTGGGTCAGCTGCACGGCGCGCTTGGTCTTGCTCTGCACGGAGAAGGACTTCCAGGCCTCGGCGAACCTGGCGCGGTCGACGCCCATCTTCGCCATCCAGTCGAGCTGGGTCTTCTCGTCGTTGAGGTTGACGCGGTCGATGTGGATGGCGTCGAACACCTCGCCATGCAGCTTGTCCAGCAGGCCGAGCGCCTCCAGCGTGTAGAAGGTGCGCGCGTTGGGCATCCAGCGCTCGGTCGGCACGGCCGGGATACGGCGGAACTCGACGTCCTTCGGCAGGCTGGCGGTCCACTTCCTGAGGAAGGGCTCGAGGTCGAAGCAGTGCGGGCAGCCGTACCAGAAGAACTCGATGACCTCGATGCGCTGGCCGGTTTCGACCGGCTGCGGCTTGGCCAGCAGCTTGTAGGCGGGGCGGCCCTGGGCGAACGCCCCCCAGGCGACGAGGGCGAGGGAAAGGCCGATCAGGCCCAGCCACTTGTTCAAGCGCATGTCTTCTCCTTGGTTGGATTCAGTTGGTGTCCTTGCCGTCCTTGACTCTGACCACGCTGGCCTCGATTCCGTTCTCCGCCAGCAGGCTGCGCGCCCTCGCCATCTGGTCCGGATTGGCATAGGGGCCGATGCGCACCCGGTGCAGGACGCCCTTTTCCGGCAGCGTCACCTGCTGCACGCTGGCCTCCAGTCCCATCAACGCAAGTCGCGCCTTCAGGTTGTCGGCATCGGCCGGCTTCTGGAAGGCGCCGGCCTGGAGGAACAGCGCCTCGCCGGATTGCGCCGGCGCGGCGGCGGCCTTGGGCGGCGCCTGCGGCAGCGGCTCCTCGCTGCCGGGCAGGATGGTGTAGAAATCGAAGCGCGGCTTCTCCGGCGGCTTGTCGCCGGGCTTGCCCGGCAGGGGTTCCGGCGCCGCCGGAGCGGCGGCCTGGCCGCCGGCGACGGCCCGCTCGGTCGCCGGCCGCGTCTCCTTGTTCTGGAAGGGGATCGGCGTCTTGTTCAGGTACCAGACGACGCCGGCGGCGACCAGCACGCCGATCACGAGGCCGATGAACAGGCCGATCAGGGTGCCACCCGCCTGCCCGGATTTTCCCGAATCGATCCGCATCCCGCTCCTCACATGCTGTCCGGCGCGCTGACGCCGATGATGGCCAGGCCGTTGGCCAGCACCTGGCGCACCGCCAGGCACAGGGCCAGGCGGGCCTCGCGCAGCTTCGCCTCGTCGACCAGGAAGCGCTCGGCATTATAGTAACTGTGAAATTCGCCGGCCAGCTCCTTCAGGTGGAAGGCGACCAGATGCGGCGCGCATTCGCGCGCGGCGTTCTCCACCACCTCCGGGAACTCGGCGAGGCGCGCGCACAGCGCCAGCTCGCGCTCGGCCGCCAGCGGCGACAAGTCAACCGTCGCCAGTCGCGCCGGCTCGCCCGCCCATTGCGCCAGCACGCTGGCGATGCGGGCGTGGGCGTACTGGATGTAGAACACCGGGTTCTCGTTGGTCCGCGACTTGGCCAGATCGAGGTCGAAGTCGAGGTGCTGGTCAGATTTCCTCAGCACGTAGAAGAACCGGCAGGCGTCGTTGCCGACTTCCTGGCGCAGCTCGCGCAGCGTGACGAACTCGCCGGCGCGCGTGCTCATCGAGGTCTTGCGGCCCTCGCGGTAGAGCACGGCGAACTGCACCAGCGCCACCTCGAGCCGGCCCGGATCGAGGCCGAGCGCCTCGACCGCGCCCTTGACGCGCGGGATGTAGCCGTGGTGGTCGGCGCCCCAGATGTCGATGATGCGGTCGAAGCCGCGCTCGTACTTGTTGAGATGATAGGCGATGTCCGAGGCGAAATAGGTGTACAGGCCGTTCTCGCGCTGGACGACGCGGTCCTTCTCGTCGCCGAAGGCGGTCGAGCGGAACCAGCGGGCGCCGTCCTGCTCGTAGACGTGGCCCTGCGCCGCCAGCCGCGCCACGGCCTGCTCGACCAGGCCGGTGTCGAACAGCGAGCGCTCGGAGAACCAGACGTCGAAATGCACGCCGAACTGGGCCAGGTCGTCGCGCGCGTCGCTGAGCTGCTCGGTCAGGGCGAAGTCGTGCACGTAGGCGTAGTCCTCGCCGAGCAGGCGCTTGGCGCCGGCAATGAGGGCGTCGAGGTGGCCTTCGGCGTCGGCCGCCGCCTCGGGCGCGCCGTCGAGCAGGCGGGCGGGGTCGCGCCGGTAGTGCGCGCCATGCGCCTTCTGCATGGCCGCCGCCATGGCGCGCACGTAGTCGCCGCGATAGGCGTTCTCGGGGAACGGCAGCGTCGAGCCGTGCAGCTCCAGGTAGCGCAGCCAGGTCGACAGCGCCAGGATGTCCATCTGGCGACCGGCGTCGTTGACGTAGAACTCGCGCGTCACGCGGTAGCCGGCGAAGTCGAGCAGGCTGGCGAGGCTGGCGCCGTAGGCGGCGCCGCGGTCGTGGCCGACATGCAGCGGCCCGGTCGGGTTGGCCGAGACGAACTCGACCTGCACCTTCTGCCCGCCGCCGAGCGCGCTGCGGCCGTAATCGGCGCCCTGCGCCAGCACCGCATGCACCACCTGGCGGCGCGCCGCCGGCGTCAGGGTGAAGTTGATGAAGCCGGCGCCGGCCACCTCGGCGCGGACGACCAGAGGCGAGGGCGGCAGCTCGGCGACGAGCCGGGCGGCGATGTCGCGCGGGCTGCGCTTGAGCGGCTTGGCCAGCTGCAGGGCGAGGTTGCAGGCGAAGTCGCCATGGCCCGCCTGCCGCGGCCGCTCGAGCTGGATGGCCGTCGCGCCGCATTCCGGCGCGACGGCCTCGAGGGCCGCGCGCAGGAGCGCCTTCAGTTCGGATCGGATGTCTGCTGCCATGGGCGTTTTCGGGAAACAGCGCGGATTATACTCGCCGCCCCTTGTCGCCCGCCGGCGGCCGCCGGCGGAATCTGGGTAGAATCGGCGTTTTCCCGCAACCGCCGCCAGCGTGCGCCTCTTCCGCCTCCTGAAAATCATCAGCGTCGGCCTGCGCTTCGGCCTCGACCAGCTGGTGCTCGAGCAGCCGCGCGGCGAGCGGCTGGCGCGGCTGCTGCGCCGGGTCCTGTTCTGGCGCGACCTGTCGGCGCCGCGCGCGCTGCGGCTGCGCCTGGCGCTGGAGGCGCTCGGGCCGATCTTCGTCAAGTTCGGCCAGGTGCTGTCCACGCGGCGCGACCTGCTGCCGGTCGACCTCGCCGACGAGTTGGCCCTGCTGCAGGACCGCGTGCCGCCCTTCCCCTCCGCGCAGGCGCTGGCGGTGCTCGAGCGCGCCCTGGGCCGCAAGGTGGGCGAGGTGTTCGCCGAGTTCACGCCGGAGCCGGAGGCCAGCGCCTCGGTGGCGCAGGTGCATTTCGCCCGCCTGCCCGACGGCCGCGAGGCGGCGGTGAAGATCCTGCGCCCCGGCATCGAGCACGTCATCGCCCACGACGTCGCCCTGCTGGAGGCCGGCGCCGGCCTGATCGAATGGCTGTGGCCGGACGGCCGCCGGCTGAAGCCGCGCGAGGTGGTGGCCGAATTCGCCAAGCACCTCGAGGACGAGCTCGACCTGATGCGCGAGGCGGCCAACTGCTCGCAGCTGCGGCGCAACTTCCTGCGCTCGCCGCTGCTCGCCGTGCCGGAGGTGCACTGGGAGTGGTGCTCGGCGCAGGTGATGGTGATGGAGCGCATGCACGGCACGCCGATCGGCCAGATCGAGGCGCTGCGGACAGCCGGCATCGACCTTAGCGCGCTGTCGCGCGCCGGCGTCGAGATCTTCTTCACCCAGGTCTTCCGCGACGGCTTCTTCCACGCCGACATGCACCCGGGCAACATCCTCGTCACGCCCGCCGGCCAGTACGTGGCGCTCGACTTCGGCATCATGGGCACGCTGACCGAGACCGACCAGGACTACCTGGCGCAGAACTTCCTCGGCTTCTTCCGCCGCGACTACAAGGCGGTGGCGCAGGCGCACATCGACGCCGGCTGGGTGCCGGCGGACACGCGCATCGACGAGTTCGAGGCCGGCATCCGCGCCGTCTGCGAGCCGGTGTTCGACCGGCCGCTGAAGGACATTTCCTTCGGCCGCACCCTGCTGCGCCTGTTCCAGACCGGGCGCCGCTTCAACGTCGAGATCCAGCCGCAGCTGGTCATGCTGCAGAAGACGCTGCTCAACATCGAGGGGCTCGGCCGCCAGCTCGACCCGGAGCTCGACCTGTGGACCACGGCGAAGCCCTTCCTCGAGCGCTGGATGGCCGAGCGCGTCGGGCTCAAGGGGCTGGCCAACCACCTGCGCCGCGAGGCGCCGCTGTGGGCCGGCCTGCTGCCTCAACTGCCGCGCCTGGCGCACCAGGCGCTCGAGCGCCAGCCGCACGAGGCGCTGCGCGTCGAGCTGGCCCTTTTGCGCCGCGAGAAGCGGCGGCAGACCTTCTGGCTGCGCGCCATCACCCTGCTGCTCGTCGTCCTGATCGCCGCGCAGCTGCTTTGGCTATAATCCGCCGTCCTCCACGAAGCGCCCGACCGCCGCCGCCATGCTGCTCTGGTTCGTCGCCCTCTACCTGATGGTCTCGGTCGGCATCGGCCTGCTCGCCGCCACGCGGGTGCACAACGTCAAGGATTTCGCCGTCGCCGGCCGCTCGCTGCCGCTGCCGGTGGTCACCGCCACCGTGTTCGCCACCTGGTTCGGCGCCGAGGCGGTGTTCGGCGTCTCCGCCACCTTCGTCAAGGAGGGCCTCACCGGCGTGGTGGCCGACCCCTTCGGCTCCTCGCTGTGCCTGATCCTCGCCGGCATCCTCTTCTCGCGCTACCTCTATCGCCTCAACATCCTCACGCTGGGCGACTTCTACCGCATCCGCTACAACCGCGCGGCCGAGGTGCTGACGACGCTGTGCATCGTCACCTCCTACCTCGGCTGGGTGGCGGCGCAGATCAAGGCGCTCGGCCTGATCTTCTTCGTCGTCACCGACGGCGCCCTGAGCCAGACAGCCGGCATGGTGATCGGCGCCGCCATCGTCGTCACCTACACCACCTTCGGCGGCATGTTCTCGGTGGCCATCCTCGACTTCGTGCAGATGGCCGTCTCGCTGGGCGGCCTGCTCTTCATCGCCTGGGTGGCGAGCGGCAAGGTGGACGGCGGCACGGCCACGGTCGTCAGCCACGCCGCCGCCGCCGGCAAGCTGGACTTCTTCCCCGAGGCCGATCCGCTGAAATGGGTCGCCTTCCTCGGCGCCTGGGTGACGATGATGCTCGGCTCGATCCCGCAGCAGGACGTCTTCCAGCGCGTCACCTCGGCGAAGAGCGCGCGCATCGCCCTGTGGGGCTCGGTGCTCGGCGCCTCGATCTACTTCTGCTTCACCTTCGTGCCGATGTTCATCGCCTACTCGGCGACGCTGATCGACCCGGCCCGCTTCGGCGGCATGATCGAGCAGGACTCGCAGCTGGTGCTGCCGACGCTGGTGCTGCAGCACATGCCGCTCGCCGCCCAGGTGCTGTTCTTCGGCGCCGTGCTCTCGGCCATCATGAGCTGCTCCTCGGCGACGCTGCTCGCTCCCTCGGTCAGCTTCGCCGAGAACGTCGTCCGCGGCTTCTGGCCGGAGATGAGCGGCCGCCGCTTCCTCTGGGTCATGCGCGCCAACCTGGTCGGCTTCGCCTGCCTGGTGCTGGCCTTCGCGCTGAATTCCAGCGCCTCGATCCTGCAGATGGTCGAGAGCGCCTACAAGGTGACGCTGGCCGGCGCCTTCGTGCCGCTGATCGCCGGCATCTTCTGGAAGCGCGCCACCTCGCAGGGCGCGCTGGCGGCGATCTTCGGCGGCCTGCTGGCCTGGCTGCTGGTCGAGGCGCTGGTGGCCGGCGGCGAGGGCGCCGGCGTCTATGGCTACGCGCTGATCGGCGACGACGCCATCCCGCCGCAACTCGTCGGCCTCGCCGTTTCCGCCCTCGGCATGCTCGCCGGCTCGCTGCTGCCGCAATGGATCGCCCATCCGGCGCCGGCGCGCCATCCCCACCACGCCGCCGCGCAAACCCACCACGCCGCCGCGCCGGCGCACCATCCGCACGCCGATCAGCCCCCGCGCCAGCCGGGCTGAGCCGCGCCCGATGGCGCTGTCGAACCGATTCCGTCGCTTCAAGGCCGCGGTCTTCGCGCTGCTCGGCGCCAGTCTCGTCCTCTACGCCCTCGTCGGCCGTCCGAGCGAGATCATCGATACGGCCGCCTGGCTGGTGCTGCTGGCCCTCTTCGAGATCGAAACGGCGCACGGCAGGCTGCTGACGCCGGCCCGCGTGCGCCTGATCCACGCGCTGCGCCCGCTTGCCGGCGCCGCCGTGCTGGCCGCCGCCATCGAATACCTGCTCGAGTCCGAATGGCTCGACGCCTTCAACGCCTGGCTGTGGATCGCCGTGGTGATCCTGCTGGAGATCGAGGTGCGCGCGCCACGGGCGGTGGCGCGGCGGCGCGAGTCCTTCCTCGTCGCCGCCACGGTCCTCTATGCCGCCCTGCTGATGCTGGTGCCGGCCTGGCTCTGGCAGGGCGAGTGGCTGGCGGCCTGGGACGCGACGCTCTGGCTGGCCGCCTTCTTCGCCATCGAGCTGAACGTGCTGGACCGCGGCCGGGCTATGCTGTGAAGCCATGAAAAGCCCGCATTCGCCCCTCGCCCGCTACCTCGCCGTCGCCTACGCCCTGCTGGTCGCCTACGCCAGCCTGCACCCCTTCACCGGCTGGCGCGACAGCGGCGCGCCGCTGTTCGCCTATCTCGCGGCCGCCTGGCCGCGCTACCACACCGGCTTCGACCTCGCCGTCAACATCCTCGCCTACCTGCCGCTCGGCTTCCTGCTGGTGCCGGCGCTGGCCGGCCGCTTCGGCGTCGCCGCGGCGGCGCTGCTGGCCTTCCTCGCCGGCGGCGCGCTCAGCTTCGCCATGGAGACCCTGCAGAACTTCCTGCCGAGCCGCGTGCCGTCCAACATCGACCTCGCCTGCAACGCCATCGGCGCGGCGATCGGCGCGGCGGCCGGCATCAACTGGGGGCGGGAGCTGCTCGACGGCGGCCGCCTGCACCGCCTGCGCGCGCGCCTGGTGGTGCCCGGGCGGGCGGGCGATTTCGGCCTGGTGCTGCTCGGCCTGTGGCTGCTCGCCCAGCTCAACCCCGAGCTCCTGCTGTTCGGCACGGGCGACCTGCGCAGCCTCTTCGACCTGCCGCCGCTGCCCTACTCGGCGCGGCGCTTCGCCGTCATCGAGGCGGCGGTCGCCGGCGGCGGCGCGCTCGCCGCCGGGCTCCTCTGCTGCTCGCTGCTGCGCGCCTGCGTCCGTCCCCTGGCGGCCGGGCTGCTGCTGGCGGCGCTGGCCGTCAAGGCCGGCTCCGGCGCCGTGCTGGTCAACACGGCGCAATTCCTGCAGTGGGTCACGCCCGGCAATGCGCTCGGCTTCGCCGCCGGCCTCGTTGCCCTGCTCGCCGCCAGCTTCCTGCCGCCGCTGCCGCAGCGCATGATCGCCGCGCTGGCCCTGCTGTTCGTCACCGCGCTGGTCAACCTGGCGCCGGAGAATCCCTATCTGGCCGCCTCGCTCGCCGTCTGGCAGCAGGGGCACTTCTTCAATTTCAACGGGCTGACGCGGCTGGTCTCCAGCCTGTGGCCCTTCGCCGCGCTGGCCAGCCTGATGCTGCCGCGGCCGAGGCCGCAAGCCCGCGCATGAGGACGCCGCCATGAGCGATTCCCTGATCACGCTGCGCGAGCAGCTGCGCGCCTTCGCCCGCGAGCGCGAGTGGCAGCGCTTCCACACGCCGAAGAACCTGGCGATGGCGCTGATCGTCGAGGCGGCCGAGCTGGTCGAGCACTTCCAGTGGCTCAGCGGCGAGGAGAGCCTCGCCCTGCGCGACGAAGCCAGGCGCGAGGCGATCCGCGACGAGCTGGCCGACGTGCTGATCTACCTGATCGAGCTGGCCGATGTGCTGGAGGTAGATCTCGCCGCCGCGGCGCGGGCGAAAATCGCCAAGAACGCGCTGAAATACCCGGTCGGGCAGGCGCGCGGCAAGGCCAAGGAGCGCTGATGCGCTCCGGAAATAACCATGATGGCGCATCGCGATCGCCCGGCAGGCCCGCCGCCCGTCCGGCGGACATATAATGGAGCGACCTGCGGGCGCCCGGCCGCCCCGATCCGCCGGGCGCAAACGAAGGCTTCCAATAATTCCTTACCCACGGAGATCCGACATGAGCTATTACAAGCACCACGTCTTCTTCTGCACCACGCAGCGCGAGGCCGGCCACATCTGCTGCAACGCGGCGGGCGCCTCGCAGATGAAGGACTACGCCAAGGACCGCATCGGCGAGCTCGGCCTGAAGGGCCCCGGTCAGATCCGCATCAACACCGCCGGCTGCATGGACCGCTGCGAGCAGGGGCCGGTGATGGTGGTCTATCCGGAAGGCGTCTGGTACTCCTACAAGGGCAAGGAGGACATCGACGAGATCATCAACGAGCACCTGGTCAAGGGCAAGGTCGTCGAGCGCCTGAAGATCTGATGCTCCGCGCCGAGCGCGTGCTGCTCGACGGCCCGGCCGGCGCCATCGAGACCTTCGTCGATCCGCCGCCGGATGCGGCGGCGTCCCTTGGCGGCGGTGCGCCCGCCGAAGGCATCGCCCTCATCGCCCACCCCCATCCCCTGTACGGCGGCTCGGCGGACAACAAGGTGGTCACCACGCTGGCGAAGGCCCTGCGCGAGCTCGGCTGCGTCACCCTGCGGCCGAACTTCCGCGGCGTCGGCGCCTCGGCCGGCGCCCATGACCACGGCAACGGCGAGACCGACGACCTGCTCGCCGTCCACGCCTGGGCGCGGGCGCGCTACGGCGCCGAACTGCCCTTCCATCTCGGCGGCTTCTCCTTCGGCGCCTACGTCGCGGCGCGCCTCGCCAAGCGCCTGGCCGAGGCCGGCGACCCGGCGCGCCGCCTGGTGCTGATCGGCACGGCCGCCGGCTTCGTCGAGGGCAGCCGCCGCTACGTCACCGAGGCGGTGACGCCCGACACCATCGTCATCCACGGCGACCGCGACGAGGTGGTGCCGCTGGCCAACGTGCTGGCCTGGGCCGAGCCGCTCGATCTGGTGGTCAGCGTGGTGCCCGGCGCCAGCCATTTCTTCGACCGCAAGCTGCACTTCATCCGCCGCATCGTCGCCTCGCAGTGGGCACGCTGAGCGTCTCGGGCCTGCGCAAGTCCTATGGCGAAGCGCTCGTCCTCGCCGGGCTGTCCTTCGAGCTCGCCCGCGGCGAATGCTACGGCCTGCTCGGGCCGAACGGCGCCGGCAAGACCACCACGCTGCGCTGCGCGCTCGGCCTCACCGCGCCCGACGCCGGCGCCATCCGCCTCGCCGGCCTGCCAGTACCCGAACGCGCGCGCGAGGCGCGCATGCGCGTCGGCATCGTGCCGCAGATGGACAACCTCGACCCGGACTTCACCGCGGCGGAAAACCTGCTGGTCTACGCGCGCTACTTCGGCCTCGCCGACGCCGAGGCGCGCCGGCGCATCCCCGGTCTGCTCGAGTTCGCCGGGCTGGCCGGCCGCGCCGACGCCCGCATCAGCGCGCTCTCCGGCGGCATGAAGCGGCGCCTGACGCTGGCGCGCGCGCTGGTGAACGACCCGGACATCCTCTTCCTCGACGAGCCGACCACCGGCCTCGACCCGCAGGCGCGCCACCTGATCTGGGAGCGGCTGAAGCAACTGCAGCAGCAGGGCAAGACGGTGCTGCTGACGACCCACTTCATGGACGAGGCCGAGCGCCTGTGCCAGCGCCTCGCCATCATGGACGGCGGCCGCCTGATCGCCGAGGGCAGCCCGCGCGCGGTGATCGCCGCCCACATCGAGCCGGAGGTGGTCGAGGTCTTCAGCGAGCTGGGCGAGGCGAGCGCCGCCGACTGGGCGCGCGCCGAGGCGGCGCGCCTCGCCTCGCGCGTCGAGATCGTCGGCGAGACGGTCTTCTGCTACCTCGAGGAATCGCGCCCCCTGCTCGACCACCTCGCCGGACGCCGCGGCCTGCGCTACCTGCACCGGCCGGCCAACCTCGAGGACGTCTTCCTCAAGCTGACCGGGCGCGAGCTGCGCGACTGACATGGGGAACTTCCGCCGTCCGCGGCTCAGCCTGCGCTTCATCCCCGTCTGGCGGCGTAACTTCCTCGTCTGGCGCAAGCTGGCCATCCCCTCCATCCTCGGCAACCTGGCCGACCCGATGATCTACATGCTCGGCCTCGGCTACGGCCTCGGCAGCCTGCTGCCCGAGGTCGGCGGCGTCTCCTACATCGCCTTCCTCGCCGCCGGCGCCGCCTGCTTCTCGACGCTGAACGCCGCCACCTTCGAGGCGCTCTACTCGGCCTTCTCGCGCATGCAGGTGCAGAAGACCTGGGAGGCCATCCTCAACGCGCCGATGGACCTCGACGACCTGCTGCTGGCGGAGCTGGTGTGGGCGGCGAGCAAGGCGGCGGTCTCCGGCGCCGCCATCCTCGGCGTGGCGGCGGCGCTCGGCCTGGTCGCCTCGCCCCTGGCGCTGTGGTCGCTGCCGCTGATCTTCCTCGCCGGGCTGACCTTCGCCACGCTCGGGCTGATCGTGACGGCGCTGGCGCCGAGCTACGACTTCTTCATGTACTACTTCACGCTGTTCATCACGCCGATGACCCTGATCTCCGGCGTATTCTTTCCGATGGAGCAACTGCCGGACGCCTTCCAGGCGCTGGCCGGCGCGCTGCCGCTGTCGCATGCCGTCGATCTGCTGCGACCGCTGTTCCTCGGCCAGGCGCCGGCGCGGGCCGCGCTGCACGTCGCTGTCCTCGCCGGCTACGCCCTCGCCGCCTTCTGGCTGGCGCTCGGCCTGGCGCGGCGCCGGCTGCTCAAGTAGCCCGGCGCCGCCCTGCGGTAGAATCGGCCGGGCATGGACGCCCTTCTCGTCATCACCACCCTGCCCGACGCCGAGGCGGCGCGCGCGCTCGCCCGCCGCCTGGTCGAGCAGCGCCACGCCGCCTGCGTGAACATCCTTTCGCCGTGCCAGTCCGTCTATCGCTGGCAGGGCCGGCTGGAGGAGGCGCGGGAGGTGCCGCTGCTGGTCAAGACCAGCGCGGCGCGCTACGGCGCCCTCGAGGAGGCGATCCGCGCCGGCCACCCCTACGAACTTCCCGAGATCATTGCTGTCCCTGTGGCGAGGGGGCTGCCCGCCTATCTCGACTGGGTGGCGAATGAAACCTCGCCCGGTTCCGAATCCTGCTGAGTCCGCACCCAGACATGCTGCGCCGCCTTTTCGTCCTGCTCCTGCTCGGCCTGTCCGTCGCCGGCGCCGCCGCCGAGGAGCTGCTCGAGGTGGACAAGGCCTTCCGGCCGTCCGCGCGCGTGCTCGACGCCGGCACCCTCGAGGTGCGCTACGACATCGCCAAGGGCTATTACCTCTATCGCGACAAGTTCCGCTTCGCGCTGGAACCGGCCGCGGCGCAGGCCGGCGCGCCGCAGATGCCGCAAGGCAAGGTCATCAACGACGAGTTCTTCGGCGACGTCGAGACCTACCGCAGGCAGGCCGTCATCCGCCTGCCCTTCAGCGCGCCGGAAGGGCTCGAATCGCTGACCCTCAAGGCGACCTCGCAGGGCTGCGCCGACCTCGGCGTCTGCTACCCGCCCAACGAGCAGACGCTGCAGGTGAGCCTCGCCGCCATGAGCAGCCTGCCGCCGGCGCAGGCCGCCAATGCGGCGGACGTCGTCGTCGACGAACTTCCCGGGGACGAATCCTCGCAGCTGGCGGCCCTGCTGAAGAACGCCGGCTTCTGGCTGGTCCTCAGCACCTTCTTCGGCGCCGGCCTGCTGCTGGCGTTCACCCCCTGCGTCTTCCCGATGTACCCGATCCTGTCGGGCATCATCGTCGGCCACGGCGACCGCATCAGCAAGGGGCGGGCCCTGGTCCTCTCGCTGGCCTACGTGATCGGCATGGCGGTGACCTACGCTGCCGCCGGCGTCGCCGCCGGCCTGTCCGGCTCGATGCTGTCCTCGGCGCTGCAGAACGCCTGGGTGCTGGGCGGCTTCGCCCTGCTGTTCGTCGTCCTCTCGCTGTCGATGTTCGGCTTCTACGAGCTGCAGCTGCCGACCTTCCTGCAAAGCCGCCTTTCGGAAGAATCCGGCCACCTGCGCGGCGGCTCGCTGCACGGCGTCGCCGCCATGGGCGCCCTCTCGGCGCTGATCGTCGGCCCCTGCGTGGCGGCGCCGCTGGCCGGCGCCCTGCTCTACATCGCGCAGACGCACGACGCCGTGCTCGGCGGCGCGGCGCTGTTCGCCATGGCCCTCGGCAAGGGCGTGCCGCTGGTCGCCGTCGGCGTGTCGACACGCTCCCTGCTGCCGCGCGCCGGTCCCTGGATGGACGCGGTCAAGAAGGCCTTCGGCGTCATGCTGCTGGCGCTGGCCATCTGGCTGGTCTCGCCGGTGCTGCCGGCCTGGGCGCACCTCGGCGCCTGGGGCCTGCTCGCCATCGGCACCGCCATCTTCCTGCGCGCCCTCGACCCGCTGCCGCCGCAGGCGCGCCGGGGCGCGCGCCTGTGGAAGGGCGTTGGCGTGGTGCTGCTGATCGTCGGCGCCAGCCAGGTGGTCGGCGCCGTCGGCGGCAGCAGCGACCCGCTCGCCCCGCTCGGCTTCCTGCGCGGCGCGCGACTGGCGGCCGAGCACCCGCCCTTCGAGCGCGTCGCCAGCCTCGCCGAGCTGGACGCCCGCCTCGCCAGCGCCGGGCGGCCGGTGATGCTCGACTTCTACGCCGACTGGTGCGTCTCCTGCAAGCAAATGGAGAAATACACTTTTTCCGATCCCGCCGTCGCCGAAAAGATGCGCCGCATGACCCTCCTGCAGGTCGATGTCACCGCCAACACGGACGAACACAAGGCGCTGCTCAAGCGCTACGGCCTGTTCGGCCCGCCCGGCATCCTCTTCTTCGACCGCCAGGGCCGGGAGCGCCCCGGCCTGCGCGTGATCGGCTTCCAGCCGGCCGAGAAGTTCGGCAAGACGCTGGAGGCCGGCCTGGCCGGTTGATGGCTCTCAAACACCGCCCGGCGGTTCGCGGTTAGAATCCCCGCACCTTCATCGTCCCCTTTTGCCCGCACGGTGTTTACCGGAATCGTCGCCGCAACCGGCAGGATCGCCGGGCTGCAGGCCCTCGAAAAGGGCCTGCGCCTGACCATCGAGGCGCCCGGTCTCGATCTCTCCGATGTGGCCGTCGGCGACTCGATCGCCCACGGCGGCGTCTGCCTGACGGTGGTCGAGAAGGACGGCTCGCGTTACAAGGTCGATGTCTCGCGCGAGACGCTCGACTGCACCGTCGGCCTCGACGCGCCGGGCGAAGTCAATCTGGAGAAGGCGCTGCGCCTGGCCGACCGCCTCGGCGGCCACCTGGTGACCGGCCATGTCGACGGCGTCGGCGAGGTACTGAAGTTCGAGCGCATCGGCGAGAGCCACGAGCTGGCGGTGCACGCGCCGCGCGAGCTGGCGAAATACATCGCGCGCAAGGGCTCGATCACGGTGGACGGCGTCAGCCTGACGGTCAATCGCGTCGCCGGCACGGAGTTCTCCGTCAACCTGATTCCGCACACGGTGGCGATGACGACGCTGAAGCGTCTGCAGGCCGGCAGCCGGGTCAATCTCGAGATCGACCTCATCGCCCGCTACGTCGAGCGCATGATGGACCGGGAGGCGGCATGAGCGCGCTCTCGCCGATCAAGGACATCATCGCCGACATCCGCGACGGCCGCATGGTCATCCTGGTCGACGAGGAGGACCGCGAGAACGAGGGCGACCTCGTGCTGGCCGCCGAATACGTCACGCCCGAGGCCATCAACTTCATGGCCAAGCACGGCCGCGGCCTGATCTGCCTGACGCTGACCGAGGCGCGCTGCCGCCAGCTGGAGCTGCCGCTGATGGTGCGCGAGAACCGCTCCTCGCACGGCACCGCCTTCACCGTCTCGATCGAGGCGGCCGAGGGCGTCACCACCGGCATCTCGGCGCACGACCGCGCCCGCACCGTGCAGGCCGCCGTGGCGCGGCGGGCCAGCCCGGGCGACATCGTCCAGCCCGGCCACATCTTCCCGCTGATGGCGCAGAACGGCGGCGTGCTGGTGCGCGCCGGCCATACCGAGGCCGGCTGCGACCTCGCCCAGCTGGCCGGCTGCGAGCCGGCCGCCGTGATCTGCGAGATCCTGAAGGACGACGGCACCATGGCGCGGCTGCCCGATCTGGTCGAGTTCGCCAGGGCGCACGGCCTGAAGATCGGCGCCATCGCCGACCTGATCCGCTACCGCAGCGAGAATGAGGCGCTGGTCGAGCGCATCGCCGAGAAGAACGTCTCCTGCATGCACGGCGAGTTCCACCTCGTCGCCTACCGCGACAAGACCGCCGGCGACGTGCATCTGGCCCTGGTCAAGGGGCACATCGACCCGGAAGCGGAAACCCTGGTGCGCGTGCACGAGCCGATCACCGTGCTCGACTTCCTCGACTGCCACAGCGACCGCCACAGCTTCAGCATCGACCGCGCCATGCGCACCATCGCCGCCCATGGCAACGGCGTCCTCGTGCTGCTGCGCCGGGCCAGTTCGACGCCGGACCTGGTCGCCGCCCTGCAGGACGACGACGCCGCGACGCGACCGGCCGTCAAATGGGATCCGCGCCTCTACGGCACCGGCGCGCAGATCCTGCGCGACCTCGGCGTGCGCCGCATGAAGCTGCTCGCCAGCCCGCGCCGCATGCCGAGCATGGCCGGCTTCCAGCTCGAGATCACCAGCTACCTGTCGCCGGAAGAGGCGGCCGGCTGAGAATCGGAGCGGGCTGGGCGCGCGATGCGCGTCGAGCCCCCCGCATGGCAATCCGCAGACAAGGCACGACCATGGCACGCTACGACGACATCGAGGAATTCGAGCCCGACCTGAACGGCGCCGGCCTGCGCATCGGCATCGCCATGAGCCGCTTCAACGGCGACATCGGCGAGGGGCTGCTCGGCGGCTGCGCGGCGGAGCTGGCGCGCCTCGGCGTGCGCCCCGCCGACATGCTGATCGTCACCGCCCCCGGCGCGCTCGAGCTGCCGCTGCTGCTGCAGACCATGGCGCAAAGCGGGCGTTTCGACGCGCTGGTGGCGCTCGGCGCCGTCATCCGCGGCGAGACCTACCATTTCGAGGTCGTCTCCAACGAGTCGGCGCGCGGCATCACCGACGCGCAGCTCGCCACCGGTGTGCCGATCGCCAACGGCGTGCTCACCACCGAGGACGACGACCAGGCGCTGGCGCGCATGATGCAAAAGGGCATGGAAGCCGGCCAGGCGGCGGTGGAGATGGCCAACCTCCAGCGACGGCTGAAGAAATGAAGCGGCCAGCACCCCCGGCGCCGTCATCCCCGGCCAGCCCTCGGGCCGCGCCGCGAACGCCGCGCGAAACGCGCGCGGCGGCGCGAAAATGAAGTCCCCCCGCCGCCGCGCCCGGGAATTCGCCCTGCAGGGCCTCTACCAGTGGCAGCTCAGTGGCAACGCCCTGCCGGCGATCGAAGCCCACTTGGCGACAACGCCTGGTTTCGGGAAAATGGACGCCGCGCTGTTCGAGCTCTTGCTGCGCGGCGCCATCGAGGAGGCGGAAGATCTGCAGGCGCTGATCGAGCCGCAGCTCGACCGCCCCTATGCCGGGCTCTCGCCGGTGGAGCGCGCCATCCTGCTGCTCGCCGCCTTCGAGCTGAAGCGGCATGCCGCCGCGCCCGGCAAGGTGGTGATCAACGAGGCGATCGAACTGGCCAAGAGCTATGGCGGAACCGACGGCCACAAATATGTCAATGGCGTGCTGGACAAGCTCGCCGCAGTGATGCGGCCCGCCGAAGTCGCCCGACCCGGCGGAGTCCGAAAACCCCGCAAAAAGGAGGAAACATGAGCAAGCAACCCATCGTGCGCGCCAACCCGCAGACAGCCGAGGACAAGCAGACAAAGCACTACGTCGCCGACTGGTGGGTCTATCTCGGCCTGGCCTTTTTCATCGGCGGACTGATCGCCATGACCTATTTCCTGACCCTGCGCGGCGACGCCATCAATGAATTCGGCAAGCCGGGCAGCCATACCGAGATGCCGACGGTGAAGGCGCCGGCCGGCACGGCACAGGCCGCTCAGCAGGCCGCGCCAGCCAGCCCGGCTGCCGCCGAAGAAAAGAAATAAGCCGCCTCGCCGGCTGCCGCCGTGCCCTCGGAATTCGCGCTGATCGCGCGGCATTTCACGCGCCCGGCGCGCCACACGGTGCTGGGCATCGGTGATGACGGCGCGGTGGTGCGGCCGGCTCCCGGCATGGACCTGGTGATCGCTACCGACATGCTGGTCGCCGGCACCCACTTCGACGGCCAGGCCGATCCCGACGCGATCGGCTGGAAGGCGCTGGCGGTCAATCTCTCCGACCTGGCGGCCATGGGCGCGCAGCCGCGCTGGGCGGTTCTCGCCGCGGCGCTGCCCGCCGCCGATGAAGACTGGGTCGCCGCCTTCGCCGACGGCCTGTTCGCCTGCGCCGAGGCCTTCGACGTAGACGTCATCGGCGGCGACACCACGCGCGGGCCGCTCAACATCACGCCGACCGTCTTCGGCGAGCTGCCGCAAGGACAAACACTGACCCGCGCCGGCGCGCGGGCCGGCGACGAGCTGTGGCTCTCCGGCGCTCCGGGGCTGGCCGCCCTGGGGCTGCGCCACCGGCAGGGCCGGGCGCAGCTGCGCGAGGAGATGGCCGGGCACTGCCTGGCGGCGCTCGACCGGCCGCAGCCGCGCGTGGCGCTCGGCCTCGCCCTGCGCGGCCTGGCCACGGCGGCCATCGACGTCTCCGACGGCCTGCTGGCCGACATCGGCCACATCTGCGAGCGCTCCGGCCTTGCCGCCGATATCGCATTCGAGTCCCTGCCGCGAGCGGCCCTGGAGGCCTGCGACGACGTCGACCTGGCCCGGCAATGCCTGCTGGCGGGTGGCGATGACTACGAGCTGGCTTTCGCGGCTCCCCACGAATGCCGCGAGAAAATCCTCGCCCTGGGCGAGCGCCTCGACCTGCCGCTCAGCCGCATCGGCCGGTTCCGCGCCGGCACGGCCGGAGAAGTGCTGCTGCGCGATGCCGATGGCAGGCCCATGCCGGTCGCGCAACGCGGCTTCGATCACTTTGCCTGAAGCGCGCACATGCTGCATCAAGCGCGACGCGTCGCGGCGCCGGTCGTGATTGCCGGGACGGCCTTGTCATGAAGCCTGATCTCAAGTTCCTCTTCGCCCACCCGGCCCATTTCATCGCCCTGGGTATTGGCAGCGGCCTGTCGCCTGTGGCTCCCGGCACGGCCGGCACCCTGGCCGCCTGGCTGCTCTTCCCCCTGATCCGGCCGCATTTCTCCGACACCGGCTTCCTCCTCTTCCTGCTGGCGGCCTTCGCCGTCGCCGGCCTCGCCGCCGGACGGGCCGGCCGCGCGCTGGGCGCCGCCGACCATCCGGCCATCGTCTGCGACGAAATCGTGCCCTTCTGGCTGGTCCTGCTGATGACGCCGGCAGGCTGGCCCTGGCAGCTGGCGGCCTTCGCCGCCTTCCGCTTCTTCGACATCGCCAAGCCGCAGCCGGCCCGCTGGATCGATGAACACATGAAAAGCGGCCTCGGCGTCATGCTCGACGACCTCGTGGCTGCCGGCTATGCCCTGCTCGCCCTCGCCCTGCTCAAGCTCGTCGTCGATGGATAGGGAACTGGAAACGCTGGCGCGGGCGGTCGGCCAGGCGCTGCTGGCAAGAAAGTTGATGCTTGCTTGCGCGGAATCCTGCACGGGAGGCTGGGTCTCCCAGGTCGTCACGGCGATCGACGGCAGTTCGCAGTGGTTCGAGCGCGGGCTGGTCACCTATTCCAATGCCGCCAAGCAGGAACTCCTCGGCGTGCGCGCAGCCACCCTGCGGCGCGACGGCGCCGTCAGCGAGGCCGTCGTCCTCGAGATGGCGGCGGGGGCGCTAAAGCTCAGCCATGCCCAGGCGGCGCTGGCCGTCTCGGGTGTCGCCGGTCCTTCCGGTGGCTCACCGGATAAGCCAGTGGGCACCGTATGCTTCGCCTGGGTGCTGCAGGACGGGACATCGATGGCGGAGACGATGCGTTTCTCCGGCGACCGCGAGGCGGTGCGCAGGCAGTCGGTCATCCACGCCTTGCAAGGCCTGCTGAGGACGCTTTCAAGCAAGCACTGACTAACTGATAATATTATGTTTTAAAATGATATTATGACTTGCGCTGGCTGGAGGCGATCAGGCAAGGAGTGTGCCATAATTCAACCGCACTGATTGAGGAATGACCATGGATGACAACAAGAGCAAGGCGCTTTCGGCGGCTCTGGCGCAAATCGAGAAACAGTTCGGCAAGGGCTCGATCATGCGGCTTGGCGACGGCGAGGTGGATCGCGATCTCCAGGTCGTCTCGACCGGCTCGCTCGGCCTCGACATCGCACTGGGCGTCGGCGGCCTGCCGCGCGGCCGCGTCGTTGAGATCTACGGGCCCGAGTCTTCGGGCAAGACAACGCTCACCCTGCAGGTCATCGCCGAGATGCAGAAGCTCGGCGGCACGGCCGCCTTCATCGACGCCGAGCACGCGCTCGACCCGCAGTATGCCGCCAAGCTCGGCGTCAACGTCGCCGACCTGCTGATCTCCCAGCCCGACACCGGCGAACAGGCGCTGGAGATCGCCGACATGCTGGTGCGCTCGGGCGGCATCGACGTCGTGGTGATCGACTCGGTCGCGGCGCTGACGCCGAGGGCCGAGATCGAGGGCGAGATGGGCGACCAGCTGCCCGGCCTGCAGGCGCGCCTGATGAGCCAGGCCCTGCGCAAGCTCACCGCCAACATCAAGCGCACCAATACCCTGGTCATCTTCATCAACCAGATTCGCATGAAGATCGGCGTCATGTTCGGCAATCCCGAGACGACCACCGGCGGCAACGCGCTGAAGTTCTATTCCTCGGTGCGCCTCGACATCCGCCGCACCGGCAGCATCAAGAAGGGCGACGAGGTGATCGGCTCGGAGACGCGCGTGAAGGTGGTCAAGAACAAGGTGGCGCCGCCCTTCCGCCAGGCCGAATTCGACATCCTCTACGGCGAGGGCATCTCGCGCGAGGGCGAGATCATCGAGCTGGGCGTCAGCCACAAGCTGATCGAGAAATCCGGCGCCTGGTACTCCTACAACGGCGAGCGCATTGGCCAGGGCAAGGACAACGCGCGCGAATACCTGAGGGAGCATCCGCAGACGGCGCGCGAGATCGAGAACAAGGTGCGCGCCGCCGTTGGCGTCGCCGAGCAGCAGCCGCTGGCCGCGGCCGAGGCTTGAGCGGAGAACTGAAAGCGAAGGCGCTGCGGCTGCTCGCCCGGCGCGAGCACTCCCGCGCCGAGCTGGCACGCAAGCTCTCCGCCGAGCCGGCGGCCGACAGCCTCGACGCGGTGCTCGACCAGCTCGAGGCGGCCGGCCTGCTCTCCGACCGGCGCTACGCCGAGTCGCTGGTTGCCGCGCGCTCGGCGCGCTACGGCAGCGCCCGCCTGCGGCAGGATCTCAGGTCGCGCGGCATCGCCGACGAGATCATCGCCGCCGCCCTGTCCGGCGAGGCCGGCGACGAGTTCGCCCGGGCGCGCCACATCTGGCAGCGCAAGTTCGGCCGCATGCCCGCCGACCGCGCCGATTACGCGCGCCAGGCGCGCTTCCTGCAGGCCCGCGGCTTCGCCGGCGACGTCATCCGCCAGGTGCTGAAGGGGAAGGACGCATGAGCCTGCTCAGGGTCGCCGGCCTGCGCAAGAAGTACAAGTCGCGCACTGTCGTCAAGGACGTCTCCTTCGAGGTGCGCAGCGGCGAGGTGGTCGGCCTGCTAGGACCCAACGGCGCCGGCAAGACCACCTGCTTCTACATGATCGTCGGCCTGGTGAGCGTCGACGGCGGCGAGATCGACATCGACGGCAGGCGGCTCACCCACATGCCGATCCACCGCCGCGCCCGGCTCGGCCTGTCCTACCTGCCACAGGAGATCTCGGTGTTCCGCAAGCTCAGCGTGGCCGACAACATCCGCGCCGTCCTCGAGCTGCAGCCCCTCTCCGAAGAGCAGATCGAGCAGCGCCTCGACGAGTTGCTCGGCGAGCTGCACATCGAGCAACTGCGCGACAACACCGCCGTCTCGCTCTCCGGCGGCGAGCGTCGCCGCGTCGAGATCGCGCGCGCGCTCGCCACCAGCCCGGCCTTCATCCTGCTCGACGAGCCGTTCGCCGGCGTCGACCCGATCGCCGTGCTCGACATCCAGAAGATCATCCGCTTCCTCAAGGAGCGCGGCATCGGCGTGCTGATCACCGACCACAACGTGCGCGAGACGCTGGGCATCTGCGACCACGCCTACATCATCAACGAGGGCGAGGTGCTGGCCGCCGGCAGGCCGGAGGAAATCGTCTACAATGAAAGCGTGCGCAGGGTCTACCTGGGCGAGCACTTCCGCCTGTAGCGCCCGAAACCGACCGCGCCGCCCCGCTACCGGCCGATGAAACAAGCGCTCCAGCTCAAGATCTCGCAGCACCTGGCCCTGACGCCGCAGCTGCAGCAATCGATCCGTCTGCTGCAGCTGTCTACCCTCGAGCTGAACCAGGAGATCGAGAACATCCTGCAGGAGAACCCGCTGCTCGAACGTGAGGACGAGCCGGCGACGGTCTTCGCGCCGGCGGGCGAGGCACCGCAGCCCGCTGCCGGGCCGGTGGACGGTGGCACCGCCACGGCGGATTACGACGAGGCCGGGCGCGACGACTGGCCGGTCGAGATGGCCGCCGCCGCGCCGCGCGACGAGCGCAACGACGACGAGCCCGGCTACGCCGAGGTCCAGGCGGCGGCCACTTCGCTGCGCGATCACCTCTGCGACCAGCTGGCGATGCTGCTGCTGCCGGAGCGCGATCGCAGCCTGGTGCGCCTGCTGATCGAGGCGCTCGACGACGACGGCTACCTCGCGCAAAGCCTCGAGGAACTGGCCGGGCTGCTGCCCGACGAGCTGGAAGTGGATGTCGACGAGCTGCAGATCGCCCTGCGCCACCTGCAGAACTTCGATCCGCCCGGCGTCGGCGCGCGCAATGCCGCCGAGTGCCTGGCGCTGCAGCTGGACGGCCTGCCGCCGGCGCCGGTGCGCGAGCTGGCGCTGCAGATCGCGCGCAATCACCTCGACCTGCTGGCGGCGCGCGACTATGCGCGGCTGAAGAAGGCGACCGGCTGCGGCGAGGAGGCGCTGCGCGAGGCGCAGGCGCTGATCCGCTCGCTCAATCCGCGCCCCGGCGCGCAGTTCTCGCCGGCCGAGACGCGCTACGTGGTGCCCGATGTCATCGTGCGCAAGGTGCGCGGCCAGTGGTCGGTGTCGCTCAACGGCGAGGCGCTGCCGCGGCTGCGCATCAACCGCCTCTACGCCGAGATCCTCAAGGGTAACCGCGGCTCCGGCCTGGCCGGCCAGCTGCAGGAAGCGCGCTGGCTGATCAAGAACGTGCAGCAGCGCTTCGAGACCATCCAGCGCGTCTCGCAGGCCATCGTCGACCGCCAGCGCCAGTTTTTCGACCACGGCGAGGTGGCGATGCGGCCGCTGACCCTGCGCGAGATCGCCGACCAGCTCGGCCTGCACGAGTCGACCATCTCGCGCGTGACGACGCAGAAATACATGGCAACGCCGCGCGGCGTCTACGAGCTGAAGTATTTCTTCGGCAGCCACGTCGCCACCGAGGCCGGCGGCGCCGCCTCGTCGACCGCCATCCGCGCCCTCATCCGCCAGCTGGTCGGCGCCGAGGACGGCAGGAAGCCGCTGTCCGACGCCCAGCTCGCCGAGATCCTCGGCCAGCAGGGCATCATGGTGGCGCGCCGCACCGTCGCCAAGTACCGCGAGGCGCTCAACATCCCGCCGGTCAGCCTGAGAAAGACCATTTGAGCGGCATCATCCGGTTCAACCCGCTGCCGCGGCGGCCGACGCCGCGGCGCATTTTCGCCAAGGAGCCCGCATGAACATCAACATCACCGGACACCACCTCGAGGTCACCCCGGCCATCCGCGACTACGTCCAGGCCAAGCTCGGACGCGCCATCCGCCGCTTCGACCACGTCACGGCGGCGCATGTCATCCTGTCGGTGGAGAAGCTGCGGCAGAAGGCCGAGGTGACGGTGCACCTGCGCGGCAAGGACATCTTCGTCGAGGCGCAGGACGAGAACCTGTATGCCAGCATCGACGCCCTCGCCGACAAGCTCGACCGCCAGGTGGTCAAGCACAAGGAAAAGATCGGCAGCCATGCGCATGAAGGAATCAAGCGGCAGCCCGCCGAATAGGCCGTCGCAGCGGGCTGCCCCAGGCCGGGCTTTCCGGGTATAATTCTCCGCTTCGGCAAGCCCAGCGAGCCCCCGCCCCCCTGCCCTGACGCCGCGCGTATCCTGTCTCCCTCCCTCCGGTGGCCCGTCCGCAATGAACCAGATCGCCAAGCTCCTGCCGCTCGCCAACGTCGAGGCCGGGCTGGAGGCCAGCAGCAAGAAGCGCGTCTTCGAGCAGGCCGGCATCCTGTTCGAGAACAACCAGGGCATCGGCCGCAGCGTCGTCTTCGACAGCCTCTTCGCGCGGGAGAAGCTCGGCTCGACCGGGCTCGGCCAGGGCGTGGCCATCCCGCACGGCCGCATCAAGGGGCTGAAGGAGGCGACCGGCGCCTTCCTGCGCCTGTCCGCCCCGGTGCAGTTCGACGCCCCCGACGGCAAGCCGGTCAGCCTGCTGTTCGTCCTGCTGGTGCCGGAACAGGCCACCGAGCAGCACCTGCAGATCCTCTCCGAGCTGGCGCAGATGTTCTCCGACCGCGGCTTCCGCGAGCAACTGCTCGCCGCGACCGATGCCGCCGCCCTCCATTCGCTGTTCTGCCGCTGGGAACCCCATGCAGCAGGCGAACGTCGCGCGGCTGTTTGACTACCACCGGGAATCGCTCCAGCTGCTGCACGTCTGCGGCAATCTCGACACGCCCATCCGCGTCAACCTGCCGCACGCCTCGCCGGCCGACCTGATCGGTCACCTCAACCTGATCCATCCCGACCGCATCCAGGTCATCGGCGCGGCGGAAATCAACTGGAGCGGCAAGCAGCACGCGATCCGCGTCTCGCGCCACATGCACGAGATCATCGCGGCGCGCCCGCCCGCCGTCATCGTCGCCGACGGCTGCCCGGTGCCGGCCTACGTGCAGGAGGCCTGCGCGCAATCGGATACCGCCCTGTTCTCGACGCCGCAATCGGCCGCCGCGGTCATCGACCTGCTGCGCATCTGGCTGTCGCGCCACCTCGCCGAAACCGTGGAGCTGCATGCCGTCATGATGGACGTGCTCGGCATGGGCGTGCTGATCACCGGCGACTCGGGCGTCGGCAAGAGCGAGCTGGCGCTGGAGCTGATCTCGCGCGGCCACGGCCTGGTCGCCGACGACGTCGTCGAGATCGCCCGCGTCGCGCCGAATTCCCTCGAGGCGCGCTGCCCGCCGATGCTGCGCGACTACCTCGAGGTGCGCGGCCTCGGCGTGCTGAACATCCGCACCATCTTCGGCGAGTCGGCCAGCCGGCGCAAGATGAAGCTGAAGCTGATCGTGCACCTGCTGCGGCCGCAGAAGGGCGCGCCGGACATCGACCGCCTGCCGCTGGGGGCAGAGACCGAGGAGATCCTCGGCGTGCCGGTGCGCAAGGTCAGCATTCCCGTGGCGGCCGGCCGCAACCTGGCCGTGCTGCTGGAGGCCGCCGTGCGCTCGACCATCCTGCTGCTGCGCGGCATCGACAGCACGCAGGAGTTCGTCGAGCGGCACAAGCGGGCGATGGAAGGCGGCGGCTGAGGCCTGTCAACCCGGCCGGCGGCAGCACGTTGTTGTTTCTGCGGCGTTTCGCCGCGCCACCCCTGAACGAGGAGAACCTCACATGCACAAGCTGATTCTGGCAGCGGCCGCCTCCCTCCTGGCCGCCAACCTGGCCCTGGCGCAGGCGCCCGCCGCCGGCAACAAGAAAGCGCCTTCGGAAAAGCAGCTCCAGCAGCAGGAGCGCATGAAGGCCTGCAACCAGGAAGCCGGCGACAAGAACCTGAAGGGCGACGAGCGCAAGAAATTCATGAGCGACTGCCTCAAGCAGCGCCAGGCCAGCCAGCAGGAGAAAATGAAGCTCTGCAACCAGGAAGCCGGCCAGAAGAGCCTCAAGGGCGACGCGCGCAAGGCCTTCATGAGCGAATGCCTGAGGGGCGACAAGGCCGCGGCCGCGCCCGCCCGCCAGTAAGCCACGCCATCCTTCGCAGCACCCGCCCCGGCGCAGCCGCTCGGTTGTGCCGGAGCGGGTTTTTTGACACAATCGGCGCACGCTTTCCTCCGTATCAAGGCAGATGCGCCGCGTCCTCCTCCTGCTCGCCTTCCCCTGCAGCTTCTTCCTCGCCTGCGCCAGCGCGCAGGCCTTCCGTTTCTCCGGCGACGAAGGCAAGGGTGAGGCCGAGACGCAGGCGCGCAATGCGCGCATCGACCAGCTGGTGGCCGCGCCCTGCCGGCAGCAGCTGAAGAACCGCAGGATCATGCTGGTCATCGCCGAGCAGACCGCCAATGGCTTCAACACCGTGCAAAGCCGCTACGGCCCGCATTACCAGGCGATCAACCACCGCCTGCGCGCGCTCGGGCTGAAGACCTACACCCAGGAGCAGATCCGCGCCCGCATCGCCCAGGCCGAGATCGAGGCGCACTTCCGCAACGACCCCGACGCCGCCCTCGCCGCCTCGAAGAAGCTCGGCGCCGACTTCATCCTGCGTAGCCTCATCACGACCCAGGCCGGCATCAACCCGGTGCTGAACATCAACGAGGTCGCCGTGCGCATGAGCTTCACCCTCGTCTCCGCCGGCGGCCGCGTCATTTCCAGCGTCAGCGCCAGTGACGCGTCCTACGCCGGCGGCGACACCCTCGGCATGGCGCTCACCCTGGTCAACGAGCAGGCCGACGAAGTCGTCGCCCGGCTCTACAACGACTACTGCCGCGCCGGCGGCAAGAATTAGCCAACGGAGACTGCCGCATGAAAACGCCCCTTTGCCTCGCCTTCCTCATGGCCCTGGCCGGCGCCGCCGCCGCCCAGCCGACCTTCGACAGCCCGTCGCCGACCCAGGGCGGCAGCACCTCGCGCAAGGCCAACGAGATGGCCGACAAGGGCATGTACAAGCCGGTCGAGTACGCCAACGCGGCCAAGCCCGGCCCGATGATCATCGTCATTCCTGGCGAGATCAAGAGCAACAACGCCAGCTTCACCCAGAAATTCGGCCCCAACAACATCGCCGACTTCGCCGAGCTCGAGCTGGGCAAGGCCAACTTCAAGGTCCTCGAGCGCACGAACCTCGGCCCGCTGCTGCAGGAATTCCAGCTCGCCTACAACCTCGGCGATCCCGCGGAAGCGCGCAAGTTCCTGCAGAAGGGCAAGCTGAAGTCGACCAAATGGGTGCTGAAGTTCGACATCCTCAAGGCCGAGCAGGTGGCGCAGGCCCAGGAAGGCTTCAGCGGCAGGCCGAGCGGCGCGCTGATCGGCATTCTCGGTGGCGGCCGCGGCGCGGCGGTCGGCGATGTCGCCGTCAGCTCGGTGCAGACGGGCGAATCCTCCGGCGTCTGGATCATCGGCATGCGCTACAAGATCATCGACGCCAACACCACCGAGCAGGTGGCCACCGGCTACACCGAGGAGAAGATGGAGCTCGGCGCCAAGTCGTCCTCGGTGCTCGGCTTCTCCGGCGGCGAATCGGGCGGCCTGACGCTGGACGGCATGGTGCAGCGCCTGGTGCAGAAGAACGTCTGGGAAATCGACTCGAAGCACAAGTGACGGCCTTCCCCGCGTCCCCTTGCCATGGCAAGGAGTGACGCAGGTTCGCGGGCCATGCCCGCGCCATGCACTGAATGTCCCGCCTCGGGGCGGTCCTCCTGCGGCGGGGCCCGCACTTCCGACCGCAGCAAGCTGAGGGAGCAGCCGGCATGAGCGAATTGAAGAAGCTCGGCAAGTACGAGATCCGCCGCGAGCTGGGCCAGGGCGCCATGGGTATCGTCTACGAGGGCTTCGACTCGATGATCGCCCGTCGCGTCGCGCTGAAGACGCTGCGCCGCGAGCAGCTCGACCGCGCCGAGGCCGAGGAAGTCCTCGCCCGCCTCAAGCGCGAGGCGCAGGCGGCGGGGCGCCTTAACCACCCGAGCATCGTCCAGGTCTACGAGTACGGCGAGGAAGGCGGCACCGCCTTCATCGCCATGGAGTTCGTCGAGGGGCGCGAGCTGAAGGATGCCTTCGACGCCAACGAGCGCTTCCCGATGGCCGAGATCGTGCGCATCATGGAGCAGCTGCTCGCCGCCCTCGACTACTCGCACGGCAACGGCGTCGTGCACCGCGACATCAAGCCGTCCAACATCATCCTGCTCAAGGACGGCACGGTGAAGGTCGCCGACTTCGGCATCGCCCGCATCGAGTCCTCCAACCTGACCCAGGCCGGCTCGGTGCTCGGCACGCCGAGCTACATGTCGCCCGAGCAGTTCATGGGGCAGACCGTCGACGGCCGCTCGGATCTGTTTTCCGCCGGCGTCATCCTCTACCAGTTCCTGACCGGCGAGAAGCCGTTCACCGGCGCGCTCACCACCATCATGCACAAGGTGCTGAAGGAGGAGCCGCCGGCGCCCTCGGCGCTCAACGTGCAGGTGCCGCTGCCCTTCGACGCGCTGATCCGCAAGGCGCTGGCCAAGCGCCCGGACGAGCGCTTCCAGAGCGGGCGCGAATTCACCGCCGCCCTGAAGGCGGCCGCCGCCGGCGGGGCCGCGCGGGCGGCGGCCGAGGATGCCACCCTCGTCAATGCCGACGACAAGACCCTCGTTGTCGAAAGAACCCTGCTGGCGCCGCAATCGCCGGCGCCGCCAGTTCCGTCTGCCGCAGCGCATTCGAGCGCGCCGCCCGCCGCCAAGTCTTCGCCGCGCCTGGCGCTGGCCCTGGCTGCCGCCCTTGCCGTCATCGGCCTCGGCGCCACGACACTGTTCCTGATGTCGCGCACGGACGAGGCGCCGGCGCCCGCCGCGCAAACTGCGTCACCGCAGGCAACGCAGGCCGCTGATGCGCCGGCCGACCCGAACCTGATGACCATCGCCGCGCTCGGCCTGGCCGACCCGGACGATCCGCGCTACCGGGGCGACAAGGGCCTGCTCGAGGCCGCCCTGCGCGAGGACGCGCGGCGCCAGCTCGTCGAAAAGGCCCTCGGCCTCTACGTCGCCCAGGCCTCGCTCGACAGGAACTATGCGCTGGTCAGCGACAGGCTGCTCGCCCGCAGCGGCGAGTTCATCCAGGCGGTGCTGGAAGAGGATGCGCCGCGGCTCGGCAAGGACGGCCTGATGTCGATCGCCACCCGCGCCGCGGTGCGGGTGCGCGACCTGCAGAAATCGCTCAACCAGATGTCGCGCGAGGAGCGCATCGACTTCATCCGCAACAACGGCGACCCGAAGATCTCGGTGGCGATCAGCGTGCGCGGCGCCGAGAACGAGGGCGCCGCGCCGCAGCGCTCGCCGCTGGCGGAGAACCTGCTCAAGGAGCGCATCCAGTCCTTCGGCTTCCGCCTGTGGAACGACGACATGGCGCCGGACGGCAAGGGCGGCGCCGACTTCGCCGTCACCGGCGAGGCCCGCTTCCGCAAGCTCTCCGCCAAGCTCGCCGCCTCGGGCATCACCATCGAGAAATTCGTCCTCGCCTCATGGACGGTCAAGGCCACCGACAAGGCCAGCGGCGAGGAAATCTACTTCAACACGCAGATCCCGGAGAAGACCAGCTGGGCGAGCGAGGACGAGGCCATGCGCGACGTCGGCCGCCTGGTCGGCGAGGAACTCTCCCGCGGCCTGTTCCTCGCCCACTACCACTTCGGCGGCCGCCAGGCGCGGCTGCGCCTGCAGGGCCTGCCGGACAAGCAGACGGCGCAGCTGCTTCAGCGAGAGCTGAACGGGCTGTTCGGCGTGCTCACGGCGAACCCGGCGCCGGCCGGCGCCGGCGAGGCGGCCTTCGACCTCGAGCTCTCCGGCGGCCTGTCCAGCCCGGCCGAGCTGGTGCGGGCGGCGGTGCTGAAGCCTCTCAACCGCAAGCTCGGCGGCCAGTGCCTCGACCTCATCGGCGCCGGCGGCGAGGGCGAAGTCGTCGTCGCCCTGTCGGCGGCCTGCCGCGAGGCGGCCGTCCTCTCGCGCCTCGACAGCCTGCCGCCGGCGGCGCTGATCGAGGCGCCGGCCGGCCGGCGCGAGGCGCTGGTGAAGAATCCGGAGACGCTGAAGAAGATCGCCATCTGAGGCGACCGCCGGCGCTCAGCCGACCTGGAACTCGACCGTCTCCGTTTCCGCGTCGCAGGCGTGGCCGAAACTGATGTGGCCGCGGCCGCGCAGGATGACTTCCTCGCGCTTGAGGACGAACTCGGCCTCGCCCTCGAAGGTGACGTAGGTGCCGTTGGTGCTCTGGTCGACGAGCACGAACTTCTCGCGCCGCCGCTCGATGCGGGCATGGCTGCGCGAGGCGCGGCGGTCGTTGATGACCAGGTCGCTGTCGGCGCCGCGCCCCAGCGTCACGCCGTCGCCGCCGGCGTCGAGCACGCGCTCGCCGCCGCCGTGGCGCAGCGTCAGCCGCACGACGAGGGGCTCCTTGAGGATGATGCTCTCCGCCTTCATGGTCAGGTCGTCCGACTCCTGCCACAGCACCTCGCAGACGCGCACGTCGTCGGCCTTGCCCTTCACCGACAGGGCGTCGATGACGCGCGTCGACTGCTGCAGCAGCTCGGGCAGGGCGGCGACCGTCTCGGCCGTGGTGATGATCTGGCCGCCCTTGGCCAGGCCGGTCATGCGCGCCGCCGTGTTGACCGTGTCGCCGAAGACGTCGTTGCCCTCCTCGATGGCCGAGCCGCAGTGGAAGCCGATGCGGATGGCCAGCTTGATGCCGGAAACCGGCGGCAGGTCGTCGATGCGCTGCTGCATGGAGCAGGCAGCGTCCATGGCGACGGCGGCGCTGTCGAACACCGCCATCACCTCGTCGCCGATGGTCTTGATGACGCGGCCCTTCAGCTGCTCGGTGGTGAGCATCATGCGCTTGAGGCAGCGCTCGACGATATGCAGCGCCTCCTGGTCGCCGAGCCTTTCGTAGAGCCGGGTGCTGCCGGCAACATCCGCGAACAGGACGCAGAGCCTGCTTTCGACCTTGCTGGCGCTCATGCGGATTCCATGGTGACGGCCGTCCTCGAGCGGTCCATCATATCAAAGCCCCTCTCCCCGGCGAAGCGCCGGCAGCAGCGGGTTGTCGAATTCCTCCGGATCGAAGGCGCGGTCGCCCTGCGGATCGGGTTGCCCGCTCGCGCGCAGGTTGCGGAAGTCGTAGAGCCGCGGGTCGGCCAGATGCGACGGGGCGACGTTGCCGAGCGCGGCGAAGATCTTCTCGACGCGGCCGGGAAAGCGTCGATCCCAGTCGCGCAGCAGCGCCTTGACCTGCTTGCGCTGCAGCTGTTCCTGTGACCCGCACAGGTCGCAGGGGATGATGGGGAAGCGGCGCAGCCGCGACCATTCCTCGAGATCGCGCTCGCGGCAATAGGCCAGCGGGCGGATGACGATATGGCGGCCGTCGTCGGAAACCAGCTTCGGCGGCATCGCCTTCAGCTTGCCGCCGAAGAACAGGTTGAGGAACAGCGTCTCGACGATGTCGTCGCGGTGGTGGCCGAGCGCGATCTTGCTGGCCTTCAGCTCGCTGGCGACGCGGTAGAGCACGCCGCGGCGCAGGCGCGAGCACAGCGAGCAGGTGGTCTTGCCCTCGGGAATGACGCGCTTGACCACCGAGTAGGTGTCCTGCTCCTCGATGTGGAAGGGCACGCCCAGGCCCTCGAGATAGGCCGGCAGCACCTCGGCGGGAAAGCCCGGCTGCTTCTGGTCGAGATTGACGGCGACCAGCTCGAAGCGCACCGGCGCGATCTCGCGCAGCTGCAGCAGGATGTCGAGCAGGGCGTGGCTGTCCTTGCCGCCGGACAGGCAGACCATGACGCGGTCGCCTTCCTCGATCATGTTGAAGTCGGCGATCGCCTGGCCGACGTTGCGTCGCAGGCGCTTGGCCAGCTTGTTGGCCTCGAAGCGGGACTTTCCGTCCAGCGCCGGGTCGAAGAGATCCTTCAGGCGCGGCGAGCTCATAGGCTGAGGCTGCGCCCGCCGTCCACCGCCAGGATCTGGCCGGTGACGTAGGGCGCCTCGGCGAGCAGGAAGAGCACGCCGCGGGCGATGTCGGCAGGGTCGCCGCGGCGCTTGAGCAGGGTGCGCTCGATGATGGCGGCGCGCGCCGAATCATCGAATGAATCGTCCTCCGGCCAGAGGATCGGCCCCGGCGCGATGGCGTTCACCCGCACCTGCGGGCCGAGCTCGAGCGCCAGCGCCCGCGTCAGCCCCGACAGGCCGGCCTTGGCGGCGCAATACAGCGGGTAATCCTTCAGCGGCAGCGCGTCGTGGATGTCGGTGATGTTCACGATGGCGCCGCCCGCCGCCGCGAGATGGGGCGCCGCCGCCTGCGAGAGGAACAGCGGCGCCTTCAGGTTGCTGCCGACCAGGTCGGCCCAGTCGTCCTCGCCGATGCTGCCGAGCGGCGTGGCATGGAAGCTGGAGGCGTTGTTCACCAGCGCATCGAGCCGGCCGAAGAGCCGCAGCGTCTCGTCCACCAGGCGCGGCAGCCCGGCGGTGTCGAGCAGGTCGGCCTGCAGGACCTGCGCCGAGCCGGGCCGCGCCGCATTCAATTCCGCGGCGAGCCCCTGCGCGGCCTCCAGCGAACGATGGCAATGCAGGGCAAGGCGGGCGCCCTCGGCGTGCAGGACGCGCGCGATCACGGCGCCGACGCGGCGCGCGGCGCCGGTGACGAGCACCACCTTGTCTTGCAGGCCGGAGTTCATTGAACCCTCCCGCGGCCCACCTCCCAAGGAAGGGAGTGACGATCGTTCGCCGTCGGGCGGCTCCATGGGGTTGGCTGCGCCGCTCCTGGGGCGGCCCGGCGGGCGAGGCTCGGGTTCAAGGCGCGGCCTTCTCGTAGGCCAGTCCGAGCCGCCGCGCCAGCGCGCCGAGGCGCTTGTCCCGCGTCCATAGGCACGCACCCGCGGTGAGGGCGGTGGCTGCCAGCAGATGTGCGTCGATATAGCCCATGCCGTGCCCCATCAGCTTGTGGCGATCGATGAAGAACAATGCCTCGTCTTCGCGCGCCAGCCGCGCCTGCGGCAATGCGCCCAGCAGGCCGAGAATGCTGCTTCGCGACTTGAGATTGCCGCAGGCCAGTTCCCCGATGACAAAAGGGTGGCTGAGGACAAGGCCGGATTGCAGGAGGGCGGACACCTCGGCATCTTTCCGGCGCAGATGATCGACCCATACCAAAGTGTCGAGCAGAATCACGGCTTCGCTGCGGAGCGGCGACGCGGGACGGGACGCAAATCGGGTTGACTGCCGCCCAGTTGCGCCAGCCGGCGGGCGCTTTCGCGCTGGATCAGCGCGGTCAGGGCCTCGCGCAGCAAGGCGGAACGCTCCTGCACGCCAGACAGCGCCTGGGCGCGCTCCATCAAGGCATCATCAAGGTTGATCGTGGTGCGCATGGCGATTTCCGTTCAGGATTGGTGCTCAAGTATAGCATCATTTGATGCGCTATTTGGCGTACGGACGCGCCTTCCCGTTTGCCAATTGCAGCAGAATCAGGCAGATTCGGTGCCGCCATGAGCCTGCCTGCGCCCGATGCCGCCGCTGCCGAAAACAGTGCCCGCCTGACGGCGCAGATTGCTTCGGAAATCGAACAGGCCGGCGGCTGGCTGTCCTTCGCCCGCTACATGGAACTGGCGCTGTATGCTCCCGGGCTGGGCTATTACAGCGGCGGCGCGCGCAAGTTCGGCGCGGCGGGCGACTTCGTCACCGCGCCCGAGCTCTCGCCGCTCTTCGCCGAGGCGCTGGCGCGGCAGGCGGCGCCGCTGCTCGCGGCGAGCGCGCCCTGCCTGCTCGAGGCCGGCGCCGGCAGCGGCGCGCTGGCCCTCGGCCTGTTGCGCGCCCTCGAGCGCCTGGGCGCCCTGCCCGAGCGCTACGACATCCTCGAGCTGTCGGGCGAGCTGCGCGCCCGACAGCAGGCAGCCCTCGCCGCCGCGCCGCATCTTGCCGCGCGGGTGCGCTGGCTCGACCGCCTGCCCGAGCATTTCAGCGGCGTGGTCGTCGCCAACGAGCTGCTCGACGCCCTGCCGGCGCATCTCGTCGCCTGGCGCGAGGACGGTATTTTCGAGCGCGGCGTCGAAGGGGCTGGGGAGGGTCTTGCCTGGAGCGAGCGGCCGGCGCAGGGCGCCCTGCTCGCGGCGGCGCAGGAACTCTCAGCCTCCTTGCAGCCGCCCTATCTGTCCGAGATCGGCCTCGCGGCGCGCGCCTGGGTGGCGAGCTGGGGGCGCATCCTGCGGGCGGGCGCGCTGCTCCTGATCGATTACGGCTTCCCGCGGCGCGAGTACTACCACCCGCAGCGCGACAGCGGCACGCTGATGTGCCACTATCGCCACCGCGCCCATGCCGATCCGTTCTGGCTGCCCGGCCTGAACGACCTCACCGTCCATGTCGATTTCACCGCCATCGCCGAGGCCGGCCACGATGCGGGGCTCGAGGTGCTCGGCTACGCCAGCCAGGCGCAGTTCCTGCTGAATTGCGGCATCACCCGGCTGCTGGAAAGCCTCGGCGAAACCCCGGGCGCCCGGGCCGCGCAGGCCGCCGCCGTGCACAAGCTGATCAGCCCGGCCGAGATGGGGGAACTGTGCAAGGTGCTGGCACTGGGCAGGGGAATCGCCGGCCCGCTCGCCGGCTTCGCGCAGGGCGACCGCACGCACGCCCTCTAACGGTAGATTGATCGAGAACAGGCCCTAGGCGGGTCTCTACTTGAGCAGCAGGCGCTCGAGGCAGGCGCGGATGCCCTCCGGCATGGCCGCCGGCTTGTTCTTCGCCCGGTCGACGAAGACATGCACGAAAAAACCCTGGGCCGCCGGTTTCTCCTCGTCGGGGCGGAACAGCCCGATCTCGTAGCGCACCGAGGAATTGCCGAGCTGGGCGACGCGCAGGCCGGCGTCGATGGTCTCGGGAAAGGCCAGCGGCCGGTGGTAGCGGCAGCCGGACTCGACGCAGTAGCCGACCACCGGGCCGCCGTGGATGTCGAGGCCGCCCTCGCGGATCAGGTACTCGTTGATGACGGTGTCGAAGTAGGCGTAATAGACGACGTTGTTGATGTGGCCGTAGACGTCGTTGTCCATCCAGCGCGTCGGGATCGAGACGAAGCGGGGATAGGCGCTGCGGCGCTCATGAGCGGCGGTCATGCGCGCATTTTATATGCCTTGTTGCTTGGGTCTGAACAGACAAGCCGCGTGGCGGCTGAACGGAAACAGTCACCCCTTCCCTCGGGGAAGGGGTCGGGGGGATGGGCCCCTATTCCTGGCAGAGATAGACGTTGCGCAGGAAGGCCTCGGCGTCCCGCTCGGCCTCGCGGCTGCCGCGCGACTGCGGCAGCGCTTCCTGCAACGCCAGGCCGGGTTCGGGCCGCGGCAGCCAGTTGGCGAAGAGCACCTCCTCGCCATACTCCTCCCGCAGTTCAACGATGCGCTTTCCCGTGCTCATGTCCATGTAGATGACCATGCTGACCTCCGCTGCCCGTCTCGTGCATCGGGACGTCAACCTGCTTAACGGCCGGGAACGAAAAAAGTTGAACGCCTGCGCAAATTTCCTGCCGCCGCGCGACCCGGCTAGAGACCTTTCTCGTCCAGCCAGGCGAGGATGCGCTCAGCCACCCGCTCCCACCCGCATTCAAGCATCAAACCGTGGCCCATGCCGTTAAATATTTCCGCTTCGACGCCGTAATGGCGCGCCGTCAGCTCGACCTGCGAGGAGGGGATCAGGCTGTCGTGCTCGGCGCCCAGCACCAGCAGCGAAGGCAGGCGCCTGCGGCTCTTCAGCGGCAGGTTGAACAGGGTCATGTCCCAGATGGCGCGGTGCGACTCGGGCTGCATGCGCCGGTACCAGCGGGCGAGCCGGGCCTCGTCCACCGGCTGGGCGAACAGCGCCGCGCGCAGCGTGTCCGGCGCCGCGCGGCCGCCGCCGAGCAGGCGGTTGAGCTCGCCCATCAGCCCGGGCTTCTGCAAGGCCAGCCCGAGCGCCGCCGCCCACAGGCCCTGCGGCGGCACCGAGGACAGCAGCACCACGCCGGCCGCCTCGTGGCGCTCGAGATACTTCTGCGCCACCATGCCGCCCATGGAATGGGCCACCAGCACCGGCGGCGCCGGCAGGCGCTCGGCCACCGCCGCGGCATCGCGCACGTACTGGTCGATGCCGAAGCTGTCCAGCCGCTCGCGCCCGGGCGAGGCGCCGTGGCCGGAAAAGCTGACGGCGTGGCTGGCGAAGCCGTTGCCGGCGAAGTAGGGCAGGAAGTACTCGTCCCAGCACCAGGCGGCGGCATAGGCGCCGTGCAGGAACAGCAAGGGCGTGCGCCGCGGCTTTCCCGGCGGCGAACGGCTGATGACTTCCAGCCCGGCGAAGTCCCTGCCGCTCAATTCGGCACCGCCATGCCGCGCTGCACCGCCGGGCGGCCGGCGATCGCCCTGAACCAGCGCCGCACGTTCGGGTAGTCGTCCAGGTCGATCTCCTGCCAGTCGTGGCGCGCCACCCAGGGGTAGGTCGCCATGTCGGCGATCGAGTACTCGCCGGCGAGGTAGGCCGCCTGGCCGAGGCGGGCGTCGAGCACGCCGTAGAGCCGCGCGGTCTCGCGCGTGTAGCGGCTGATGGCGTAATCGACCCGCTCCGGCGCGAAGCGCAGGAAGTGGTGGGCCTGGCCGAACGTCGGCCCGATCCCGCCCATCTGGAACATCAGCCACTGCAGCGCCTCGTACTTGCCGCGCGCCGCGGCGGGCAGGAAGCGCCCCGTCTTGCCGGCCAGGTAGACGAGGATGGCGCCCGATTCCATCAGGCTGATCGGCTTGCCATCGGGGCCGTCCGGATCGACGATCGAGGGGATCTTGCCGTTCGGATTGAGGGCGAGGTAGGCCGGCGTGAACTGCTCGCCCTGCATGATGTCGATCTTGCGCACGCGATAGGGCAGGTGGCATTCCTCGAGCATGATGGCAACCTTGCGGCCGTTGGGCGTGCCCCAGGTGTATAGTTCGATCATCGGCTTCTCCTCACTGCCCATGCTGAAGTGGCTGCTGGTCGTGCTGGTCGCCGTGCTGGTCGGCGCCCTCTTCCTGCCGCGCCTGGCCGCCCTGCGCGGCGGCAGGCTGCCCGGCGACATTCGCCTGCGCTTCAAGGGACGCGACTGGCATTTTCCCTTCGGCAGCGCCCTGCTGCTCTCCGCCCTCGCCACCCTGCTGCTGCGATTCCTCTGAGCCTTCCGCGAATTCCAGCCAGCCCTGCGGGGTCCACTGGAACAGCTTGCGCGTCACCGGCCGGCCCTGGTGGCGCTCGACCGTGTCCACCGTCTCGCGCAGCTGGGCGATCTTCGCCGGCTCCAGCGTGGCGGTCATCACCACGACGTCGCGCGTCGGCATGCCGAGGATCAGCGCCTCGCCCAGGGCCAGCGTCAGCTCGGCCCAGCGCCAGTGCAGCAGGACGCGGCTGGCGGCATAGTCGTCGCGGGTGTCGATGACCCGCAGCCAGGGCAGCTTGCCCACCTGCTTGAGCGGAATCTCGCCGTAGAGGCGGTCGAGGTTGGCCAGGGCCCTCTGGTGCAGGCGCTCGGCGTCCATGCCCCAGGACTTCATCATGCCCTGCGAGACGAGCTGCGTGCCTTCCTTGAACTCGAGCGCGTACATGACGCGGACGTCGGCGACGAAATCGCTCGCCACCAGGGCGTTGTCCTCGAACCAGGCGGGCGGCCTGTCCCCGCCCATGCGCGCCAGTTGCACGGCCAGCCGCTTCGCCGCCTGGTCGAGATAGCGCTTGCCGATCAGCACCGGGCGCAGCGCATCGAGCGCCTCCTCGGCGCTGTGCTCGGGCGGCGGCGCCTTTCCTGCCGCCGCCTCGTCGGCGCCGGACTGCTGCGCTCGCGCGCCGGCGGCGGCGAGGAACACGGCCAGCAGCAGGGCCAGCGCCCGCTTCACGACGCTTCCCCGTCCGGCCGCAGCGCCTGGCGCACGGCCGCCACGCGCGCCTCGCGCACGCGCTCGGCGATGCGCGCCTTGTCCGCCGTGGCGGCGGCGATGACGCCGGCATCGACGCCCTGCGCCGCCCGCAGCGCCCGCCGCAGCAGGTCGCCCGCCGGCCAGGGCCGCTCCTCCCAGCCGGGCCGGCCGCGGAAATCGCATTCGCAGGCCTCCAGCAGCTGGCCGAAGCGCCGCGGGCGGCGCAGGGCGTCGGCGCGCATCAGCAGGTCGGCGAGGGTGGCCGGCCGCAGCGCGGCGGCGTCATGGACCAGGCCGTGCTCGCGCGCCGTCAGCACGGCGAGGTCGCGGCAGTCGGTCGGCGCGCGCAGCCGCGCGCTGACGGCGGCGGCGAGCGCCGCGCCGGCGGCCTCGTGGCCGTGGTGGCGCGGCCATTCTGCCGGCGGCGTCTGCCCCTTGCCGAGGTCGTGCAGCAGGACGGCGTAGCGCACCGGCAGGCCGTGGTGGCGCGCCGCCGCCAGGTCGAGGGCGCGCAGCACATGGACGCCGGTGTCGATCTCGGGATGGTGCTCGGCCGGCTGCGGCACGCCGAAGAGGCGATCGAGCTCGGGCAGGATGCGCGCCAGCGCGCCGCACTCGCGCAGCAGCGCGATCATGCGCGAGGGCCGCGCCTCCATCAGCCCGCGCGCCAGCTCCTGCCAGACGCGCTCCGGCACGAGGTGGTCGACCTCGCCGCTGTCGCTCATCGCCCGCATCAGCGCCAGCGTCTCCTCGGCGACCGCGAAATCGGCGAAGCGGGCGGCGAAGCGCGCTACCCGCAGCACCCGCACCGGGTCCTCGGCGAAGGCCGGGCCGACGTGGCGCAGCCGCCGCGCGGCGAGGTCGGCGCGGCCGCCGAAGGGGTCGACCAGCGCGCCGCTCTCGTCCTCGGCGATGGCGTTGATGGTCAGGTCGCGCCGGGCGAGGTCCTGCTCCAGCGTGACGTCGGCGGCGGCATGGAAGACGAAGCCGCGGTAGCCCGGCGCGCTCTTGCGCTCGGTGCGCGCCAGGGCGTACTCCTCCTGCGTCTCGGGGTGGAGGAAGACGGGGAAGTCGCGCCCGACCGGGCGGAAGCCGCGCGCCAGCATCTCCTCGGGGGTGGCGCCGACGACGACGTGGTCGCGGTCCTGCACCGGCAGGCCGAGCAGGCGATCCCGCACCGCGCCGCCGACGACATAGGTTTTCATCGCACCGCGCTCAGTCCGAGCGGCGCGCCCTGACGCGAAAGCCGTAGAAGCGCTGGCGCGGCGTCTGCCTGCCGAGATACTCCGGCGCCACCGCCTCCAGCGCCGCCGGCTGCAGGCCGAAGGGCAGGGGCGGGCAGTCGCGGCAGACGCTGTCGACATCCATCGAGTCGAGGTTGTCCACCGACAGCGGCGGATTCGGCAGCAGTTCGAGCAGCCCGGCCTGCAGCCGCGCGAAGGCCTCGGGCAGAGGCAGGATCGGCCGCGGCTTGCCGATCGCCTTGCCGGCATGGCGCACCAGCTCGGCCAGGGTGTAGACGCGCGGCCCGCAACAGCCATAGGCCTGGCCGAAGCTGTCGCGCCGGCCGAGGCTGGCGACCATGGCCTGCGCCACGTCGTCGACATGGACCGGCTGGAACTTCGCCTGCGCATTGCCCAGCGGCAGCAGCGGCAGGCGGCGCTGCAGGTCGGCGAAGAGATTGAGGAAGGCGTCCCCCGGCCCGAACATCACCGAGGGACGGAACACCGTCAGGTCGAGCGACTCTCCGGCGGCGCGCAGCACCGCCTCGCCCTCGCCCTTGGAGCGCAGGTACTGGCTGGGGCCGCCCGGGTCGGCGTTGAGCGCCGAGACGTGCAGCAGGCGGCGCACGCCGGCGGCGCGGCAGGCCGCGGCGATCTTGCGCGGCAGCTCGACGTGGGCGCGGGCGAAGTCGGGCCCGTAGGGCAGGCCGTAGCGGCTGTGCAGGACGCCGACCAGGTTGATGACCGCGTCCCGGCCGGCGATCAGCGCGCCGAGGCGGGCCTCGTCATGCACGTCGGCCTCCACCACCTCGACGGTGGGCAGGACCAGCAGGTGGCGGGCGCGCTCGCGGCGCCGCGTCGGCACGCTCACGCGCCAGCCCTGCGCGACGAGCAGGCGGGCCAGCCGGCTGCCGAGGAAACCCGAGCCGCCGAGGAGGAGCGCGTTCTTCATGGCCATGGCGTTCAGCAGGAAAAAACGACAGGCGAATTCTACCTGCTGCCGCGGCGGCGATGGCCCGGCGGCGCGCCCTCAGGGCAGGTCTTCGATCCTCGGCGCATCGCCGCCCTTCGGCCTGATGAAGCCGAGCCGGCGCTTGAGCGACTGCGGCCGGCCGTCGAACAGCGCCGAGTAATACACGGTGTTGCTCATCACCTTCTTGACGTAGTCGCGCGTCTCGTTGAAGGGAATGGTCTCGGCGTAGATGGCGCCCTCCAGCGGCCGCGCGCCGTCGCGCCACTTGCGCGCGCGGCCCGGACCGGCGTTGTAGGCGGCCGAGGCCAGCACCGGGTGGCTGTCGAGCTCGTCGAGCACCATCTTCAGGTAGCTGGTGCCGAGAGTGACGTTGATGTCGGCGTCGCCGGTCTGGCCGGGGTGATAGTCCTTGAGGCCGATCTTCCGCGCCACCCAGCTCGCCGTCTTCGGCATCAGCTGCATCAGGCCGCGGGCGCCGACCACCGAGCGGGCGTTGCTGACGAAGCGGCTCTCCTGCCGCATCAGGCCGTAGACCCAGCCCTCATCCAGCTGCAGGGCGCGCGCCTTCGGCTCGACGTGCTCGCGGTAGGGCGCCAGGTAGCGCATCGAGTAGTCGTGCAGCGCCAGCGTGCGGTCTGCGGTGTTGATGGCGCGGTCGAAGATCTCGTTGCGCCTCGCCAGCTCGGCGGCGGCCAGCAGCCGGGCGTCGTCCATGCCGCGCAGGGCCCAGTTCCATTCGCGCACGCCTTCCGTCCGCAGGTCGAGGCGGAACAGCGCCAGGGCGCGGCGGATGTCGGGCCGCCCGGCGATGGCGGCGACCTCCTCGCCGCCCGGCTTGCCCGCCTGCGGCGGCAGCACGATCGGCCTTCCCAGCTCGTCGTCGGCCAGGTTGCCGTAGAAATTCGGCTGGCCGGCGATGCGCTGGAACAGCGCCCGCGCCTGCTCCTTGCGGCCGAGGGCCGCCTCGGCGCGGCCGAGCCAGTAGGTCCAGTCGGGCTTGGCCTGCATCTCCTGCGGCATCTGCCCGATGCCTTCCTTCACCACGGCCCAGTCCTGCGCCCGCAGCGCGGCGCGCACCTTCCACGCCGCCTCCTCGTCCGTCAGCGGGAAGTCGCCAGCGGCGGCATACCAGCCGAGCGCCTCGGGCATGTGCCTGAGCGCCGCCTGCCAGCCGAGCTGGGCCTGGATGTAGGCATCGTCCGCCGCCGGGAAGCTGCCCCTGATCGCCTGCCACTGCCGCGCCGCCTGCGGCGGGTCGTTGCGGGCGATGCGCTGGACGGCGAACAGCGCCATCTCGCGGCCGAGCCGGCTGGCGGCGAAATCGGCCGGCAGCATGGCGAGGTGGCGCATCGGCTTGTCGGCGATCGCCGCCAGCTGCTTCGCCGAGGGCGCCTGCCCGGGCGGCAGCCAGGCCGCGGCGGCGGCGGCGGCGGCGAGCTTCCTCGCCTCCAGCAGGCGGCGCAGGCGCTGCCAGATGTCCTCGCTGTCCAGCCGCCGCTCGGCGACCAGCCGCGCCATCAGGGGCTGGCAGGACTCGGGCAGCTCGCTTGCGCCAAACCACAGCGGCCGCGCTTCCTCGAGCGCGGCCGCATCGCCCCGGCGCAGGCGGTCCTGCAGGGCATAGCAGGCGATCTCCTGGTCGGCCTGGACCAGCGCCGGATACTCCGTCTCGAACAGCGCCCATTCGCCCCGCTTGCCCAGCGCCTTCAGCCATTCGCCGCGCAGCCTGTCGGCGAGGTAGCTGCCGCGCTGGCGGTCGAGGAAGCCTCCCACCTCGCCCGCATCGGCCTCGTCGAGGCGCAGCCGCAGCGCCCAGTACTCTACATAGGCTTCGAGCTCGTGGCCGCGCGCCGCCTCGAGCTGGCGGGCAAGGCGGACGCGATCGCCGCGCTGGGCGGCGTCGCGCGCCGCGAGGATCGCCTCGTCGCCGCCGGCGCCGTGGCCCGCCGCCGCCGCGCCGGCCAGCAGCAGCGCGCACAAGGCGCGGCGCATTCGATATAGTTGCCGCAACGCTTTCCTCATCCTTGCCAAATCTCCCGCGCATGGCCGATGCCGCCGCTGAACCGCGCGCCTTCCGCGCCGCCCTGCGCGCCCGCCTGATCGCCGCGCGCGAGGCGCTGCCGCCGGCCCTGCACGCGGAATTGTCCCGCCGCATTGAACGGCATCTTGCCGGCCTGCTTGAGGCGCTCGCGCCCGCCGTGCTCGCCTTCTGCTGGCCGCATCGCGGCGAATTCGACGCCCGCGCCCTGGTCGCGGCGCGGATCGAAGGCGGCCTGCGCGCCTGCCTGCCGATCGTGGTGGACAGCGGCCTGCCGCTGGAATTCCGCGAATGGGCGCCCGCCAGCGAGATGATGGCCGGCCGCTACGGCATTCCCGTGCCGGCCGGAGGCGCCCGCCTGCGGCCCGACGCCATCCTCATGCCGCTCAACGCCTTCGACGCGAGCGGCTGCCGCCTCGGCTACGGCGGCGGCTATTTCGACCGCAGCCTCGCCGCGCTCGCGCCGCGCCCGCGCGCCGTCGGCGTCGGCTTCGAGCTGGCCCGCGTGGACAGCCTCGACCCGCAGCCTCACGACCAGCCGATGGACTTCATCGTCACCGAGGCCGGCGCCTTCGAACGGGCCGCCGGCCGCCTGCGTCCGTTCGCGCCGCCGCGGCAACGCGGCTGAATTCCGCGCGGCGCGACGCAACGGTGCGGCGAAACATTCAACCGAGGAACATCCGGTAAGCCGGATTCTTCGACTCATCCTGCCAGGCATAGCCGAGGCGCCTGAGAAAGGCGCGGAAGGCCGGTTTGTCGCGCGGCGGCACCTGCATGCCGACCAGCACGCGGCCGCTGTCGGCGCCGTGGTTGCGGTAATGGAACAGCGAGATGTTCCAGCCCGCGCTCATGCTGTCGAGGAAGTTCATCAGCGCGCCGGGGCGCTCGGGAAACTCGAAGCGGTAGATCAGCTCGTGGTCGACCGGCGCGTGGCCGCCGACCATGTGGCGCACGTGCAGCTTGGCCATCTCGTCCTCGGTCAGGTCGAACGTGGCGAGGCCGTGGCGGCGCAGCGACTCGACCAGCCGCAGCGACTCGGCGCGGTTGCCGACCTGGACGCCAACGAAGACGTGGGCAGCGGCCGGATCGGCGTAGCGGTAGTTGAATTCGGTGACGTTGCGCGGCCCGAGCAGGCGGCAGAACTTCCTGAAGCTGCCCGGCGTCTCGGGAATCGTCACCGCCAGCACCGCCTCGCGCTGCTCGCCGACCTCGGCGCGCTCGGCGACGAAGCGCAGGCGGTCGAAGTTGGTGTTGGCGCCCGAGGCCACCGCCACCAGCGTCCGCTTGCGCGGCTTTTGCTTCGCCGCCCAGGCCTTGGCGCCGGCGATCGCCAGGGCGCCGGCCGGCTCGAGGATCGAGCGGGTGTCCTCGAAGACGTCCTTGATCGCCGCGCAGATCGCGTCGGTGTCGACGGTGACGACCTCGTCGACCACCTTGCGGCAGAGGCGGAAGGTGGTCGCGCCGACCTGCTTCACCGCCACGCCGTCGGCGAACAGGCCGACCTGGGCGAGGCGCAGGCGGCGGCCGGCGGCGAGCGAGCGCGCCATGGCGTCGGCGTCCGCCGGCTCGACGCCGATCACGCGGATCTGCGGCCGCAGCCGCTTGACATAGGCGCCGATGCCGGCGATCAGGCCGCCGCCGCCGACCGGCGCGAAGATGGCGTCGATCGGCCGCGGATGCTGGCGCAGGATCTCCATGCCGATGGTGCCCTGGCCGGCGATCACCTCGGCGTCGTCGTAAGGGTGCACGAAGGCCAGCCGGCGCCGCTTCTCCAGCTTCTTCGCCTCGCCGTAGGCCTCGTCGTAGCTGTCGCCGGCGAGCACCACCTCGGCGCCGCGCGCCGCCACGGCGGCGACCTTGATCTGCGGCGTCGTCACCGGCATGACGATCACCGCCCGGCAGCCCAGCTTCTGCGCGGCCAGCGCCACGCCCTGGGCGTGGTTGCCGGCCGAGGCGGTGATGACGCCGCGCCGCAGCGCCGCCGCCGGCAGGCGCGCCATCTTGTTGTAGGCGCCGCGCAGCTTGAAGGAGAACACCTCCTGGGTGTCCTCGCGCTTCAGCAGCAGCTCGCTGCCCAGGCGCGCCGAGAGCAGCTCGGCGCGCTCGAGCGGCGTCTCGACCGCCACGTCATACACCCGCGCGTTGAGGATCCGTTCCAGGAAATCGTCCGCCATAGGCCGGCAAGGGTATCAGCGCGCCGGCCGATCCTCAAGGCCATGCCCGCCGCAAGGGTTTGATTTGCCGGCGTCTTGCGCCGCGCTCGGTTAAAATTCCGCCTTTGCCGCCGCGCCCCGACCGCATGACCGCCCGCCTGCGCGAGATCCCCTACAACTACACCTCGTTCTCCGACCGCGAGATCGTCATCCGCCTGCTCGGCGAGGAGGCCTGGCGCACGCTCGATCGCCTGCGCGCCGAGCGCGTCACCGGCCGCTCGGCGCGCATGCTCTACGAGGTGCTCGGCGACATCTGGGTGGTGCAGCGCAACCCCTACCTCGAGGACGACCTGCTCGGCGACCGCGGCCGGCGCGAGGCCCTCGTCGGCGCCCTGCGCCACCGCCTCGCCGAGGTCGACAAGCGCCGCCAGGGCAACCAGGCCGTCGCCGGCCTGCTCGCCGCCGCCCATGCGGCGGTCGACCGCTTCGCCGCCGCCTTCGCCGAAACGGCGGAACTGCGACGCCAGACGCTGCACGCGCTGGCCCGCCACACGCGGCGCGACAACATTTGCTTCGACGCCCTCTCGCGCGTCTCCCACGCCACCGACGCCACCGACTGGCGCGTCGAATATCCCTTCGTCGTGCTCTGCCCCGACGCGGAGGAAGAGCTGCCCGGCCTCGTCAAGGGCTGCATCTCCCTCGGCCTCGGCCTCATCCCGCGCGGCGGCGGCACCGGCTACACCGGCGGCGCCGTGCCGCTGGAAGCCCGCTCGGCGGTGATCAACACCGAGAAGCTCGACCGCGTCGGCGCGCCGCGCGAGCTGACCCTGCCGGGCGCGGAGCGCCCCTGCTTCGTCATCGACTGCGGCGCCGGCACGGTGACGCGCCGCGTCGAGGAGGCCGCCCAGGCCGCCGGGCTGGTCTTCGCCGTCGATCCGACCTCGGCCGACGCCTCCTGCATCGGCGGCAACATCGCCATGAACGCCGGCGGCAAGAAGGCCGTGCTGTGGGGCACGACGCTCGACAACCTCGCCTCGTGGAAGATGGTCGATCCCGACGGCAACTGGCTCGAGGTCGAGCGCCTCGGGCACAACCTCGGCAAGATCCACGACCAGGCGCTGGCCCGCTTCCGCCTGCGGCGCACCGATTCGGCCGCGGGAAGCCTGCTCGCCGAGGAGATCCTCGAGGTGCCGGGCAGCCGCTTCCGCAAGCGCGGGCTGGGCAAGGACGTCACCGACAAGTTCCTCGCCGGCCTGCCCGGCGTGCAGAAGGAGGGCTGCGACGGCATCATCGCCTCGGCGCGCTTCATCCTCCATCGCATGCCGCCGGTCGCGCGCACGGTGTGCCTCGAGTTCTTCGGCCAGGTGCGCGAGGCGGTGCCGGCCATCGTCGAGATCGTCGACTTCCTCGAGCGCCAGCGGCAGGGCGCCGCGGCGGACGGCGGCGGGGTCATGCTGGCCGGCCTCGAGCACCTCGACGAGCGCTACGTCAGGGCCGTCGGCTACGCGACCAAGGCGCGCCGCCACGGCCGGCCGAAGATGGTGCTGCTCGGCGACATCGTCGGCGAGGACGAGGGCGCCGTCATGCGCGCCGCCTCGCAGGTGGTGCGCATCGCCAACGGCCGCGGCGGCGAGGGCTTCATCGCCACCGGCGCCGAGGCGCGCCGCGCCTTCTGGCTCGACCGCGCCCGCACCGCCGCCATCGCCCGCCACACCAACGCCTTCAAGATCAACGAGGACGTCGTCATCCCGCTGCCGCGCATGGGCGACTACTGCGACGGCATCGACCGCATCAACATCGAGCTGTCCACGCGCAACAAGCTGCGCCTGTGCGACGCGCTGGAAGGCTTCCTGCGCGGCGAGCTGCCGCTGCGCGCGCCCGAGGCCGCCCTCTCCGCCGAGGAGCTGGTCGGCGACCGCCGCCAGCGCGCCCTCGCCCATGTCGCCGCCGTGCGCGCGCGCTGGCAGGGCCTGCTCGACGGCCTCGACGCCCAGGCGCCCGGCGAGGCCGCCGGCGTCACCGTCTCCCACGCCCTGCAGGACCAGCGCCTGCGCGTCTCCTGGAAGGAGGAGCTGCGGCCGCAGCTGGCCGACATCTTCGACGGCGCGCTGTTCCAGCCGCTGGTCGAGCGCATCGACGCCATCCACCGCGAGGTGCTGCGCGGCCGCGTCTTCGTCGCCCTGCACATGCACGCCGGCGACGGCAACGTGCACACCAACATCCCGGTCAATTCCGACCACTACGAGATGCTGCGGGAGGCCAGCGCCGCCGTCGACCGCATCATGGCGCTGGCGAGGAGCCTCGGCGGCGTCATCTCCGGCGAGCACGGCATCGGCATCACCAAGCTCGACTACCTGGCGCCCGAGGAGCTCGCCCCCTTCGCCGAGTACAAGCGCCGCGTCGACCCGCAGGAGCGCTTCAACAAGGGCAAGCTGCGCCCCGGCGCCGGCCTGGCGCGCGCCTGGACGCCGAGCTTCAGCCTGCTCGGCGTCGAGTCGCTGATCCTCGAGCAGTCGGAGATCGGCCGCATCTCGGCCATGGTCAAGGACTGCCTGCGCTGCGGCAAGTGCAAGCCGGTCTGCTCGACCCACGTGCCGCGCGCCAACCTGCTCTACTCGCCGCGCAACAAGATCCTCGGCACCGGCCTGCTGGTCGAGGCCTTCCTCTACGAGGAGCAGACGCGGCGCGGCGTCTCTCTGCGGCACTTCGACGAGCTGAACGACATCGCCGACCACTGCACCATCTGCCACCGCTGCCTGAAGCCCTGCCCGGTGGACATCGACACCGGCGACGTCTCCGTCGCCATGCGCAACTTCCTGCGCGAGCAGGGCCGCAAGAAGTTCGTGCCGGCCAAGGCCGCGGCGATGGCCTTCCTCACCCTCAAGGACCCGGCGACCCTCGCGCTGATGAGGAAGGGCATGATCGAGTGGGGCTACAGGGCGCAGCGGCTCGGCCACCGGCTGGCGAAATGGAGCGGGCTGGCCGCGCGCAGCAAGCGCCAGCCGGCCGCCACCCTCGGCCAGCCCTCGCTGCGCGCCCAGGTCATCCACTTCGTCAACCGGCCGCTGCCGCCGCGCATGCCGAGCCGCGCCTCGCGCGCCCTGCTCGACATCGAGGACGCCGCCATCGTCCCGGTCATCCGCGACCCGCGCAAGGCCGGCGAGGACGCCGAGGCGGTGTTCTATTTCCCCGGCTGCGGCTCGGAGCGCCTGTTCTCCCAGGTCGGCCTCGCCACCCAGGCCATGCTCTTCGAGCTCGGCGCGCAGTGCGTGCTGCCGCCCGGCTATCTGTGCTGCGGCTACCCGCAGATCGCCGCCGGCGAGGCCGACACCGGACGCAGGATCATCACCGACAACCGCGTGCTGTTCCACCGCGTCGCCAACACCCTCAACTACCTGGACATCAGGACGGTGATCGTCTCCTGCGGCACCTGCATGGACCAGCTGCAGACCTACGAATTCGACAAGATCTTCCCCGGCTGCCGCCTGCTCGACATCCACGAGTACCTGTACGAGAAGGGCGTCAGCCTGGCCGGCATTCCGTCGCCTGGCCATCCCGAAACGGAGCCGCCTGCTGACAGGGAAGCCGCGCAGGCGGCCGGTGCGCCGCCGCCTCCTGCCGCGGCAAGGTATCTCTACCACCAGCCCTGCCACGACCCGATGAGGGCGCACAGCGGCGTCCGCGTCGCCCAGGGCCTGCTCGCAAGCCCCGTGCTGCTCAACGACCGCTGCTGCGGCGAGTCGGGCACCCTGGCGGTGGCGCGGCCCGACGTGTCGACGCAGGTGCGCTTCCGCAAGCAGGAGGAGATCGAGCGCGACATCGCCCGCCTGCCGGGCGCGGGGCCGGTGAAGATCCTCACCTCCTGCCCCTCCTGCCTGCAGGGCCTGCACCGCTTCGACGAGGACACCGGCACCGACGCCGACTACATCGTCGTCGAGCTGGCGCGGCGGCTGCTCGGGCCGGACTGGATGGAGAACTACGTCGCCCGCGCGCGCGCCGGCGGCATCGAGCGGGTGCTGCTGTGAGCGTCCTCTCCCTCGCCCAGCTCGCCGGCTTTCTCGCCGCCGCCACCCTGATCACCCTCGCCCCCGGCCCGGACAACCTGCTCACCCTGAGCCTTGGCATCTCGCGCGGGCGGCGCGCCGGCGTCGGCTTCGGCCTCGGCTGCGCCATCGGCTGCCTCACCCACACCCTGTGGGCGACGCTCGGCGTCAGCGCCCTCGTCGCCGCTTCGGACGCCGCCTTCACCGTGCTCAAGCTGGCCGGCGGCGCCTACCTCGTCTGGCTCGGCATCGGCGCCCTGCGCAGCGCCGGCGCCACGCTCGCCGCCGAGCCCGGCGCGCCGCAGGCCGGCGGCGCCCTGCGCCCCTATCTCGTGCGCGGCTTCATCGCCAACGCCATCAACCCCAAGGTCGCCCTCTTCTTCCTCGCCTTCCTGCCGCAGTTCGTCGACCCCTCGCGCGGCAGCGCGGCGGCGCAGACGGCGCTGCTCGGCCTGCTCTTCGCCGCCCTCACCATCGTCATCTTCGGCGCCATCGGCTGGTACGCCGGCGCGCTCGGCCGCTGGCTGCGCGCGCGGCCCGCCGTCGGCCGCTGGCTCGACCGCGCCACCGGCCTGCTCTTCATCGGCATCGGCATCCGCCTCGCCCTCGCCGGCAGGTATTGATCGCCATGCGCCAGCACGCCGAGGCCCTCGTCGTCGCCACGCGCGGCCGCGGCCTGCACGACATCACCGCCGAAGTCCGCCGCCGCGTCGCCCGGGCCGGCATCGCCGCCGGCCTGCTCACCCTGTTCATCCGCCACACCTCGGCCAGCCTGCTGGTGCAGGAGAACGCCGACCCCGAGGTGCAGCGCGACCTCGAGCGCTTCCTCGCCCGCCTCGTGCCCGACGGCGACCCGCTCTTCCGCCATGTCATGGAAGGGCCGGACGACATGCCGGCCCACGCGCGCGCCGCGCTGACGCAGACCCAGCTCTCGATTCCGGTCGGCGCGGGGGCGCCCGTCCTCGGCGCCTGGCAGGGCATCTATCTCTTCGAGCACCGCCTGCGCGGCTCGTCGCGCGAAGTCGCCCTGCACCTGATCGGCGAATAGCCGCCGCGGCGGCTGCCGATCAGGGCACCAGCGCCAGGCGCACGCCGGCGCGGGCGGCCTCTTTCCTGGGGCCTGCTCTCAACTGATTTCCCCGCTGCCCGGCTTGATCGCCCGGCGCGCGACTCGAATGCTTCCGATGCAACGAATCATTTGACGCGCTCATAAATGATCCTGATTACCAATGAGCCTCAGCCAACTTTACGAGCCGGTACGGCATAGGCGGCGTGTTCGCGGCGGCGGTAGCCAGCCGGGCGAGCATGCTCGCCAGATCGAAACGTCGGTTGAAGCGATAGCTGTATTCGGCCAGATA
>CAUJIV010000029.1 GCA_963205435.1 Pseudomonadota bacterium
CTGCTGCGCCACGGCTGGTCGCGCGGCCTGAAGCGCATCCAGCTCTCCAGCCTGCACGACAACCGCCCCATGCTGAAACTGGCGGAACGCCTCGGCTTCAAGCCGCTGCGCGAGGAATCCGGCGAGGTCATCATGCAGGCGCTGCGCCCCGCCGACTGGCCGCAGGCGATGCCCCTGCAGCCGCTGTCCGCCGCCGCCGCACCGGAGGCGGCGGCCAAATGCACCGTGAAAACGGCCAACGCGCGCTGCAACTGATCCTCCCGGCCACGCCCGTTGCGGCAACGGCCGCTACGTAATCTCCCCAGCTTGTCAATCGCGGGTTTTTCGGGTTTAGTGGCAAGCAGGTTCGTACCGCCGGTTCCCGCCCGGAATCCGGCCGCCGAAAGGAGACACGCTTGTCCGCATCGTCACCCCGCCCACCGGATGCGCCCGACGCGCGCATCGCCGCCCTGGCGCAAGCGCACGCCGCGCTACCCGGCGCACTGCTGCCGCTGCTGCACGCCATCCAGGACGAATTCCGCTGCATCCCTGACGAGGCGGTGCCACTGATCGCCGCGGCGCTGAACCTGTCGCGCGCCGAGGTGCATGGCGTGATCGGCTTCTATCGCCATTTCCGCAGCCACGCGCCGGGCCGCCACGTCGTGCAGATCTGCCGCGCCGAAGCCTGCCAGGCGCTCGGCGCGGAGGCGCTCGAGCGCCACGCCCGCGAGGCGCTCGGCTGCGGCTTCCACGAGACCAGCGCCGACGGCGCCGTCACCCTCGAGCCGGTGTATTGCCTCGGCAACTGCGCCTGCGGCCCCTCCGTGCGGGTGGGCGACGACGTCGTCGGCCGCGTCGACGCGCGCCGCTTCGACGAGCTGCTGGCCGAACTGCGGGGCGCGCCATGAGCCGCGTCTTCGTCCCCCTCGACACCAGCGCGCGGGCGCTCGGCGCCGACAAGGTCGCCGCCGCCATCGCCGCCGAGGCGCGCAAGCGCGGAGCGGCCGTCGACATCGTGCGCAACGGCTCGCGCGGCCTCGTCTGGCTGGAGCCGCTGGTCGAGGTCGAGGCCGGCGGCCGCCGCCTCGCCTACGGTCCGGTGGCGCCGCGGGACGTCGCCGCGCTGTTCGACGCCGGCTTCCTCGACGGCGGCGCGCACGCGCTGGCGCTCGGCCCGACCGAGGAGATCCCCTGGCTCGCCGGCCAGCAGCGGCTGACCTTCGCCCGCGTCGGCCTCGGCGACCCGCTCTCGCTCGACGACTACGCCGCCGGCGGCGGCTGGCGCGGCCTGAAGAACGCCCTTGCGCTGCCCGCCGCCGCCATCGTGGCGGAGATCAGCGCATCGGGCCTGCGCGGGCGCGGGGGCGCCGCCTTCCCCGCCGGCACCAAGTGGGAGACGGTGCGCCAGGCCGGCGACGGCCAGAAATATGTCGTCTGCAACGCCGACGAGGGCGACTCGGGCACCCTCTCCGACCGCATGCTGAGGGAAGGCGACCCCTACTGCCTGATCGAGGGCATGGCCATCGCCGGGCTCGCCGTCGGCGCGACGCAAGGCTACGTCTATCTGCGCTCGGAATACCCGCAGGCGGCGCGCATCCTCGCCGCCGCCATCGGCCGCGCGCGCGAGGCGGGCTGGCTCGGCGCCGACATCGTCGGCAGCGGCCGCGCCTTCGACATCGAGCTGAGGATCGGCGCCGGCGCCTACATCTGCGGCGAGGAAACCGCGCTGCTGGAGAGCCTCGAGGGCCGCCGCGGCATCGTCCGCGCCAAGCCGCCGCTGCCGGCGCTGGCCGGCCTGTTCGGCCGGCCGACGGTGGTGAACAACGTAATCACCCTGGCCACGGCGCCGCTCATCCTCGAGCGCGGCGGCGCCTTCTACCACGGCCACGGCAGCGGCCGCTCGCGCGGCACCCTGCCCTTCCAGCTGGCCGGCAACGTCCGTCGCGGCGGCCTCGTCGAGAAGGCCTTCGGCGTCACGCTGAACGAGCTGCTGCACGACTTCGGCGGCGGCACGCTGAGCGGCCGGCCGATCCGCGCCGTGCAGGTCGGCGGCCCGCTCGGCGCCTGGATCCCGCCGGCGCAGTTCGACGTGCCGCTCGACTACGAGCGCTACGGCGAAATCGACGCCATGCTCGGCCACGGCGGCATCGTCGTCTTCGACGACCGCGTCGACATGCGGCGGATGGCCCGCTTCGCCATGGAGTTCTGCGCCGAGGAGTCCTGCGGCAAGTGCACGCCCTGCCGCATCGGCTCGACGCGCGGCGTCGAGCTCATCGACCGCCTCGCCGCCGCCGGCGGCGCCGGCCATGGCGAGCGCCTCGCCCTGCTCGAATCGCTCTGCGACACCCTGCTGCACGGCTCGGCCTGCGGCCTCGGCGGCATGACGCCCTACCCCGTCCTCTCGGCGCTGCGGCACTTCCCCGAGGACTTCGGCATCGCTTCACAAGGACATACGCCATGATGCAGATCTGCGACATCGACCACGGCACCCCCGCCAGCCGCTCGGCGGAGAAGGTGACGCTGACCATCGACGGGCGCAGCGTCACCGTGCCGGCCGGCACCTCGGTGATGCGCGCCGCCAGCGAGATGGGCAACTCGATCCCCAAGCTGTGCGCCACCGAGCAGCTCAAGCCCTTCGGCTCCTGCCGCCTGTGCCTGGTCGAGATCGAGGGCCGCCGCGGCTACCCGGCCTCGTGCACGACGCCGGTGGAAGCCGGCATGGTGGTGCGCACGCAGTCGCCGAAGCTGGCCGAGCTGCGCCGCGGCGTCATGGAGCTCTACCTCTCCGACCACCCGCTCGACTGCTTCGCCTGCCCGGCCAACGGCAACTGCGAGCTGCAGACTGCCGCCGGCATGGTCGGCCTGCGCGAGGTGCGCTACGAGCCCGGCGCCAACCACTTCGACGCCGCCAGCCGCCAGCCGGTCGACGTCTCCAACCCCTACTTCGCCTACGACCCGGCCAAGTGCATCGTCTGCAGCCGCTGCGTGCGCGCCTGCGACGACATCCAGGGCACCTTCGCCCTGACCATCGCCGGGCGCGGCTTCGCCTCGCGCATGGTCGCCGGCGAGAGCCAGCCCTACCTCGACTCCAAGTGCGTCTCCTGCGGCGCCTGCGTCGCCGCCTGCCCGACCGGCTCGCTGATGGAAAAGTCCCTCATCGAGCGCGGCCAGGCGCAGGGCAGCACGATCACCACCTGCGCCTACTGCGGCGTCGGCTGCTCGCTCAAGGTGGAGACCCAGGGCAGCGAGATCGTGCGCATCGTGCCCGACCGCGCCGGCGGCGCCAACCGCGGCCACGCCTGCGTCAAGGGCCGCTTCGCCTGGGGCTACGCCACCCACCGCGACCGCATCACCCGGCCGATGATCCGCGCCAGCATCCGCGAGCCCTGGCGCGAGGTGAGCTGGCAGGAGGCGCTGGATCACGCCGCCGCCGAGCTGCGCCGCATCCAGGCCGAGCACGGCCGCAACGCCGTCGGCGGCGTCACCTCCTCGCGCTGCACCAACGAGGAGACCTACCTCGTGCAGAAGCTGATGCGCGCCGCGCTCGGCACCAACAACGTCGACACCTGCGCCCGCGTCTGCCACGCGCCGACCGGCTACGGCCTCAAGCAGACCCTCGGCGAGGCGGCCGGCACCCAGGCCTTCGACTCGGTCGAGCAGGCAGACGTCGTCATGCTGATCGGCGCCAACTCGACCGACGCCCACCCGGTGTTCGGCTCGCGCCTCAAGCAGCGCCTGCGCGAAGGGGCGCGGCTGATCGTCATCGACCCGCGCAGCATCGAGCTGGCGCGCTCGCCGCACATCGAGGCGGCCTACCACCTCAAGCTGCTGCCCGGCACCAACGTCGCCGTGCTGAACGCGCTGGCCCACGTCATCGTCACCGAGGGCCTGGTCGACGTGGCCTTCGTGCGCGAGCGCTGCGAGGTCGACTCCTTCGAGGCCTGGCGCGACTTCGTCGCCCGGCCGGAGAACGCGCCCGAGGCGATGGCGGCGGTGAGCGGCGTGCCGGCGGAGGCGATCCGCGGCGCCGCCCGCCTCTACGCTTCGGCCGCCAACGCGGCGATCTACTACGGCCTCGGCGTCACCGAGCACAGCCAGGGCTCGACCGCCGTCATGGCCATCGCCGCGCTGGCCATGGCCACCGGCAACATCGGCCGCGAGGGCGTCGGCGTGAACCCGCTGCGCGGCCAGAACAACGTGCAGGGCTCGGGCGACATGGGCTCCTTCCCGCACGAGTTCACCGGCTACCGCCACGTCGGCGACGACGCCGTGCGCGCCTCCTTCGAGGCCGAGTGGGGCGTCGCCCTCGACCCCGAGCCGGGGATGCGCCTGCCCAACATGCTCGAGGCGGCGCACGAGGGCGGCCTGCGCGCGCTCTACATCCAGGGCGAGGACATCGTCCAGTCCGACCCCAACTCGCAGCACGTCGCCGCCGCCCTGCAGGCGATGGAGTGCGTCATCATCCAGGACCTCTTCCTCAACGAGACGGCGCAGTACGCCCACGTCTTCCTGCCCGGCTCGAGCTTCCTCGAGAAGGACGGCACCTTCACCAACTCCGAGCGGCGCATCTCGCCGGTGCGCCAGGTGATGGCGCCGCTCGGCGGCATGGCCGACTGGCAGGTGACCCAGGCGCTGTCCAACGCCCTCGGCTACCCGATGAGCTACGGCCACCCGTCCGAGATCATGGACGAGATCGCGCGGCTGACGCCGACCTTCCACGGCGTCAGCTACGCCAAGCTCGAGCGCCTCGGCAGCATCCAGTGGCCGTGCAACGAGGCCGCGCCGGAAGGCACGCCGACCATGCACGTCGACAGCTTCGTCCGCGGCAAGGGCCGCTTCATGCTGACGCCCTACGTCGCCACCTCGGAGAAGGCCGGCCCGCGCTATCCGCTGCTGATGACCACCGGACGCATCCTCTCGCAGTACAACGTCGGCACGCAGACGCGGCGCACCGGCAACCTCGCCTGGTACAAGGAAGACCTGCTCGAGATCCACCCGCACGACGCCGAGGAGCGCAACATCCGCGACGGCGACTGGGTCGGCGTCGCCAGCCGCGCCGGCGAGACCGTGCTGCGCGCCAGCGTCACCGAGCGCGTGCAGCCGGGCGTCTGCTACACCACCTTCCACTTCCCCGAGTGCGGCGCCAACGTGCTGACCACCGACAACTCCGACTGGGCCACCAACTGCCCCGAGTACAAGGTGACGGCGGTGCAGGTGGTGCGCGTCACCCAGCCCTCCGAGTGGCAGGAGCGGCGGCGGCGCTTCGCCGAGGAGCAGGCCCGGCTGCGGCCGGAGACGGCGCGGGCGGGCGGCGCATGAACATCCGCTACCTGCTCAAGATGGCCAACGAGATCGCCGCCGGCTTCTCGGCGCTGCCCGACGAGGCCGCCGCCAGCCGCGAGGTCGCCGGCCACCTGCGCCGCTTCTGGGCGCCGCAGATGCGCCGCCAGATCGTCGAGCACGCCCGGGCGACCGGCGGCGAGGGCCTCTCCGCCCTGGCGCGCCGCGCCGTCGGCGAGCTCGGCTGAGCCCCCGCGATCCCGGATTTCCGCGGCCCGGCCCGCGGCCGGCGACGCGCCCGATCGCGCCGCCGGCGCCGGATTTCAGCGAACGCGCTTCAGGCGCACGATCTGGTAGGCGCGCGTGAGATAGCCGAAGGGCGCGCTCCAGACATGCACGAGCCGCGTGAAGGGAAAGAACAGAAACACCGACATGCCCAGGAACATGTGGAACTTGTAGGCCGGATCCACGTCCCTGACCAGCGCGGGATCGGGATGCAGGTAGAGGACGCTCTGCACCCAGCTGGCGAGGCGGATCATGGTCTCGGCATCGCCCGCCTTGGCGTGGCCGATCGAAAACGGGATGGTGAGCAGCCCGGCCGCCGCGGTGAGCGCCAGCCAGCCGATGATGCCGGTGTCCGCCCAGCGCGAGGCGGCGCGCACGCGCGCATTGACGAGGCGCCGCAGCCACAGCACGACCGCGCCGATCACGCAGGCGCTGCCGAACAGGGCGCCGGCGACGATCGCCAGCCACTGGTGCGCCATGTCCGACACGCCGAGGGCGAGGAAGACCGCATGCGGCGTCAGCAGGCCGACGGCATGGCCAAGGAACAGACCGAGCACGCCGTAGTGGAAGAAGTTGCTGGCGAAGCGCATGCCGGACTTCGACAGCAGCTGGCTCGAATCGCTCTTCCAGGTGTATTGCTCGCGATCGAAGCGGATCCAGCTGCCCATCAGGAAGGCCGTCAGGGCGATGTAGGGATAGACGCCGAAGATGAAGTTGTGCAGGAAGTCCATGGTCGCCTCCGAATGTTTGCTCAGGGACGCGGGCCGGGGCGCGCGCATGCCCCGCCCTGTGGCCCGCTCCAGATCACCGGCGGGTCGTTGTCGCCGTCCTCCCGCATCGGGTCCGAAGTCTCGGCGGGGGCTGTCTTGACTTCGCCGCTTGCCGCGACGAGCCGGCTGCGCCGCTCGACCAGCCCGACCAGTTCGGCGTAGGGGCTGGCCGCCGCCGCCAGGTTGGCCTGCAGCTGGCGCAGGGCCTTGTTCCAGTGCGACAGGAACATGCGCCCCTCCTCGTCCTCGAGCAGGGAGGCGAATTCGAGCATCAGCGGCAGGTAGTCGGGCAGCTCGTTTTGCGCGATGTCGACGCGATACGCCCTGTAATACTCGCTCATGTCGATCAGCGCCGGCCCGCGGTTCCTGTCCTCGCCCAACAGGTGATGGGTCAGGTGCAGGCTGTGCTCGGGCGCCAGGTCGAAGGTGCGCACGTAGGCCTCTTCCGCCGCGATGGCATCGCTGCGTGCCAGCCGATCGACGAAGTGGGCGAGCGTCTCGCGCTCGTCGCCGCCGAGGTCGGCGGCAGCCAGGGCGGCGGCGATCTCGGGCAGGGCCGAGCGCAGCGCGGCGTCCGGATAGCCGAGGAGGAAGGAGACGATGCGGTGCAGGAGCATGGCCCGTCCTTTCAGCGCTCGGCGGCGGCCGGGGCCTGCTCGGTCGACTCGACCGATTCCCTGCGCCGCCGCGGATAGGGCATCAGGACGCTGACGCCGGGCGAGGAGTCGTTGCCGAAGGTGAAGCCGTTCTGCCCCTGGAAGCCGAAGGCGTCCTGCAGCCCGATCTCGGCCTGGCCGGTCGGGATGACGAAGCGGTCCTCGTAGTTGGCGATGGCCAGCAGCCGGTACATCTCCTGCGCCTGCGCCTCGCTCAGGCCTACGCGCTCGAGGGCTCGCGTTTCGGCCTTGCCGTCGACGTGCAGCGAGCGCTGGTAGGAGCGCATCGCCATCATCTTGTCGAGGGCCTCGAACACCGGCTGCTCGCGGCCGGCCGTGAACAGGCTCGCCAGATAGCGCAGCGGCAGGCGCATGGCGCCGGCCTGCGGCAGGGCGCCGTCCGGCTCGGTCGGCAGTTCGCCCTGGTCGATGGCCGATTGCACGGGGGAGAGCGGCGGCACGTACCAGACCATCGGCAGCGTGCGGAATTCGGGGTGCATGGGGAAGGCGATCCGCCATTCCATCGCCATCTTCCAGACGGGCGAGCGGCGCGCCGCCTCGATCCACGACTCCGGCACGCCGTCGCGGCGCGCGGCGGCCACCACCTCCGCATCGTTCGGGTCGAGGAAGATGCGCCGCTGCGCCTCGTAGAGGTCCTGCTCGTCGGCCGTCGCCGCGAGCTCGCCGATGCGGTCGGCGTCGTAGAGCATGATGCCGTTGTAGCGGATGCGACCGACGCAAGACTCGGAGCACACCGTCGGCAGGCCGGACTCCACGCGCGGATAGCAGCCGATGCACTTCTCGGCCTTGCCCGATTCCCAGTTGTAGAACATCTTCTTGTAGGGGCAGGCGGAAATGCACATGCGCCAGCCCCGGCACTTGTCCTGGTCGGCCAGCACGATGCCGTCCTCCTCGCGCTTGTAGATCGAGCCCGACGGGCAGGCCGCCACGCAGGCCGGGTTGAGGCAGTGGTTGCACATGCGCGGCAGGTACATGTGGAAGGTGTTTTCGAATTGCGCGTAGATGCGCTTTTCGAGCCCCTTCATGTTGACGTCCTTGGCGCGCTTGTCGTACTCGCCGGCGAGGTCGTCCTCCCAGTTCGGCCCCCAAGTCACCTTGGCCATCTTCTCGCCGGTGATCTGCGAGACCGGGCGCGCCACCGGCGCCGCCTCGGACAGGGGGGCGCTCTGCAGGCGGGCGTAATCGAAGGTGAATGGGTCATAGTAGTCGTCGATCTGCGGCATGTCCGGGTTGGCGAAGATGTTGGCGAGGCGCGAGAGCCGGCCGCCGGACTTCAGCCGCAGCCGGCCGCCGGCGAGTTCCCAGCCGCCGCGCCAGGCCTGCTGGTCCTCCCAGTGCCTGGGATAGCCGATGCCGGGCTTCGACTCGACGTTGTTGAACCAGGCGTACTCGACGCCCTTGCGGTTGGTCCACACGTTCTTGCACGTCACCGAGCAGGTGTGGCAGCCGATGCACTTGTCGAGGTTGAAGACCAGCGCGAATTGGGCTCGGACTTTCATGGTCGTCTCCTGTGTGTTGCGCTCAGCGCGGACCGATGCCGGCCGGGTTGCGCCGGGCCTCGCGCTCCGGCGTCAGCGGCCGCTCCAGCCAGTCGATGTCGCCGTCGTCGATCTTGTGCACCACGACGAACTCGTCGCGCTGGGTGCCGACGGTGCCGTAGTAGTTGAGGCCGTAGGCGAGCTGGGCGTAGCCGCCGACCATGTTGGTCGGCTTGACCACGACGCGGGTGACGGAGTTGAGCGTGCCGCCGCGCTTGCCCGTCGATGGCGAGCCGGGCACGTTCACCGTCTTCTCCTGGGCGTGGTACATCAGCGCCATGCCGCGCGGCACGCGCTGCGAGACCACCGCGCGCGCCACCGTGGCGCCGTTGGCGTTGACGGCCTCGATCCAGTCGTTGTCCTCGATGCCGACGTTCCTGGCGTCGTCCTCGGCGATCCAGACATAGGGGCCGCCGCGGAACAGGTTGAGCATGCGCAGATTGTCCTGGTAGGTGGAGTGGATGCCCCACTTCGAGTGCGGCGTGATCCAGTTGAGCACCAGGTGCGGCTTCGCCCTCACGGCCGCCGGCACGGTTTCCTGCGCCTTCATGTCGAGCCCCGGGCGGAAGGCGCAGAAGCCCTCGCCGAAGTCGAGCATCCATTCATGGTCCTGGTAGAAGTGGGCGCGGCCAGTCAGGGTGCGGAACGGGATGTGCTCGTGGATGTTGGTGTAGCCGGCGTTGTAGGACACCTTCTCCGACTCGATACCCGACCAGGTCGGCGCCGTGATGATCTTGCGCGGCTGGGCGACGATGTCGCGGAAGGTGATCTTGTCCTCCTGGCGGCCGGCATAGAGGTGGTGGTGGTCGATGCCGGTCTTCCGCGACAGCGCCGACCAGGACTTGTGCGCCACCTCGCCGTTGGTCTCCGGCGCCATGCGCAGCACGGCCTCGCAGGCGGCGATGTCATCGGCGATGCTGGGCATGCCCCTCGAGACGCCCTCCAGGGTGACGACGCCGTTGTGCGCCTTCAGCTCCTCGTATTCGTGCTCGGTGTTCCAGTCGAGGCCCTTGATGTTGTTGCCGAGGCTGGTCATCAGCGGGCCGAGGGCGATGAACTTGCGGTGGGTGTCGGCGAAGTCGCGCCGCACTACCTTGAGCAGCGGCAGCGTCTTGCCGGGCACCGGCTCGCATTCGCCGCGCTTCCAGTCCTTGACGCCGAGGGGTTGCGCCAGTTCGAAGGGCGAGTCGTGCAGCATCGGCAGGGCGACGAGGTCCTTGCGCGTGCCGAGGTGCTTCTGCGCCAGGCGGGAGAAGGTCTCGGCGATGGCCTGGAAGATCTGCCAGTCGGACTTCGACTCCCAGCCCGGCGTCACCGCCTCGCACAGCGGATGCACGAAGGGGTGCATGTCGGTGGTGTTGAGGTCATGCTTCTCGTACCAGGTCGCGGTCGGCAGGATGATGTCGGAGTAGGCGCCGGTCGAGTTCAGGCGGAAGTTGATGTCCACCACCAGGTCGAGCTTGGTCGTCGGCGCCGTCTCGCGCCACTTCACCTCCTTGCACAGCCGGCCGTCGGTGCCCTCCTGCATGACGCCGTTCTGCGCGCCAAGCAGGTGCTTGAGGAAATACTCGTGGCCCTTGGCCGAGCAGCCGAAGAGGTTGGCGCGCCAGACGAAGAGGTTGCGCACGTGGTTCTCCGGGGCGTCGATGTCCTCGCTGGCGAAGGCCAGCCGGCCCGACTTGAGCTGCTCGACCACGTGGCGGGCGACGCCGGCCTCGTCGGCGGCGCCGGCCTGCTCGGCTTCGGCGACGACGTCGAGGGGGTTGCGGTTGAAGTGCGGCGCCGAGGGCAGCCAGCCGAGGCGCTGCGCCACCACGTTGTAGTCGGCCAGCTGGTAGCCGCGGTACTTGCCGCGGGCGGCGGGCGAGAGCAGGCCGTCGGCGGACACCTTCTCGTAGCGCCACTGGTCGGTGTGGAAGTACCAGAAGGTGGTGGAGTTCATGTGCCGCGGCGGCCGCTGCCAGTCGAGGGCGAAGGCGATCGGCGCCCAGCCGGCCTGCGGCCGCAGCTTCTCCTGGCCGACGTAGTGGGCCCAGCCGCCGCCGCTCTGGCCGACGCAGCCGCACAGGTGCAGCAGGTTCATGATGCTGCGGTAGCTCATGTCGTTGTGGTACCAGTGGTTGATCGCCGCGCCCATGATGACCATCGACTTGCCGCGCGTCCTGGCGGCGTTGTCGGCGAACTCGCGGCCGGTGCGGATGAGGTCGGCGCGCTTGACGCCGGTGACCTTCTCCGCCCACGCCGGCGTGTAGGCGACCGCGGCGTCGTCGTAGGAGGCGGCGACGTTGCCGCCGCCGAGGCCGCGGTCGATGCCGTACTGGGCGACCTGCAGGTCGAACACCGTGGTCACCAGCGCCTCCTCGCCGCTGGCCAGCCTGACCCGGCGCGCCGGCACGTTGCGGTAGAGCAGGCCCGGCTCGCCCGGGTTGAAGTGCGGGAAGCCGACGGCGACGACGGCATCCTGCTCGCCGAGCGCGGACAGCTGGGCGCGGATCTCCGCGCCGGTGGCGGCGTTCCTCGGCAGGGTGTTCCACTTGCCGTCCTCGCCCCAGCGGAAGCCGACCGAGCCGTTCGGCACGACGAAGGCGCGCGAGATCTCGTCCCAGACGACGGTCTTCCACTCGGGGTTGTTGGCCTCGCCGAAGGCGCCGTCGAAGTCGCTGGCGCGCAGCGTGCGGTCGCTGACGTAGCCGTCCCCGGCATCGCCCGCCCGGCGCAGCAGGACCTGCATCGGCAGGTCGGTGTAGGTGCGCGCGTACTCGGTGAAGTAGGGCTCCTGGCGGTCGATGTGGAACTCCTTCAGCGCCACGTGGGCCATGGCGAGGAAGGCCGCCGCGTCGGTGCCCTGCCGGACCGGCATCCACAGGTCGGCGAACTTGACGTATTCGGCGTAGTCCGGCGCCATGGAGACGATCTTGGCGCCCTTGTAGCGCACCTCGGTGGCGAAGTGGGCGTCGGGCGTGCGCGTCATCGGCAGGTTGGCGCCGGTGATGATGAGATAGGTCGAGTTGTACCAGTCGGCCGCCTCCGGCACGTCGGTCTGCTCGCCCCAGGTCTGCGGGCTCGCCGCCGGCAGGTCGCAGTACCAGTCGTAGAAGGAGCCGCAGACGCCGCCGATCAGCGAGAGATAGCGGGCGCCGGCGGCGTAGGAGATCATCGACATCGCCGGGATCGGCGAGAAGCCGAAGATGCGGTCGGGGCCGTGCTTGCGGATGGTGTGGATGTTGGCGGCGGCGATGATCTCGGTGACTTCGTCCCAGCTGGTACGCACGAAGCCGCCGAGGCCGCGCACGGCGGTGTAGCGCAGGCGCCTGGCCGGATCGTTCTGGATCGCCTCCCAGGCCTCGACCGGGTCGCGGCCGGCCTCGCGCTCGGCGCGGTAGAGCTCGAGCAGGCGACCGCGGATCAGCGGATGCTTGATGCGGTGCGGGCTGTAGAGGTACCACGAGAAGGAGGCGCCGCGCTGGCAGCCGCGCGGCTCGTGGTTGGGCAGGTCGTCGCGCGTGCGCGGGTAGTCGGTCTGCTGCATTTCGAAGGCGACGAGGCCGTTCTTGACGAAGATCTTCCAGGAGCAGCCGCCCGTGCAGTTCACGCCGTGCGTCGAGCGCACGATCTTGTCGTGGCGCCAGCGGTTGCGGTAGGCGTCCTCCCAGCGCCGGTCCTCGTCGGTGGCGATGCCATGGCCGTCGGAGAAGGTTCCCTTGATGCGGTTGAAGTACTTCAGCCTGTCGAGAAAATGGCTCACTGTCGCTGCTCCTTTGCGTATTCATTGATGGCCAGAGGCTGCGGCGCGGCCGGCAGGGCGCCGCACCTGGAATGGGCGCCCGCCCAGAGGCCGGCCTCGAGCAGGAGGAAGAACAGCACGACGCAGGGGCCGCCGGCGATGAGCGGCGCCAGCACGGGCTCGAGCGCGGCGACCAGCGGCGACTGGGCGTAGGCGCCGGCCATGGCCAGCGTGAAGGCGTAGAACATGCCGAAGGTGAAGTTCCTCGACCACTGCGACACGTGATAGGTGAAGACGCCCTTGCGCAGGCCATGCAGCCGGGCGCGCCGCGCCATGCGCGCGACCTCCACCGCCTCGACCAGCACCAGCATCGCCAGCACGTAGAGCCAGGTCGCCAGGCCGAGCCAGGCCGGCAGCAGGCCGGTGGCCGCCACCGCCAGCCCGGTGATCGACATGGCGCCGTGCAGGATGCAGTTGGTGTTGTCCCAGTCCTCCGACAGGGTCCAGCCCGTCTCCCTCAGATAGCGCTGGACGACCAGCAGCAGCCCGGCGCCGTAGAACAGGTAGCCGAGCACCAGCAAAAGGGTGGCCGGCGCGCGCAGCCAGTCCGCATCCGGCCACAGGTGCCAGGCCAGCAGCACCAGGGACTGGGTGCTCACCGTGGACAGCAGGATGCGGCCGGTCACCCTCAGGCGGGCGGGGCTGGCCAGCACGGCGCGAAAGCCGCGCAGCACGATGGCGAGATACCAAAGCCAGAGGGCGCAGGCGAGCAGGGCCAGGACGACGACTGCCGCGCGCCATTCGGGCACGCCGGCGAGCAGCAGCCGCGCCATGACCGCGGTTCCCGCCACCCAGGTGCCGACGGCGAAGCCGTCGTTGGGCGCGGCAACCAGGCCGGGCAGGCGGCCCTGGCGCCAGGCCGAGAAATAGGATGCGGCGATGAAGGCCCAGAGCAGCAGCAGCGCCAGGGCGAAGGTCGTCAGGCAATCGGCCGGAAGCAGCGGGATGCGGTCGAGCGAGGCCAGCCCGAAGATGCCCGCCGCCATGACGATCGCGCCCGAGGCCACCGGCGAGGGCCCGACGCGGAAGAGCGCCCTGCGCGCCAGCCAGGCGATGGCGGCGAGCAGCGCGATTTGCAGGTAGGGGGCGGCCATTGGCGGCTGTGGCGTCACGTGAAGTCCGGCGGCCCGCGCCGGGGCGCGGGCTTCGAGACCGTGCCGCCATTCTTGCCCGATTCTCCGCTCCGGACCATCCCTCGTCCGGGTGTGGCGCCGGAAATTTTCGGGCTAGTGCAGAGCGCGCCGCCAGGCGGCCGCGCGGCCGCCGCCCTCGTTCCTAAGAACTAGTTCCTTCGGCTGGCTAGCCGGCCTCGTCCCTGCCGCCGGCGAGGCCGTGCTCGACCGCATAGACCGCCGCCTGCACGCGGCTGACGAGGTTGAGCTTCTTCATGATGCTCTGCAGGTGGATCTTGACGGTGCTCTCGGCCAGCTCGAGGCCGCGGGCGATCTCCTTGTTGCTGGCGCCGCGGGCGAGGAAGCCGAGGATTTCGCGCTCCCGCGGGCTCAGCCGCTCCTTGTCCGGCGGCCGGCTCGCCGCCGCCGGCCGGGCGCGCACGCTTTGCATCAGCTTGGCCGTCATTTGCGGCGACATGACCGCCTCGCCTTCCGCCGCGCTGCGGATGGCGCTGATGAAATAGCCCGTTTCGATGTTCTTCAGCAGATAGCCCTGGGCGCCCGCCTGCAGCGCCTCCAGCAGGTCTTCGGCGTCCTCGGACACCGTCAGCATGACCACCCGGGTCTCGGGCAGTTCCTCGACGATCAGCCGGACCGCCTCGTGGCCGGAGATGCCCGGCATGTTGAGGTCGAGCAGCACCACGTCGGGCCTGAGCGATTTCGCCCGCTTCACGCCTTCCAGGCCGTCGGCTGCCTCGCCGGCCACCTCGAAATCCTTCTGCCTCTGCAGCAGGGCCTTGATGCCGCTGCGGAAGAGGGCATGGTCGTCGACCAGCAAAACGCGTATCGGGGCCGCCATGCGTGTCCGCGCTCGTTCTATCCGGGCAGGGCCAGCGTAACACAGCTGCCGCGCCCGGGCGCCGAGTCCACCTCGAGCCGGGCGCCGATGCGATGCGCCCGCTCGCGCATGATGTCGATGCCGACGCAGGCGCCCCCGTTCCCGCCCATCCGCGCCGGATCGAAGCCGATGCCGTCGTCGCAGACGGAGAGGATCAGCTCGCCCTGGCCGCCGCCGAGACGGACCGTGACCGATCCGGCCCTGGCATGCTTGCGCACGTTGGAAAGCGCCTCCTGCAGGATGTGCAGGATCTGCACCAGGCCGGTCGCCGGCGGCGGCACCGCCCCGCCCTCCTCGATGAAGGCGGTGCGGACGCCGGTCTGCCCCTCGAACTTCTGCAGGGCGCTGCGGATCGCCTCCTCGAGGCCGGCATGGTCCATGCGGATGCGGAAATGCACCAGCAGCTCGCGCACGTCGTCGTAGCTCTCCTGGATGCCCTCGCGCATGCGCGCCAGCTCCTCCCGCGCCTCCCCGGCCTGTCCCGCGCGCAGGGAATCCTCCAGCATCTGCGCCTGGATGTTGAGGAAGGCCAGCGACTGGGCGATGCTGTCGTGCAACTCCTGCGCCAGCAGGTTGCGCTCCTCGGACACGGCCATCTCCTTCTCGCGCATGACGAGGCGCAGGCTCTCGACCGCCACGCCGAGGTGCTGGCCGATGGCCTCGAGCAGCCGGGTCTCGTGGGAGGACAGCGGCCGCGGCTCGTCGAAGAAGAGATTGAGCACGCCGATGACCTGGCTCTTCGAGCTGATCGGGATGGCCGCCATCGCGGCGAAGCCGTGCCGCGCGCAGCATTCCAGCGACATGCCGGCCGGCAGCGGGCGGCCGAGCGTCAGGTCGATCGGCCTGCCCTCGGCCGCCGCCTGGCCGCACAGGCAGGCGCCCAGCGGCAGGTTCGCCTCGTCCGCGCAGAACGATTCCGGCAGGTCGTGGCTGATGACGATTTTCAGGGTCGCGGTTGCCGGATCGACCAGGCGCACCGCCCCGCTTCGCGCGCCGAGCAGGCCGCGCAGCTTCGTCAGGACGCCGTCGCAGACGGCTTCCAGCGTCGTTTGCTCGCCGAGGAAGGCGGCGATCTCGTAGAGCAGCGCCAGCTCGCGGTTGCGCTCCTCGACGCTGCGCGTCTTCTCCGCCACCCGCTGCTCCAGCGTGGCGTAAAGCTCGCGCAGGTTGGCGGCCATATGGTTGAAGCCGGCGGCCAGCTCGCCGAACTCGTCCCGCGACAATACCGGCAGCCGCACGTCGAAGTCCGAGGTCGCCATGCGCTCGATGCCGGCGCGCAGCATCTCGACCGGCTCGATGACCAGTTTCCTGAACAGGTAGATCAGCAGCAGGGTGCCGAGCAGCGCGAAGGCGACGAGGACATTCTGGAACAGGAACATCAGGAAGGTGTTGCGCGCGTTGCTCCGCTCGATCATCAGCACGAGCGCGTCCCAGTTCCCGACATGGCGCGACACCCTCTCGTCGAAGCCGGCGAGCAGGCGGCGGCGCTCGTCCTCTGCGGCCTCGCCCAGCACCCGGCCGACCCGCGGCCGCAGGTCTTCGCGCCATTCGCGCTCGAGCAGGCGCATCTGCTCGCGGACCTGAGGCTCGCGCGGCAGGAAGAGCGGCCGCTCCGGGTCGCCGGCCTCCAGCGTGCGCAATGCCTGGTCGATCTGGCCGGCGAGATCTTCCGCCTCCTTCCTGACCTCTTCGCGCGGCCGCGTGTTGCCGAGCATCTGGTGCATGCGGTTGGCGAGGACGTGGATCAGCATGCGCTGCGAGCCGGCCACGTTGATCGCCGCGCCTTCGCCCTCGAGCTGGCGGGCGGCGTAGAGGGTGAGCAGGATGACAGATACGGCAAAGAGGAAAAACAGCACCAGGATGGCGTTGATCTTGGCGCCCAGCTTGCGCAGGAAGGGCGGGGTGATCGAAGCCGCCGCCTCCCGCAATGGTCGATTCATCATCTTCGCCGCCGCCATGCCGCCCGCCGACATTTTAGCCCCGCATGCGCTCTTGCCGGCAACCGCGCGTTCGCGGCGCCCGGCTCCTCAGTGCCGTCTCGACGGCAAAAGGGAACCTGATTACCAATGAACCTCAGCCAACTTTACGAGCCGGTACGGCATAGGCGGCGTGTTCGCGGCGGCGGTGGCCAGCCGGGCGAGCATGCTCGCCAGATCGAAACGTCGGTTGAAGCGATAGCTGTATTCGGCCAGATAGCGCGGCAGATGTTTCT
>CAUJIV010000030.1 GCA_963205435.1 Pseudomonadota bacterium
CGGATCGCGCACGCCGATCCAGCCGCGGTTAGTGCGCACGTCGGTCTCGGTGGTGTAGAGCGCCGAGCGGTCGGGCGCATAGACGGCATGGCCGCAGAGCAGGCGGCCGCCCTCCTCGCGCAGGGAATGGCGCTGCACCACTTTGCCTTCGGCATCGCTGCGCAGCAGCCAGTCGCCGAAGCGGTAGGCGACGACGAGCAGGCCGCCGCCGGGCTCGGCGATGACGCCGTGGGCGCGGCCCGGCAGCGCCACGGCATGGCGGATGGCGACCGCCTTGCCGCTCCAGTCGGCCTCCAGCGCGCCGGCGAAATAGGGATCGCCCTTGTTCGGTCCGCGCCAGGCGGCGCCGATCAGCGCCGGGCGGATCGCGCCGGCGATGCCGGCTTCGCGGGCGGCAAAAGTCAGTCGCGGCAGGACGGCGAGGGAGGTCAGTCCGGTCAGCGCGCGCAGGGCGTGTCTTCGGTTCATGTCGGTGGCTCCTTTCCTTGTCAGAATTTCAGCTCGCCGGTGAGGACGGCGGCGCGGCGGGTGCCGGGCACGGTAAACGGGCCGTTGTCGTAGATCGCGTCGTAATAGACCTTGTCGAACAGGTTCTTGATGTTCAGGCGCACGGCCCAGGCGGTCTGCTCGTAGGCGATCAGGGCGTCCCAGCGCGCGTAGGCCGGCGCGGTGTTGGGGTGGTATTGGCCGTTGAGCGTCGGCACAGGGCCCGCGCCGCTCGGGCTGAAGCCCTCGCGCTCGGCCTTCAGCTCGACGCCGCCGCCGATCTTCCAGCCGCCGCCCAGCTTGTAGGTGGTCCATAGGTTGAAGGTATAGCGCGGCGTGTTTCGTGCGCGCTTGCCCTCGTAGAGCGGGTTGCCGTAGGTGATGGCGCCGGTCGTCGGGTTGATGTTCTTCGCCGTCTTGAGGATGCGCGCATCCATCAGGGCGAGGCCGGAGAACACTTCCCAGTTGTCGCTGATGCGTCCGGCCGCTTCGAGCTCGAAGCCGTCGGTGCGCCGCTTGCGGGTGAGTATCGCCGCCGTCGATTCGAGGTCGGTGCTGCGCTCCCAGAACTTGGTGGCGCGGTAGAGCGCGGCGCGCAGGGCGAGATCGCCGTCCAGGAGCAGCCACTTGGCGCCCAGCTCGGCCACCTCGCTGCGCTCGGGCGGCTGCGGCTGCACGGTGAGCTGGTAGAGGTCGGCGGTCGGGCTGAAGGAATCGCTGAAGCTCAGATAATAGTGGGTGTCCTCAACCGGGTGATAGGAAAGCGCCCCGCGCGTGCTCCATTCGCCGAAGGAGAGCCGCGGCGACGTGGCGCTGGAGTAGGCGGCGTCCATCTCGTCGCGGCGCGCGCCGAGGGTGACCTTCCATTGCGGGATGAACTCGATGGTGTCCTGGGCGTAGACGGCGTAGGAGTCGCCCTTGAAGCGGACCGGGTTGCCGGCGACGGCTTCCTGGTAGGGCTGGTAGTTCGGGAACGCCACCGTGCCGAAGTTCTGCAGCCCCTTGCGGTAGCTCAGCTCCTTCAGGTATTCGACGCCGACGAGCAGCTCGTGCTTCATGCCCCAGGCGCTGAACTTCTTGCTGTAGTCGGACTGCAGCGTGATCGTCTCGTAGTCGGAGGCACGCGTCTGGTTGCCGCCGACGCCGCCGACCGGGCTGGGCGGCGTGGTGAGGTTGGGCGTCTTCGCCCAGTAGCTGCGTTCGTAGTCGGCGAAGCGCAGCTGGCTGCGCAGCTGGCCGCCGTCGGCGAAGTCGAACTCGTGCACGAAGGTCGTCATGCGCGTGTCGCTGTCGTCGAAGTTGCGGTCGATGCCCCAGTAGTAGCGCGAGGGCATGCGCCGGCTCGGCTTGCGCGTGGCCGCGTCGAAGGAGATGCCGTAGTCGGGGATGTCGCGCGTCCTCAGATGGTAGTGGTTGATCCAGAAGCGGTTGGCGGTGTCCTGGTTGAGGCCGAGGCTGAGGGCGATGCCGCTGCGGTGGACTTCCGGCTCGTCGCCGGTAGCCGGGTTCGAGCGCCAGCTGCCCTCGTCTCGGCGCATCAGGTTCACGCGCAGCGCCGTGCCGCGGCCGAGCGGCTTGTTGAGGTCGGCGGTGAGCTCGCGGTAGCCCTCGCTGCCGAGGCTGCCGGTGAGCTTGTACTGTTCGAGGCGCAGCGGCGTCTTGGTGACCTGGTTGATGACGCCGCCGGCCTGGCCGCGGCCGAACAGCATGGCGCCGGCGCCGCGCAGCACGTCGATCTGCTCGCTGTTGAAGGTCTCGCGGTTGTACTGCGCGGTGTCGCGGATGCCGTCGAGGTAGACGTCGCCGAAGGTGTAGAAGCCGCGCAGGTTCATGTTGTCGCCCGAGCGGCCGCCCTCGGCGGCGTTGAAAGACACGCCCGAGACGTTGCGCATAGCCTCTTTCAGGCTGCCGACCTGCTGCTCCTCCATCAGCTTGTTGGTGACGGTGGTGACCGCTTGCGGGATGTCGTGCGGATCCTGCAGCACCTTGCCGACGCGGGTGGTCGAGGCGCGGTAGCCGTCGGGCTGCTCGGCGTCGGCCTGCACGTTGACCGCCGGCAGCTCCTTGGCCGCCTCGGCGCCCTTGTCCTGGGCGAAGGCGGGCAGGGCGAGGCCGGCGAGCATC
>CAUJIV010000031.1 GCA_963205435.1 Pseudomonadota bacterium
GCGGTTGAGCGCCATGACGTTGTTCCAGTGGTCCACCATCTTGTTCACGCGCGCTTCCACCTCGGCCAGCTTGTCCATGTCGAAGCGCTTGCCGGTGATGCGCTCGCACTGGACGATCAGCTCCTGGAACTGCGCCTCGATCCAGCGCGTGTCGGCGGTGTGCTGGGCGTCACCCGGGCGAACCTGCCAGCCGGCCGAGCGCTGGCCCGGCAGGTCGAGCACGAACACCGGCGTCTTCAGCCAGCGCTCCCAGATCTCCGCCCACTTGATGAAGGTGCCGCACATGTTGGAGGAAACCGCCAGGTCGGCCTTCGGGATGAGGCCGGCCGGATGCTCGTTCTCCTTGAGGATCAGGCCGACGTCGGCCTTGACGTAGGAGCAGACGTCGGGCGAGTAGCCGTAGTCCTCGGACAGGCTGATGTACTCCTGCGAGGTCTTGCGCACGCCGGTCTGCAACGAGTTGATCTCCGGGAAGACCAGCTCGAAGTCGAAGCAGCGCAGGATCTCGACGGCATTGCCCATGACGAAGACGTTGCACACCGGCGATTTGCGCTGGTTGGCGGTGGACAGGCTGGCGTACCAGTCCCGCATCAGGCGCGAGCCTTCCTCGCGCGGGTTGAAGTCGGCGGCGGCTTGCTCGGGGGTCGTGCTCATGGTCTTGTCTCCTCTTGCTTAAGCGACGGCGAACAGCAGGGACTCGGCGAACGTCTCCATCTGCATGGCCATTTGCTCGAACGAAGTCATCTTTTCCTCGAATTCGAGCACCAGGTAGGGGATGTTCAGCTCGTCGAAGTGCTTCGACCAGGCGATCTGCTCGTCGAGTCCGGGCTCGCAGAACTTGGCGGCGGTCAGGATAGCACCATCCGCATTCGATTTCTTCACCATGTCGTACAGATAGCCTTCCTTCGGCTTGTTCTCGTCGTGCTGCACCGGGCTCGCCTCGGAACGGATGATGTAGCTTTCCGCCAGCGCCCAGATCGGATCGCCCGTCAGCGGCACGTCCTCGGTGAACCAGCGCAGGCCGATCAGCAGGTCGTCGTCCACCACATAGCAGTTGTCGTCCATCGCCTCGATCATCTCCAGCGGCGGCTGCTCGCAGAAGCCGCCGACGAAGACGATGCGCGGCTTGTCCTGCGCCGGCATGTTGCGCTTGTGGATGCACTCGAGCGCGCGCTCGAGCAGCACGTTGTGCTCCTCGCACGGCATGCGGGTGCGCGCGCGCACCAGCAGGTAGGCTTCCGGCGCGCTGACCTTCCACGGCTCCTCGCGCTTGATGCGGTACAGCTCGCGGATCATGCGCCGGTTCTCGTTGTAGATTTTCAGGCTCTCGCGCAGCGCCTCGTCGCTGATCTCATGGCCGATCTTCTTCTCCAGCTCGCCGCGGAAGCGCTGGTACTCGGAGGCGATGTAGCGCGCCGCGCCCGGCGAGTTGACGTTCTGCGGCAGGTAGAGGATGCCCGACAGCTGGTTGGGCACGTTGCGCGACCAGATGCCGGCGAGGTGCTTGGCGGCGTCGCAGATCGGATGGGTCATGAAGCCGACCATGTCGCCCAGGGTGCCGTCGAGGCCCAGCTCCGTCGTCGAACGGCAGATCGAGCAGATGAAGGAGCCCATGCGCGCGTCGGCGATCTTCAGTTCGAGCCGGTTGCCCCCGCCGAGGATGTTCACCGGCAGCAGCTTGGCGGCATGCACGATCTCTTCCGGAAAATACACCGGGAAATGGCCGAAGACGCCGGTGTATCCCTCGGGCAACTCCTCCTTGGTCGGAATCGAGTAGTCCCGCGCTGCCACGTTGCAGCGATCGAGAATGCTGGTCAGTTCGGCTTCGTAATCCCTGGCGGCCTGCGCACTCATGGTCTGGTCTCCGTCGGTTGGCTGGTTGTCTGGGCGGTCAATGTATTCTAGTGCAGAGTTTAAATAATTAATGAATTATTGCCCATTGATCTAGGTCAATTACCGATAGATTTGCCAAGAGATAAACGATATTCTGCGTTTTATCCAGGTTACATGCATTTTATTGCATTTAGAAATGCTGCGAGGTCATTCAGGCACCCCTGCTGGCTGGCCAGATCCGGTCCAGGCGGCAGCGACAGGCGGGATCCATGTCTCGCGGGCGGCGCAACCGGCATTGCTATAATCCGCCCCCTCATGCCGACCTTCCCTGCCGATCAGTTGCGCGATGTCGAGAGGCGGCGCACCTTCGCCATTATCTCTCACCCGGATGCCGGCAAGACGACGCTGACGGAAAAGTTGCTGCTCTTCGGCGGTGCCATCCAGCTGGCCGGCACGGTCAAGGCGAGGAAGAGCGCCCGCCATGCCACGTCGGACTGGATGGAGGTGGAAAAGCAGCGCGGCATCTCGGTCAGCAGCTCGGTGATGCAGTTCGAGTACGACGGCCATGTCATCAACCTGCTCGACACGCCGGGCCACCAGGACTTCTCCGAGGACACCTACCGCGTGCTCACCGCCGTCGATGCCGCGGTGATGGTGGTCGACGCCGCCAAGGGCGTCGAGGCGCAGACCATCAAGCTGCTCGAGGTCTGCCGCCTGCGCGACACGCCGATCATCACCTTCGTGAACAAGCTCGACCGCGAGGTGCGCGCGCCGATGGAGCTGATCGGAGAGATCGAGTCCATCCTCGGCATCGACTGCGCGCCGATCACCTGGCCGTTAGGCCAGGGCAAGGCCTTCCGCGGCGTCTGGCACCTGCTGCAGGAGCAGTTGCTGCGCTTCAGGCCGGGCGAGGCCCATGCCGGCGGCGAAACCGAACTCATCGAGGGCCTCGGCAACCCGAAGCTCGACGCGCTGTTCCCGCTGGAGATCGGCCAGTTGCGCGAGGACGTCGAGCTGATTCGCGGCGCCAGCCCCTCCTTCGATCACGGCGCCTTCCTCGCCGGCCGGCAGACCCCGGTGTTCTTCGGCTCGGGCATCAACAACTTCGGCGTGCGCGAGATCCTGCGCGCCCTGATCGAGTGGGCGCCGGCGCCGCAGCCGCGCGACGGCGGCGCGCGGCTGGTGCAGCCGGCGGAGGCGCCGTTTACCGGTTTCGTCTTCAAGATCCAGGCCAACATGGATCCGAAGCACCGCGACCGCATCGCCTTCTTCCGCGTCTGCTCGGGACGCTACGCGCCCGGCATGAAGGTGCGACACCAGCGCGTCGGCCGCGAGATCAAGCTCGCCAACGCCCTCACCTTCATGGCCAACGAGCGCGTGGCAAGCGAGGACGCGGTGGCCGGCGACATCAGCGGCAACCACAACCACGGCCCGTGGCAGATCGGCGACACCCTCACCGAAGGCGAGGCGCTCGGCTTCAGGGGCATCCCCTACTTCGCGCCGGAACTCTTTCGCAGCGCCCGCCCGCGCGACCCCTTCAGGGCCAAGCAGCTGGAAAAGGGCCTGCAGGAGCTCGGCGAGGAAGGCGCCATCCAGGTATTCCGCACCGCGCTCGGCAACAGCCTGCTGCTCGGCGCGGTCGGCGTGCTGCAGTTCGAGATCGTCGCCCACCGGCTGGCCACCGAATACAAGGTGGACGCCCTCTACGACGCCGCCGCCATCTCGACGGCGCGCTGGCTGACCTACCCCGACGAGGCGGTCCGCCGCGAGTTCGAGCGCGAGCAGGCGGCCGCGCTGGCCAGCGACGTGGACGGCAATCCGGTCTTCCTCGCCGCCAACAAGTACAACCTGCAGGTCACGCAGGAGCGCTGGCCGCGGGTCGGCTTTCACGCCACGCGCGAGCACGGCGAGCGGCTCGGCTGAGGCCCTCGCCAAGGTGGCCGCCTGGCAGCCCGCCTGGCAGCCCCGCCTACACTCAAGCGTCGGCGCGTTCCCCCGCAGAGACTCTGGACGAGCAGCGCCAGGCGCCGGCCGGCGCCGGCCAGCAAGACGGGAAGGGCTGCGCCACGGCCGCGAAGGTTTCGCATCCCTCGCGACGGCGATCATCACCTTCGAGGACTTCGGCCGGCGGGGGCGGCGGATCTTGCTCTCCTTCTGGTGCTGCGGCCGCATCCTCGGCTCGCTCGGCAGGCAGCGGCGCTTCCTCCTGGAAGCCGAGGGGGGGCTGACGGCCGGCGGCGGCGTCATCGGCCGGCGGCGTCCTCCCTGGCGGCTTTCTCCCGCAGCAGCCGGGTGTGGGTGAGGGCGGACGCCTTGTCGCCCTCCGTGAAGCCGGCCATCTGGTGGAGCGTCGTCGTCCTGCCATCCCGGAAGTTCACGTCGAACCTGAAAACGAAAAACATATTGCCCTTCGCCTGCAGCCAGGCGTTCTCGCGGCCGTCAGGGTCGCCGTTTTCGATGACGCCTATCCATTGGCCCTGCCTCAGCCTGGGCGCATTGTCGGCATGCAGCAGGACCTCGGGGTCGCTGGGGAAGACATTGGTCACCGACACGCTGGCGATTTCATCGTCGGTCTTCGGCCGGAAGCTGAAGGACCAGTAGAGTGCCGGCCGCTTCTTGTCCCGGGACGACAGGCTGACCTGGAGGACCACCCCGGTGATGATGACCTTGTCGTCTTCCGCCGGGGCGAAGCCGGTTTTCGTGAGCTTCACCGCTATGGTCTTGCCGCCGGCGATCTTGACCGGCACTTCATGGACCTGGGCTTCCTGCGCCAGACCGGGGCCGGACGCCAGGAACAGGGTGCAGGCCAAGGTGGCCAGGGCGAGCTTGGGCTGATGCATCCCCTCCCCTCCTCGTGTCGATGACTGGCGGCGAAGCGGGCCCGGCCGCATCGCAGCGGGCAGGACAAGGCACCTGGGCATGCCGGGCGGCCTTGCCGCCGATTCTGCCCCTTCCGTGGCAAGGCGGCAAGGCGCGGCGCGCCTCGGCCATAGCAGGGACGGCTTCCCCCGGGCGCCACGGAGGATCACAATGGCGGCAACGCGGCGCGGGGCATGATGACGGACGGCGGATCGAGCGAAGCCTGGTGGAGCGGCAGCGCCGAAGCGCTGCTCGTGTCGCTCGCCAGCCGCGGCGAGGGCCTTGCCGCAGCCGAGGCGGAAGCGCGCCTGCGCGAGCACGGCGCCAATGCCGTGGACGAGCAGCGCCAATCGACGACCCTGCGCCTGCTGCTGCGCCAGTTCGCCAGCCCGCTGGTCCTCGTGCTCGTCCTCGGCGCCGTCATCTCGCTGTTCCTTCGCGAATTCGCCGACGCGGCGATCATCCTCGCCATCGTGCTCGGCAGCACCCTGCTCGGCTTCGTCCAGGAATACCGCGCCGGCGCCGCCGTCGCCGAGCTGCGCCGCCGCCTGGCGCTGAGCGCCAGGGTGCTGCGCGACGGCCGGCTGCAGACCCTGCCGGCGCGCGACATCGTGCCAGGCGACATCGTCGAGCTTGCCGCCGGCCATCTGGTGCCGGCCGACGGGCGAGTGCTGCTGGCCAGCGACTTCCTGGTGAGCGAAGCCAGCCTGACCGGCGAATCCTTTCCGGTCGAAAAGCGGCCGGGCAGCGTGGCGGCCGGGGCGCCGCTGGCCGCGCGCAGCAATTCCGTCTTCCTCGGCACCTCGGTGCGCAGCGGCACGGCGCGCGTGCTGGTGGTGCGCACCGGCCGCGACACGCTCTATGGCGCGATCGCCGCGCGGCTCAACGCGCGCCCGCCGGAAACCGAGTTCCAGCGCGGCGTGCGCCAGTTCGGCATGCTGCTGGTGCGGGTGATGCTGTTCATCGTGCTGTTCGTCCTCGCCGTGAACCAGTTCCTCGGCCGGCCGGCGCTCGAGTCCCTGCTCTTCGCCGTGGCGCTCGCGGTCGGCATGACGCCCGAGCTGCTGCCGGCCATCGTCAGCGTGACGCTGTCGCGCGGCGCCCGCGCCATGGCCGGCAAGGGCGTCATCATCCGCCGCCTCGAGGCCATCGAGAACCTCGGCAGCATGGACATCCTGTGCACCGACAAGACCGGCACGCTGACGCTGGGTGCGATGTCGCTCGGCGCGGCCGTCGATGCCGACGGCGCGCAATCGGCCGAGGTGCTGCAACTTGCCTACCTCAACGCGGCGCTGGAAACCGGCATCGACAACCCGCTCGACGAGGCCATCGCCAGGGCCGGCGCGACGGCCGGCCTCTCCACGGAGGGCTTCGCCAAGATCGACGAGATTCCCTACGACTTCCTGCGCAAGCGCCTGACCATCGTCGTCGCCGGAGCCGGCGACGGCGGCAGCCACCGCATCATCACCAAGGGCGCCCTGCCGAACGTGCTGGCAGCCTGCGCGACGCTGCTGCGCGAAGGGGCCGAGACGCCGCTCGACGGCTCCGCCCGCCAGCGGATCGAGGCCTGGTTCCGCCAGAAGGGGGCGGAGGGCTGCCGCGTGCTGGGGGTGGCGACCAAGCGCGTCGCCGCGCAGGCGCGCTACGGACGCGGGGACGAGCAGGGGCTGGCCTTCGCCGGCTTCCTCGTCTTCGTCGACCCGCCCAAGCCCGAGGCGGCGACGGCGATCCGCCACCTCGGCGAGCTCGGCGTGCGCGTCAAGATCATCAGCGGCGACAACCGCTACGTCACCGCCCATGTCGCCGCGGCCATCGGCCTCGACCCGGGCGCCCTCCTCACCGGCGAGGAAATCGCGCGGATGCGCGACGAGTCGCTCTGGAACCTGGCGGAGAAGACCGATCTCTTCGTCGAGGTCGATCCGCAGCAGAAGGAGCGCATCGTGCGCGCCCTGCAGCGCACCGGCCACGCCGTCGGCTTCCTCGGCGACGGCATCAACGACGCGCCGGCCCTGCACGCCGCCGATGTCGGCATCTCGGTCGACCAGGCGGTCGATGTCGCGCGCGAGAGCGCCGACGTCGTGCTGCTGCGGCCCGACCTCGACGTGCTGCGCGGCGGCGTCGAGGAAGGGCGGCGCACCTTCGCCAACACGCTCAAGTACATCTCGATTTCCACCAGCGCCAATTTCGGCAACATGGTCAGCATGGCCCTGATGACGCCGCTGCTGCCCTTCCTGCCGCTTGCCGCCAAGCAGATCCTGCTCAACAACTTCCTCTCCGACATTCCCTCCATCGCCATATCCACCGACACCGTCGACGGCGACAAGATCGAGCGCGTGCAGCGCTGGAACATCGCCGATGTGCGCCGCTTCATGATCGTCTTCGGCCTGATCAGCTCCTGCTTCGACCTGCTCACCTTCGCCCTGCTGTTCCACGTCTTCGCCGCCGACGAGGCGACCTTCCAGACGGCCTGGTTCGTCGTCTCCGTGCTGACCGAACTGGCCGTCCTGCTGGTGCTGCGCACGCAGGGGCCGGCCCTGAGGAGCCGGCCGAGCCCGCTGCTGCTGGGCGCGGCGCTCGCCGTCGGCGCCCTGGTGGTGGCCCTGCCCTACCTCGGCCGCGCCGTCGATGCCCTCGGCTTCGTGCCGCTGTCCTGGCAGGTCATGGCGGCGATGGCCGGCGTGGTGGCCGGTTACGTGGCCTGCACCGAGCTTGCCAAGCTCGGCGTCTTCCACCGTGCGCAGCGACGGCACGAACGCGGGGCCGGGAAGAACGCGCCGCGCGGCGGCGTCTGAGGTAAAGCGAACAGGAAAAGAAGGAGGCGCCCGCGCCGGGGCACGGCTCAGGCGCCGCTAGCGCCGGCTGACGCGGATGGTGCCTTCGGCGTAGCGGGTGGCGCCGAGGACCTCGGACTCGATGCCCTCGGCGTAGTCGAGGACGACATAGCCGGCGAAGCCGCCCTCGCGAACGATCTGTGCGGCGTTGCGGCGGAAGACACGGCCGGCCTCGCCGTCGCCGCCCGTGCTGCGGAAGCGCTTCGAGCGCAGGCTGATGCTGTAGGTGTCGCCGTCGAGGCGTTGCATTTCGCCCTTCCAGTTGGGCGCCAGCGGGTCGACGAAATAGTAGATCGCCGCGCCCGCCAGCATTTCCTCGAGGCTCAGGTGGATGCTCGGGCTGAGATTGACCCGCGCGTCGGGGATGATCGGGCTGGCCGGCACGGCGTAGCTCGCCTTGCCATCGGCGCCGATCTTGCGCGCGACGAGGCCGGCGTCGAGCGAGTCGCTGACCTTCGCCGCCGGATGGTAGCAGCCGGCCAGCGCCAGCGCGACGGCCAGCGCCAGGCCGTGCGCCGCGGCTGGCCGCTCAGACATAGTTGAACAGCGACAGCCCGCTGACGCTGGCATACGTCTTCTGCGCCGCCTCGAGGTAGAACTGCTGCTGGGTCAGCCGCGTGATCGCCTCGGCGTAGTCCACGTCCTGCAGGCGCGACAGGGTCTGCGCGTAATTCAGGTCGAGGGCCTCGCCGGCGTTGGCCAGCGAATCGATCTCGTTGAGGCGCGCGCCGACGGTGGCGCGCACGCGCAGCAGATTGTCCTGCGCCTGGTCGATGTCGGTCAGGGCGGCGCCGATGCGGTTGGCGAGCAGCGTCCGGCCGGCCGACGTGCCGGTGCTGCCCTCGAGCGCGCCGATCAGCCTGCCGAGCGTCTCGAACATGCTCTGGCTGGTGCTGGCATCGATTTCGAAGCGGTCGCCGTTGGCCGGGTGGCCGGTAATGACCAGCTGCGCGCCGAAATCGAAGGCCGGCTCGCCGCCCTGGCTCTTGAGGACGATCGCCTGGTCGGGCTGGAAGACTCGCGGCAGCGGCGCCGGGCCGGGGGCGGCGCCGGTGAGCAGCGAGTTGCCGCTGGCGTTGTCGATGATGTCGTAGGTCGTCTGCGGCGGCATGCTGGAGTTGTCCACGGCGAAGCGAATGGAGAAGTCCTTGCCATTGCCGGGCGCGTTCCACCTGGCCGGATCCGTCACGGCACCGCCGTCGATGACGCCGCTGCCGGCGTTGCCGGCGGCGGCCGAAGTGACGAAGCTGCCGTTGCCGTTGCGGATGCGCATGAAGATCTCGTTGCCCGAATCGCTCACCGCCAGCTGGCGCGAGGCCGACACCTGCTGCAGCCGCTGGCCGTCGTCGCCGGCGTAGGCCACGCCGGCTGCCACCGAGCCGGAAAACGGCTTGGTGCCGCCCATGAAGCCGGAGAACAGGTAGAGGCCGTTGCCGTCAGCGGCATTGGCGAAGCCGACCAGCTGTTCGAAGCGCTGGCGCAGCTCGGAGGCGATGCTGCGCCGGTCGGCTTCGTTGAGCGAGCCGCCGCCGCCCTGCACGGCGAGGGTGCGCACGCCGTGCATCAGCTCGCCGACGGAGGCGAGCAGGCTTTCCTGCTGCGCCAGCGCCTCGGCGGCCGTCTTCTGGTTGGTCTGGTAGAGGGCGTTGGTGTTCTTCGCCTGGCCGACCTCGAGCGCCCGCGCCGAAGCAACCGGGTCGTCGGCCGGCGTCAGCATGCGCCGGCCGCTGGCCGCCTGCTGTTGCGTGTGGAGCAGCTGGGCCGACTGCCGCTGCATCGAGGCCAGTCCGTTACCGAAGATCATGGCAGTGGAAACGCGCATGGCTATCTCCCGATGTCGAGCAAGGTCTCGAAGAGCCGGCTGGCGATGTCGATCATCTTGCCGGAGGCCTGGTAGGCCTGCTGGTAGCGCAGCAGGTTGGCGGCTTCCTCGTCGAGGTTCACGCCGGAGATCGACTGCTGGGCGTCTTCCGCGCGCCTGAGGATGTTCTCCTGGGCGGCGGCGGTCACCTGGATCTCGCGCGTCTTGCTGCCGACCTGGCTGACGATCTGTGCATAGGCCGACTGGTAGCTGGCGCTGCCGCCGAGGAGGCTCTTCTCGTTCTGCAGCCCGGCCAGCAGCAGGGCGTTGCGGTTGTCGGCGACGCCGCCACTGTTGGCGGAGATGGTGAACACGTCGCCGGCGGCGGGCGCGCCGCTGATCTGCACGGTCCAGCCGTTGTAGCTGACGTCGCCGCCGGCGGTGAAGGCGACGCCGGCCGGGTTGCCGGTGCCCGTGCCATTGACGTTGAAGCTGGTCGGCGGGTTGTTGAAGGTGAGGGTCACCGTCTGCGTCAGGTTGACGTTGACCGGCGGCGGGCCGTTCACGCGGCCGGCGCTGATGGCGCCGCTGCCGCTGTTGCCGCCGGCGGGCGCCGTGCGGATGGGCGCGGCGGCGGCGATCTTGCGCGCGTCGGTCAGTGCCACGGTGATGTCACTGGCGGCGGCGCGCGTCGGCTGGATGAGGAAGCTGTCGCCGGCGTTTGCCGCGCCCGAGGCGAGGCTGATGGCGAGGCCGTCTACGGTCTGCGGCAGGGTCGTGCCGCTGAACAGCGTGGCGTTGTCCGACAGGCGCACCAGGGTGTAGTTGCCGCCGCCGACGGCGCTCAGCCGGTAGTCGCTGGTGGTCAGGCCGGCCACGTTGGCGACGGCGACGCCGATGACGGCATTGCCGCCGTTGGCCGGGGTGTTCGGGTAGACAACCTGCGGTTGCGGCGCCTTGAAGAAATTGCCGCCGAGCACGCCGTCGAGATCCTGGCCGAGGCGATGCTGGGCGTTGAAGGTCTCGGCCAGGCCGAGGGCGACACGGCCGAGCGAATTCTGCGCCACGTCGAGGCTCTCGCGACGGAAGGCGAGCAGGCCGCCGAGGGTGCCGCCGGTCAACATCGACTCCGGCAGCGTGCCGCTGGCGCCGCCCGGCAGGGTGATGCCCACCGCGATGCGCGTCGCGTCCTCGGGCGACGGCGCCGCCGTCATGTTGAAAGACTGAATGCCCACCACCAGGGCCTGACCGTTGCCGATGAAGACGCTGAAGCTGCCGTCCGCCTCGGCTCGGGTCGTCGTGCGGGCCAAGCGGTTGAGCTCGCTCACCAGCTGGTCGCGCTGGTCGAGCAGGTCGTTTGCCGGCTGGCCGGGCCCAATCGCCTCGGCGAGGATGATGCGCTGGTTGAGGTCGGCGATCTGCCGGCTGTAGGAGTTGATGTCGGCGACGGTGTTGGCGATCTGGACATGTACGCCGCTGCGGACCTCGTTCAGCCGGCCGTCGACGCTCTGAAAGCGGTCGGCCAGCATCTGCGCCATCGACAGCATCGACTGGCGCGCCGGGATCGACGAGGGATAGGCAGCGACTTCGTTCACGCCGCGGAAGAAGTCGTCGAGGGCGGAGGACAGGCCGGCGCTCGGATCGGCCAGCAGGCTGTCGATCTGGCGGATCTGGTCGCCATAGGCCTCCAGCTCCGACAGGCGCGCCTGGGCAGTCATCGTCTGGCCGGCGAGGAACTGGTTGTAGATGCGCTTTACCGTCGTCACGTTGGTGCCCTGGCCGAAATAGCCGGCGCCGGTGAATTGCGGTGTGTTGGTGCTCTGGACGATCTGCTGGCGGTTGAAGCCCGGCGTCGAGGCGTTGCTGATGTTGTGTCCGGTCGTCAGCAGGCCGGCCTGGGCTGCTGCCAGGCCGGTCAGGCCGATGTTGTAGATGCTTGTGCCCATTTCGATTCCCGTTTCAGCGGTTAACGGCAGATTTCGGGAAAACTTGCATGAGAATCTCCCCAACTATGCGCGGGCCACGGGCGAGCCGCCACCCTAGCCGAGCAGCCCGGCGCGCAGCGTCGGTCCACCGATGATGCGCTCGAGCTTGGCGGCGTACATCGGGTCGGTGGCATAGCCGGCGCGCTGCAGGCCACGGGCGAAGCCGGCTGCGTCCTTCTGGTTGATGACCGCGGCATAGCGCGGACTGGAAGCCAGCAAGCCGGCGTAATCGCGGAAGGCCTCGGCATAGGATGAATAGGCGCGGAAGCGCTCCACCGTCTTCTGCGCCACTCCGTTCACATACTCCGTGGTAAGGGCTTCCACCACGGCGCCCTGCCAGTTGCGTCCGGCCTTGATGCCGAACAGATTGTGCGTCGGCGCGCCGTCGGCGAAACGCGGCTCGGCCCGGCCCCAGCCGGTTTCCAGCGCGGCATGGGCGATCAGGAAGTGGGCCGGGATGCCGGTGGCGCGGCTGGCCTCGTCGGCATGCGGCCAGAGGCGATTGACGAAGGCGCGCGCGGGCGCCGGTACCTCGGCGGCGTCGGCTGGCGGCAAGGCGGTCGGCGCCGCGGGCTGGACCGCCGCTTCCTTCGCCGTGGCCGGCCACGGCGGGCTGGCGGACCGGGGCGCCGCCGCCGCTGCGGCGCGTTCGAAACGGGGCGGAACGGCGGCCGGCGCCTCGGAGCGGGCTTGCGGCGGCAGGGCCGTCACCCGCTCGGTGTCCGGCGCCGGCTGCGGCAGGCCGCGGGCGAGCTGCTGCTCGATCAGCGCCGCCAGCCCGCTGCCGCCGCCGGCTGGCAGGGTCTGCGCCAGCTGCTGGTCGAGCAGGGATTCGTAGAGCCGCGTCTGCTCGCTGTCGAAGAGGCCCTCCTTCGGCGTCGCCTCGCGCATGGCCTTCAGCACCATCTGCAGGAAGATCGCCTCGAACTGGCGCGCCGCCTCCTTCATGGCCGCGCGCGGATCCTCCTTCGCCTGCAGGCGCGCCTGCGACAGGCCATTGACGTCGATGGCGAGCTGGCTGGCGAGGCCGGCCGGCGCCATCAGATGATCTCCAGCTCGGCGCGCAGGGCGCCGGCGGCCTTCATCGCCTGCAGGATGGCGACCAAGTCGAGCGGCGTCGCGCCGATCGCGTTCAGCGCCTTGACCACCTCGGCCAGCGAGACGCCGGCCTTCAGGGCGAGCAGGCTGCCGCCCTGCTGCGCGATCTGGATGTCGGCGCGCTCGGCGACCACGGTGCGCCCGCCGGAGAGCGGCGCCGGCTGACTGATGACGGGCTCGGAAGACACTGCCACCGACAGGTTGCCATGGGCGACGGCGCAGGTATCGATGGTCACCGTCTGGTTCATCACCACCGAGCCGGTGCGACCGTTGATGATCACCTTGGCCGCCATCTGCGCCGGCTGCAGGTCGAGGTTCTCGAGGCGGCCGAGGAAGGCTACCCGGCTGTCGGCGTCGAGCGGCGCGCGCACGCGGATGCGGCGCGCGTCCTCGGCGCGGGCGACATCGCCGAGGCTGCGGTTGATCGCCTCGACCACGCGCTGGGCGGTGCCGAAATCGCTGCCGTTCAGCTCGACGTAGATGAACTCCCCGTCGCCCAGCTGCGTCGGCACGGCGCGCTCGACGGTGGCACCGCCGGCGATGCGCCCGGCGGAAAGGTGGTTGATCTGCACCTTGGAGCCGCCGGCGGCGGCGCCAGCGCCGCCGACGAGGACGTTGCCCTGGGCGACGGCGTAGATGTTGCCGTCGGCGCCCTTCAGCGGCGTCATCACCAGCGTGCCGCCGCGCAGGCTCTTGGCGTTGCCCATCGAGGAGACGGTGACGTCGATCTGCTGACCCATGCGGGCGAAGGGCGGCAGGCTGGCGGTCACCATCACCGCGGCGACGTTCTTCAGCTGCAGCGAGGTGCCGGGCGGCAGGGTGACGCCGAGGTTGGACAGCATGTTGACGATGCTCTGCACGGTGAACGGCGTCTGCGTCGTCTGGTCGCCGCTGCCGTCGAGACCGACCACCAGGCCGTAGCCGACCAGTTGGTTATGCCGCACGCCCTGCACCGAGGCGAGGTCCTTGATGCGCTCGGCATGGCCGACGGCCGGCATCAGCAGGCAGGAAGCAAGCAAGGCAAACGCCCTCAGCCAAATTTTGTGCATAGTGAGAACCCTTCCCATCCTTGATTCCTGATTCCCGATCCCTGATTCCTGATCAGAACGGCATCACGCTGAGGAAGAAGCGCGCCAGCCAGCCCATGTTCTGCGACGAGTCGATGAAGCCGTTGGCGCGGTACTCGATGCGCGCGTCGGCCACCTGCGTCGACTGCACGCTGTTGGCCGCCGTGACCGTGGCCGGGTTGACCACGCCCGAGAAGCGGATGAACTCCTCGCCCTGGTTGATCGCCACCAGCTTCTCGCCCGAGACCAGCAGGTTGCCGTTGGGCAGCACCTCGATCACCGTGCAGGTGATGGTGCCGCTGAAGGTGTTGTTGGCGGCCGACTCGCCCTTGCCGGCGAACTTGCTGTCGCTGCCGGCATCGACGTTCATGCCCTGGAAGGTCTTGCCCGGCACCTTGAACAGCGCCGGCACGCTGACCGACAGGTCCTGCGAGCGCTCGGCGCCGGTGTTCGATTTCTTTGTCGCGGCCGTCTTCTCGACGATGTTGATGACGATGGTGTCGCCGACCAGGCGCGCGCGGCGGTCCTCGAAGAGCGGCCGCAGCTGGGCGGCCTGGTAGATGGCGCCGTTGGGCGGCGGCGCCTCGTTGCGCGCCGCCGGCCGCGCCGTCATCGGCTGGTGCACCGCGGTCGGCGGCGTGGTGGTGATGCAGCCGGCCAGCGCCGCGGCGAGGAACGCTCCCTGCGCCAGGCGGGCGCAGAGGCGGCGGCCGGCGACGGCGCGCCAAGGGGCGGGCTTCAAGCTCCCGGTCATGGCGCCGTCACGCGCCTGGCTGTCGCGCGAGTCCATGGCCGTCACAGCTGGGTCAGCCGGGCCAGCATCTGGTCCGAGGTCTGGATGGCGCGCGAATTGATCTCGTAGGCGCGTTGGGTGACGATCATGTTCACCAGCTCTTCGACGACATTCACGTTGGAGGTCTCGACGTAGTTCTGGTTGAGCAGGCCGACACCGTTGCTGCCCGGAGTGTTCGGCGTGGCGGTGCCGCTGGAAGCGGTCTCGAGGTAGAGGTTCTGCCCCATGCTCTGCAGGCCGCCGTTGTTCACGAAGCTGGCCAGCTGGATCTGGCCGATCTGCACCGGCGTGCTGGAGCCGGACTGCAGCACGGTGACGACGCCGTCGGTGCCGATGGTGATCGAGGTGGCGTTCGACGGGATGGTGATCGCCGGCGACAGCGGATAGCCGTTGGCGGTGACGATCTGGCCCTGGCTGTCCTTCTGGAAGGCGCCGTCGCGCGTGTAGGCCAGCGTGCCGTCGGGCAGCTGGATCTGGAAGAAGCCCTCGCCCTGGATGGCGACGTCGAGGCTGTTGCCGGTCTGCGTGATGTTGCCCTGGGTGAAGATGCGCTCGGTGGCGATCGGCCGCACGCCGGTGCCGATCTGCAGTCCGGAGGGGATCTCGGTCTGCGCCGAGCTCGAGGCGCCCGGCTGGCGCAGGGTCTGGTAGAGCAGGTCCTCGAACACCGCGCGAGCGCGCTTGAAGCCGTTGGTGCTGACGTTGGCGAGGTTGTTGGTGGTGACGTCGAGCTGGGTCTGCTGGGCGTCGAGTCCGGTCTTGGCAATCCAGAGCGAGCGAATCATGGCTTGTTTCCTTCCTGGTATCAGCTGAAGGCCAGCACCTGCGCGGCGGAGCGGTCGTTCTGCTCCGCCGAGGAGAGCAGCTTGAGCTGCGTCTCGTACTGGCGCTGGGACGAGATCATGGCGACCAGCTGGTCGACGACATTGACGTTGCTGCCCTCGAGGTAGCCGGCGGCGACGCGCACGTTGGCGTCCGCCGGCGCGACGCCGCCGGCGCGCAGGCGGAAGAGGCCGTCGGCGCCGCGCACCAGCTCGCTCTCGGGAGGGTTGACCAGCTTCAGCTGGCCGACTTGGGTGACCAGGTTCTGCGCGCCGCTGGTCTGCTTGAGCGAGATGAGGCCGTCGTCGCCGATGGTGATGGCGTTGTCGGGCGGAATGGTGATCGGCCCGCCGTCGCCCTGCACCGGGATGCCCCGCTTGTTCTGCAGCACGCCGTTCACGCTCAGCTCGAAGCTGCCGTCGCGCGTGTAGGCCTCGCTGCCGTCGGGCATGGCGAGGGCGAACCAGCCCTGCCCGTGCACGGCGGCGTCGAGCGCGCGCCCGGTCTGCCTGAGCGGGCCGGTGGCGAAATCGTCGGCGACGCTGGCATCGACGGCGAATACCCGCGTCGGCCAGGCCTGGCTCTGCACCGGCACCGCGCGCAGCCGGTGCTCCTCGGCGCGATAGCCATTGGAGTTGGCGTTGGCGAGGTTGTGGGCGATCGACGCCTGGCGCCCGAACAGGTGCTTGGCGCCGGTCATCGCCGTGTAGATCAGCTTGTCCATGGCCTCGCTGTCCTCCGCGCTTCAGTCAGGCTGATGCTCAGCGCAGGTTGACCAGGGTTTGCATGATCGCGTCCTGGGCCTTGATCGACTGGGCGTTGGCCTGGTAGTTGCGCTGGGCCGTGATCAAGTTCACCAGCTCGCCGGTAAGGTCGATGTTCGATTCCTCCACTGCGGCCGACTGCAGGGCGCCGAGGCTGCCCGAGTTGGGCGTGCCGACGAGCGGCTGGCCGGAGTCGGCCGTTTCCGTCCACTGGTTGCCGCCGAGCGACTGCAGCCCGTTCGGGTTGGGGAAGTTGACCAGCACGACCTGGCCGAGATTGCGCGTCTTGCCGTTCGAATAGCGGCCCTGGATGACGCCCTCGGAGGAAACGCTCAGGCCGGCCAGGCGGCCCGAGGTGTAGCCGTTCTGCGTCATGGCATTGACGCCGAAGATGGCGCCGAACTGGGTGGCACCGGAGAGGTTCAGGGTCATGGTCAGGTTGTTGGCGCCGCTGCCGGGGTTCACGCCGGAGAGCACCGTCAGCGGCATGGCGGTCGTGAGGGCGCCGGCGCTGTTGAAGCTGAGGTTGTTCGTCGTGACGGGCGCGGCGCCGTCGAGGCCGGCGCGCATCTCCCAGGCATTCGCCCCGGTCTTGCGGAAGTACAGGGTCAGGATGTGCGAGTTGCCGAGGCTGTCGAACACCGTCATCGCCGTCGAGCTGTTGTAGGAGGCCGGGTTGGTATGGCTGAAGGCCGGCAGCGGCGTCGTCTCCCGCGAGTCGAGATTGAGGCCGAGCGTGCCTTCGCTGCTGGCGTTCGGCACCTGGTCGGAGTTGTCGATCATGAGCTCTATCGGGCTCGAGGGCACGATAATGCCGGCGGCATCGGCGGCGTAGCCGGTCAGGCGCGAGCCGTTGGCGTTCACGATGTAGCCTTCCTTGTCGACGAGGAACTGGCCGTTGCGCGCGTAGGTAATGGACCCTTTATCGCTCATGCGGAAGAAGCCGCCGCCGTTGATGGCGACGTCGAGCGGGTTGTTGGTGACGCTGATGTTGCCCTGGGTGAACGCCTGCTTGACTTGCGCCAGGTTCACGCCGATGCCGATCTGGCCGGCGCCACCCGCGGTGAGCGTGGCGCCGAAGACATCGGCGAACTGCGCCGATGCTCCCTTGAAGCCGACGGTGGCGACGTTGGAAACGTTATTGCTGACGGCGTCGAGGTTCTTCGCCGCGGCGTTGAGGCCGCTCAATGCCTGCTGGAAACTCATCTTGTCCTCCTGCCTTTTCGAATCGGTTACAGAATCTGCCGGACATCGGACATCCTGAAGCTGCCGAGCAGGCCCACGTTCAGGCTGACGTCGTTGCCGTTGCGCGCCACGCTCGTGACGGCGCCGGCCTCGAGGCTGCGGGCGGCGACGGCGTCCTCGCCGCGCCAGGCGCTCACGCTCAGCGTGTAGCCGCCGTCGGCGGCCTGCGCACCGGCGTCGCTGCGGCCATCCCAGGTCAGCACATGGCTGCCGGCCGCCTGGCCCTCCAGCTGCTGCGTCTTCACGGCGATGCCGTTGGCATCGCGGATGACGACGCTGACGCGATCGGCCGGCTCGTCGAGCTCGAAGCCGCCCAGCGCCAGGCCGTCGGCCAGCGCCAGGCCGGAGCCGGGCACCAGCACGCCGTGGCCGACCAGGGCGGCCGCCTGCATGGCCTGGTTCTGGCTGCTGCCCTCGAGGATCATCTTCAGCGTGGCATTCAGCTTGTCGATGCCCTCGACCGTGCTGATCTGCGCCATCTGCGAGGTCATCTGGGCGTTGTCCATCGGGTTGAGCGGATCCTGGTTGCGCAGCTGGGTCACCAGCAGCTTGAGAAAGCGATCTTGCTGGCCGGTCTCCTTCGGCGCCGCCTTCTCGCGCGCGGCGTTGAGGCTGGCGTAGAGCGCCTGGGCCGGATCGGCGGAGCTGCCCTGCTGCACGGCTGTCGTCATGGTCGTCTTCCCTTCTCTTACTGGCCGAGCGCCAGCGTTTTCTGCATCAGCGTCTTGGCGGTGTTCATCACCTCGACGTTGCTCTGGTAGGCGCGCGAGGCGGAGATCATGTTCACCATCTCCTCCACCACGTTCACGTTCGGCATGGCGACGTAGCCCTCGGCGTTGGCGGCCGGGTTTTTCGGGTCATGGACCAAGCGCGGCGGCGCCAGGTCCTCGACGACGCCGGTGACGCGCACGCCGACGCCTGCGCCCTCGACCGGCTGCGCCGCGAACACCACCTGGCGGGCCCGGTAGGGCTGGCCGTCGGGGCCGGCGACCGAGTCGGCGTTGGCGAGGTTGCTCGCCACGACGTTGAGCCGCAGCGACTGCGCCGAGAGCGCGCTGCCGGCGATGTTGAAGACGTTGAGCATGCTCATGGGTTCTTTCTCCCCGGGCCTTACTGCGGCTGCAACGCCGACTGGATGTTGCGCAGCATCTGGTTGATGAAGGTGAGGCTGGCCTCGTAGCCGATGGCGTTCTCGGCGAAGGCGGCGCGCTCGACGTCCATGTCGACCGTGTTGCCATCGACGCTCGACTGCGTTTCGCTGCGGTAGCGCAGCCGCGCGCCGGCCGCCGCGTCGCCGACGGCGGCCAGGTGGCGCGCGTCGGTGCGCAGCAGGCCGAGCGTGCCGCCGAGGGCGCCCTGCAGGCTGGCCTTGAAATCGACATCGCGGGCCTTGTAGTGTGGCGTGTCGGCGTTGGCGATGTTGGAGGCCAGCACCTGCTGGCGGTAGGCCCTCAGGTTCAGCGCCTGCTGGTGGAAGCCCAGCTCGTTGTTGATGCGGTCGATCATTGGCGTCTCGCGTTTCCTCTGTCCGGCTATCTCATTGCATCATCCGTGCCAGGCATCCTAGGCTCACACAGGCGGCAGCGATTGGCCGAAAAGCGGGCAAAAGCACGGGTATTCCGCGATGCAGACGGCAGGGCTTGTCCGGCGCCGGCAAAAATTGCCGTCGGCGCGGGCAGGCGGCAACGCCGGCCTTGCCAGCGCCTGCCGGCCATGCTTGAATCTCCCCGTCGCACCGACGAATCACGACATGACTGCCTGCCGCGCCCTTTTTCTTTTCCTGCTCTGCGCGCTTGCCGCGGCCGCCCACGCCCGCCAGGACACGGCCGAGGTCAGGCGCGCCATCGAGGCATTTCTGCAGGTGCAGACAAAGGGCCTGCCCGGCGAGGCGAGCTTCCAGGTCGGCGCCATCGATCCGAACAACAATCTCGTCCCCTGTCCGGCGCTGGAAGTCTTCCTGCCTGCCGGCAGCCGGCCGTGGGGGCGCATCAATGTCGGCGTGCGCTGCCAGGAGGCGGGCGGCTGGTCGATCTATGTGCCGGTGCAGATCCGTGTGATGGGCGAGTACCTGGTCACCAGCCGGCCCATGGCGCGCGGACAGGTGGTCACCGCCGGCGACCTGGCCCGGCGCCGCGGCGACCTCGCCGGGCTGCCCCCCGGCATCCTGACCGAAGACGAGCAGGCCGTCGGCAAGACGCTCGGCATCAGCGTCCAGTCCGGGCAGATCCTGAGAAGCGACATCCTGCGCGCGCCGCTGGCGGTGCAGCAGGGGCAGAGCGTGCGCATCGTGTCGACGGGCAAGGGCTTCCAGGTGTCGACCGAGGGCAAGGCCCTCGGCAATGCCGCCGACGGGCAGGTGGTGCAGGTGCGCGCCGCTTCCGGCCAGACGCTTTCCGGCATTGCCCGCGCGGGCGGCACGGTCGAGATTTCCTATTGACCCGTGTCGTGAATTTCAGAGTAGAATCAAGCACGTTGCAAATTTGAGCTAAAGTTTTCCGGCATCGCGCCGTTAGGAACACCTGACGCCATCTCATTCAAGGAACAAGGCCGTGAAAATCGACAATTCGGTAGGTTCTGTCAGCGGACTGCCCGCAGGCGATTCCCGCCAGCGCCCGGGCAAGAGCGCCAGTTCTCCCACCGCTCCTGCCGGTGACAAGGTGGAGCTGTCCTCGCTGTCCGCGCGGATGCAGGAAATCGAGGCGGCACTGGCCAACGTGCCGGTGGCCGATGCCGGGCGCATCGCCGAGATCAAGCAGGCGATGGCCGAAGGCCGCTTCCAGGTCGACGCCAGCAAGGTCGCCGACGGCCTCATCCAGAGCGTCCAGGAAATGATCGCGGCGCAAGCGCGCAGGGCGTGAGCGGCAACGAGCGTCCCCCGACAATCGGCCAGCTTCTCGGCGAGGAAGTCGCGCAACTGCGCGGCTTCCTCGTTTTGCTTGGGCGGGAGGAACGGGCGCTGATCGATGGCGAAGTCGATTGTTTGCCGCCCATCGTCGACGAGAAGAACGCGCTGTTCGCCCAGCTCGCCCGCTTGGGCGAATCGCGCGGCGAGACGCTCGCCGCCGCCGGCTTCGCCCACGGCCGCCAAGGCATGGAAGCCTGGCTCGAGCGCCATCCCGACAAAGCGGATGCAAGACGGGATTGGCTCGAGTTGCTGGCGCTTGCGGACAAGGCGAACGGCCTCAACCGGAGCAACGGCGAGCTGATCGCCATGCGTCTGACCGGCAACCAGCAGGCGCTTGCCACCCTCATGACCGCTGCCAATCAAGGCTCTCTCTACGGGCCGGACGGCCAGGCAAAACCGCTCGGCGGCGGCCGCAGCCTCGGCTCGGTCTAGCCTCGCCCTCGCATTGACCGCTCGCCTTGAAGGCGCTTCTATTCCGCCTTCGACAGGTCGAGTTCCTTCACCGTGTCCGGATTCTGCGCCTCGATGAGGATGGCGACGCGGCGGTTGCGCGCGCGTCCTTCCGCCGTGTTGTTGGAGGCCACCGGCCGCTGCTCGCCATAGCCGGTCGCCGTCAGGCGACCGGCCGCGACACCGGCATCGATGAACAGACGCACCACGCTGGAGGCGCGCGCGCCGGACAGCTCCCAGTTGGAGGGGAATTGCGCCGTGGCGATCGGCGTCGGATCGGTGTGGCCTTCGACGATGACGGGAAACTCCGCCGCGGCGATCACCTCGGCCACCGCGCGCAGCACCTTCTCCGCCGCCGGCTGCAGCTTCGCCTCGCCGAGGGGGAACAGCACGCTGGCATTGATTTCCACCGTGACACCCTTGAGGCCCTCGCTGACGGCGACCTTGCCTTCCCTGACCAGCGGGTTGAGGGCGCGGAGGATCTCGCGCGCCATGTCACGCATCTGCTCGCGCGTCTTCTGCTTGCGCGCCTCCTCGCGGGCATTGGCCGGCGGCTCGACCGGCCGCGGCCTGGCTTGCGGTAGGACCGGCGCAGCGGCCGGCGCCAGGGCGCCGGCCATCGCCTCCTGGCCCTGGCTGTTCACGTTGACGTTGCGGAAGGCCGCGACGAGGGAATCGGACAGGATCCGGTACTTGCCCTCGTTCACCGAGGACAGCGAATACATCACCACGAAGAAGGCGAACAGCAGGGTGATGAAGTCGGCGTAGGAAACGAGCCAGCGCTCGTGGTTCTCGTGTTCTTCGGCGTGGGAGCGGCGGCGCATGGCGGCACGGTCGGGTCGGGTCAGCCTGTATTAACGGCAGTCGCCGGAGGAACTTGAACGTCTGGCGGAAATCAGCCGGATCGTCTCAGGCCAGGTAGCCCTCGAGACGGCTTTCGATGATGCGCGGGTTGTCCCCGTTGGCGATGCCGATCAGGCCGTCGACGTACATCTCCCGCGGCGACGGCGATGCCGACTCTGTTGCCGCGGCAAGGGACCGGGGAGATGGCCGCCGCGACGACTTCCGCAACGCTTGGTATCAACTGGCGCTTCGGATGACAATGACCGTTTCAGGCCTGGCGAACGCCGTCCTGCGAGGACTGACTTTTTCCGGCTATACCTACGCACGAGCGACTACCGGTCCCGGTAGAGGGTCAAAATAGCCGTGACAAATTGGTTGGTGACTTGCGATAATCCTGGCATGAACAAGCCGGCCCATAAGACCGAACTCGCCCTTGACCACGCCCAGTGGCTGCCGCCGGAGATTGGAAAAGTCACGGACCATCAGACCGATCTGCCACGGATCGCCAAGAACCCGAAACTTACGGCAGCAATCGAAGCCCAGTTGTCCCAGATCCCGACCACGCACGACCTCTACCAGCATGATTCCCGCGCCATCGACTTCCTGGCGCCGAACAGCGTGCATCTCGTCGTAACCTCACCACCTTACTGGACACTCAAGGATTACAACCCGGGCGAAGGCCAGATGGGTTACATCGAAGACTACGAACATTTTCTGGCGGAACTCGACAAGGTCTGGCAGTCATGCTTCGACGCACTGGTTCCCGGCGGCCGCCTTGTCTGTGTCGTCGGAGATGTTTGTCTGTCGCGCCGCAAGAACAAAGGCGAGCACATGGTAGTGCCGCTCCATGCTTCCATTCAGGAACATTGCCGGACGATCGGGTTCAGCAACCTCGCACCGATCATTTGGCATAAGATCGCCAACGCTGTCTATGAAGCGAGCGGCAATGGCGGCGGTTTCCTCGGCAAGCCCTACGAACCGAACAGCGTCATCAAGAACGACATCGAGTTCATTCTGATGGAACGCAAGCCCGGCGGCTATCGCAGCCCGGCTTTGGCCACCCGGATTCTAAGCGTTATTCCCGCCGAGCGACATAAGGTCTGGTTCCAGCAGATATGGTCGGGCGTTACCGGCGCTTCCACCAAACACCATCCCGCGCCCTACCCGCTGGAACTGGCCGAGCGTCTCGTCCGCATGTTCAGCTTCGTCGGCGACACGGTGCTGGATCCCTTCATGGGGACAGCCACGACCAACGTGGCTGCCGCCAAATGGGGTCGCAATAGCATCGGCGTTGAAGTCGATTCGCATTACTTCGAGATGGCCACAAGGCGAGTCGAACGGGATATACCAAAGTTCTTTTCTAATCATACAGTTAGACTGCACGAGGCGTGACTTGATCGACGTCGAAACCGAACTCGGAAAGGCAGTCAAGCACTTCTGGAAGACACGTAGCCAACAGAAAAAGCGGCAGGGGGCGGCGAGCAGACAAAAGGATGCGGGAAACCGTGGTGCCGTCACGGGAGGCAAGCATGCCGACGGCTTCGTGAGCCTGATCGCCCGCATCGTCAGCGATGCAGGGTTGACCGACGCGGCCATATTTACCACTCAGAAAATGCAGCGCACCCTGCCGGGTTATTTCCGTCCGACCAAGGAATGGGATCTAGTTGTCGTATCAGGCTCGGACCTCGTCGCGACGATCGAGGTAAAGTCGCAGGTCGGCAGCTTCGGCAACAACTTCAACAATCGTGTCGAAGAAGCGCTCGGCAGCGCCACCGATTTCTGGGCAGCTTACCGCAAAGGCGTCTACAAACCGTCGCAGAAACCCTGGCTCGGCTACCTCTTCATGCTTGAGGAACACGAGAAGTCGATTCGACCTACACAGCGCATCAGTCTTAAGCCGTTCGGCGTGGATGAGGCCTATCAGAAACTAAGCTACGCCAAGCGGTATGAGCTGGTCTGCGAGCGACTGGTCCGCGAGTTGTTATATGACGCTGCCTGTTTCTTCACATCAAATGCGAAAACCGGCATTCGCGGATCCTACAGCCAGCCGAATAAGGAATTGAGTATCCGTAGTTTCGCCATCTCGCTGCACGCGAGAGCCGCGGCGTTTGCCAAGCTGAACCGGAAATAAGCGCAAAGGCAATACCACCAAACGCGC
>CAUJIV010000032.1 GCA_963205435.1 Pseudomonadota bacterium
TGCCCGCACTCGGGGCAGATGAAACCCTGCGGCCAGCGCCAGGCGAACAACGCCTGCTCGCACTGCGCTTCAGTTCCGTACCGCTCCAAGAATTCGCTCAAACTCATGCCCTTCTGAAATTGCACCTTGTTTCTCGGCATCGCCTATCTCCTTGTGAAATCAAGCGATGCCAGTTTGCTACCCCTACTGGCTCACAGGCTGAGCCTCATGCGTAACCAAGAATGGGATTTCTGCTAAATTGACAGCGCCAGAGAAATATATGCCAATCCCCAATAAACCCCACAGGGCATGGCCTAGCTCGATAGACAGTAAGCCCTTGAATGGCACATCTTCCGCAAAGGTGACTCCTAGTCCTCCGAAGGCCTTGTTTCTTGCTTTTAACCGTTTGTCGATTCGTACAAGAATAAATAAAGACAGGAAGCCAAGGATTGTTGGGATGACCAGTACCGTACCCAAAACCTGGGAGGCGCTAAACGCGACCATACCGACAAATATTGCGACTACATCTTTCGCTCTTCGAGTTTTTTTCTTCTCCTCCTCCATAGGACTAGCCCTCTCTCAACTCCCAACGTGAGGTAGATATCAAAACCGACAATACCCTCGCAATTATGCAGTTGAGGCGTCGTGCTGGCGCAATGCTAGTCGAGATGTCGAAGGTAAAGGGGGGCTGCTGAGAGGAGACGTTGAGGCTGCCGGCAGGGCCGAGGAAGGCGGGAGGCCGAGAGAAACCTGTCGAGGAGTAGAGGCGCGTCTGGCGGCGATAGGAGGCTGCCGAGCGGCGGGCCAGACAAGACTTTTTCTCGCCGGATGACCCCTTCGTTTTTTGCTTACTATACGCTTACTAAGCCGCTCCTATTTTATCAGGCATCTCCGTAACTCTTTGTTTTTTTTGGTGGGCGGCACAGGGTTCGAACCTGTGACCCCTGCCGTGTGAAGGCAGTGCTCTACCGCTGAGCTAGCCGCCCGGAGAGGCGCGCATTTTCTCATGGCGGCGCTTCCCGGTCAATTTGCCGGGGCGCGCCTGCGCGATCGAATAAAATGGGCATTTTGCCGCAGTCCGCCCGCCATGAGCGCTACCGTCCGCACCCGCTTCGCCCCAAGCCCGACCGGCTTTCTGCATGTCGGCGGCGCCCGCACGGCGCTCTTCTCCTGGGCCTACGCGCGCCGGCATGGCGGCAGCTTCATCCTGCGCATCGAGGATACCGACCTCGAGCGCTCGACCCAGGCCTCCATCGACGCCATTCTCAACGGCATGAGCTGGCTCGGCCTCGACTGGGACGAGGGCCCCTATTACCAGATGCAGCGCCTCGCCCGCTACGCCGAACTGGCCCAGCAGCTGGTGCGCGACGGCCAGGCCTACTGGTGCTACGCCAGCAGGGAGGAGCTCGAGGCGCTGCGCGAGGCGCAGCGGGCGCGCGGCGAGAAGCCGCGCTACGACGGCCGCTGGCGGCCGGAGAACGTCCGCGGCCGGACGCCGCCGGCCGGCGTGCAGCCGGTGCTGCGCCTGCGCAATCCCGACAGCGGCACGGTGGCCTGGAACGACCTCGTCAAGGGCCCGATCGAGATCGCCAATGCCGAGCTCGATGACCTCGTCCTGCTGCGTGCCGACGGCGTGCCGACCTACAACTTCGGCGTCGTGGTGGACGACCTCGACATGGCCATCAGCCACTGCATCCGCGGCGACGACCACGTCAACAACACGCCGCGGCAGATCAACATCTACCGGGCGCTCGGCGCGCCGACGCCGGCCTTCGCCCACGTGCCGATGATCCTCGGCGCCGACGGCGAGCGGCTGTCGAAGCGCCATGGCGCCGTCTCGGTGATGCAGTACGCCGAGGACGGCTACCTGCCCGAGGCGCTGCTCAACTACCTGGCGCGGCTCGGCTGGTCGCACGGCAACGACGAGGTTTTCTCGCTCGAGCAGTTCGTCGAGTGGTTCGACCTCGACCGCATCAGCCGCTCGCCGGCGCAGTTCAACCCTGAGAAGCTGGCCTGGCTCAACCAGCAGCACCTCAGGGCGCGCGACGACCGCCTGCTCGCCGAGGAGGTGGCGCCGCGCCTCGCCGCCCGCGGCATCGGCATCGCCGCCGGCCCGGAGCTGGCCAGGGTGGCGGCGCTCTACAAGGACCGCGTGACCACGCTCGAGGAACTGGCCGACGCGGCGGCGCCCTTCTATGTCGAGGTTTACCCCGGCGCCGAGCTGCTCGCCCGCCACCTGACGGATGCCGCGCGGGATGCGCTGCGCCTGCTGCGCGAGCGGCTGGAGACGGTGGTGTGGGAGCGGCCGCAGCTCAACCAGGCGCTGAAGGACGTCGTCGCCGCCCGCGGGCTGAAGCTGCCCGAGCTGGCCATCCCGCTGCGCGTGGTGCTCACAGGCCAGGCGCAGACGCCGTCGATCGACGCCGTGCTCGAGGCCTTCGGCCGCGACACCGTGCTGGCGCGCCTGGCGCGCCACGGCTAACACCGCATACGCTCTCGGCGCAGAGTCCGCGCAAGCACAGGGATCGCGGAGAAAACCTGCCTGGATTCTCTCCGTGCCATCCGTGCATGCCGTGTCATGCGCGGTTTGTTGTCCGAACCGGGTCGAGCGCCGCAGCGAGATCGCGTTCCAGCGGCAGCGGCTCGTCTTCGATCTGGCTGGCAATCAGCTCGGCGCAGAGCGGGGCGTAGACCAGGCCGCGCGAGCCGAGCCCGAGCAGGGCATGCAGGCCGTCCCGGCCGGGCAGGGCGCCGGCCAGCGGCAGGCGGTCCGGCCCGACGCAGCGGATGCCGGCGCGCCCGCCGACATGGCTCGCATCCACCGTCGCTGCGAAATCCGGCAACAGCTTCTCCAGGCGCGCCAGGTTGGCGCGATGGTCCTCCTCGCGCAGCAGGGTGTCCGTGTCGCCCTCGGCGTAGGTGGCGCCGACGACATGCATGCCGAAGGGCGTCGCCGGCGTGACATAGCCCTCGCGCGCGACGACGGCGCGCGGGCCGCGGCCCTCGACCGCCGGGATGCAGGTGATCTGGCCGCGCACCGGCCGCAGCGGCAGGTCGGCGGCGACGTCGAGCCGGCGGGCGAGGTGGCCGTTGGCCAGCACCGCCAGCGGGGCGGCGGCGATGGTTTCGCCCCTCGCATCGACGGCGCGCCAGCCCTCATCATTGCGCGACAGCCCGGCCACCTCGCGGCCGGCATGCAGGCGCACCGCGCCGGCCGCCGCGCGCAGGGCGGCGTCGCACAGCGCCGGCGGATGCAGCCAGGCGCCCTGCGGGAACCACCAGCCCGGCATCGTCACGCGCCCGCCGGCCAGCGCCGAAGCCTCGGCAGCATCGACATGGCGCAGCACCTCGTCGAGGTAGAGGCTGGATTCGGCGATGCGCTGCTGCCGCTGCGCCTGGCGCTCGTCGCGCGCCAGGCGCA
>CAUJIV010000033.1 GCA_963205435.1 Pseudomonadota bacterium
CACTGTCCAGAAGCGGGCTTGTGGTTACCGCAATCCGGACCACTTCAAGATTGCCGTCTATTTCCACTGCGGTGGTCTTAACCTATACCCGGCCGCCCTGACCCACACGAAAGTCGGATGAATCCAAAAAAGAAGCGCCCGCATCGCTGCGGACGCTTCCTTGCCGTGGCGGCGTTTCAGGCGCGGGCCAGCTGCCGGCCCACCGTCGCCGTGATCTCGCTCGACTTCATCAGGTTGTACAGATAGACGAGGAAGGCGGCGCCGAGGATCAGGCCGAAGAACATGAACAGGTTGCCCCAGAACATCCAGTTCTCCTGGTGCCAGTTGGCGATGCGGCGCGGCATGCCGTCGGCGCCGGCCATCAGCATGACCATGGCGACGCCGATGCCGCCGATCGACATCAGCCAGACATACAGGCGACCCAGCGCCGGATCCAGCTTGCGGCCGGTGATCACCGGATAGTGGTGGTAGAGGATGCCCATCCACATCAGCGCCATCGACAGGACGACCGTCATGGTATGGCCGCTCTGCCACATCGTGCCGTGCAGCTGGTAGGCCCAGGCGATGCTGGAGGTGACCATGGCGCTGGCGCCGTCGAAGATGTAGATGCCCCAGCCGATCAGCACGGCGATCAGGCCGACCTCGGGCTTGAGGCCGTGCTTCCAGATGGTGGCGAAGATGGTGAAGATGCTCAGCGCCACGCCGATCCCCGTGCTCCAGCTCATGACGCTGCCCCAGTAGGACAGGGCCGCCGGCTGGTTCGGGTAGAAGGTGATGAAGTGGTGCAGGCCGGAGGTGATCGAGGTCACCAGCAGGATCCACAGCGCCAGGTTGGCCATCTTGTCGCTGATCAGCTTGCGCGAGCCGTCGGCCAGGTAGAGCGGCAGGGTGGCGTAGATGGCGCTCGCCACCATGATGGCCATCGCCTCCATCAGGTTATGGGCGAAGAAGAAGAAGGAATACTGGAACACCACCGGATCGGCCGCCCAGGCGGCCATCGACATCGGCAGGATCTTGTAGAGCGCCAGCAGCAGGGTGGTGCCGACCACCACCAGCGGCAGGCCGGTGAGGAACAGCACCATGGCGGAGAGGATCATGCCGAGCATGCCGGGGTCGTTGAGCGAGCGCTCGGAGAGGATCAGCTCGGGCCGCTTGCGTCCCCAGAACATCATCTTGAAGATGAGTATCGGGTAGAAGAGGATCATGCTGGCCAGCACCAGGTAGATGCCGGTGAAGCCGACGATCACCGACTCCATGCTCCAGACGCCCATCTGAGCGCCGACCAGCGGCAGCGGGAACATCACCATCAGGCTGACCTTGAGGCCCATCAGCACGGCGACGGTAAGGATGGCCGAGCCGAGGTTCATCGTCAGCCAGGTCATCGCCGGCCAGAAGCCGGTGATGGCCTTGCCGACGCAGCCGCCGGAGCGGTGCAGGCCGACGCCCATCATCAGCTGCACCGAGAAGGGGAAGACCAGCGCGGCGGCGTGCAGCGTCATCGCCGTGTAGTAGTGATCCTCGCCGGCCTGGAAGATCTGCGTCGCCGGCAGGGCGAGGCCGAGGATGCCGGCGACGACCAGCCAGATGAAGGAACTCATGATCATCAGCGCCGGCCAGGCATTGATCTCCTCGAGGCCGGTGCTCTTGTCGACGTAGATCATCCTGCCGAAGATCGGCGTGTTGTTGACAACCGATGTGGCGAAACTCATTTTCTGTCCTCCTCCTTGGGGATGGCGCTCAGTTGCTCTTGACGACGGTCAGCTCGTCCTGCATCGCGTGGTGGGCGATGCCGCAGTACTCTAGGCAGCGCACCTTGTACGTGCCCGGGTCCTTGAAGGTGTAGACGACCGAGGTGGCCTTGGTGGTGTTCGGCATCATCAGCATGGTGAACAGCATCCTGCCGTCGGGGTGGTAGACGGCGAAGCCGTGCTGGGTGTCGCTCGAGCGGCCGGAGAAGCGCACCGGCTTGCCGGCCTCGATCTGCCGGCTCGACAAGTCGTAGGCCCAGGACTTGGCGGTGAAGTCGACTGCCTGCGTGATCGGCTCGGCCGGCTCGGCGGTCAGCGACGGGGCGGCGGCGGCCCAGGGAATGAACTTCAGCCCGGCCAGGTTGATGATCACGAAGAAGATGAAGGCGAAGGTCAGCCAGACCCCCTCTAGCGGGATGAACTCGCTGGGCTGCAGCGGCGAGGGCCCGGTGTCGCTGACGCTCTTCCTGCGGACGATGTAGATGCCCATGAGGGCGAAAGGCGCGAACATGGCGATGACCGCCCAGAACGCGCCCCAGCCGGTGAACACGGAATCCAGCATGGCAATGGCCTCCTCCTTGTAGATTTCTATCGGTTCGCCCGGGCGGCCGGTCCGGCCGTCGCGTGCGACGCGCACTTCTTGTTGTTGGGCCGAACGATAAGCCTCGCCGCCAGCCCAGGCAATCAGGGTGTTTACTTAGATGTCCTGAGGATGTTCCTGATGGAAAGCCCCGCCCGGGGAAATAGACTGGGAGCGCTCTCAACCGCATCGGCGACGCCTCCCATGTCCGAAACGATCCTTGCCACCCGCCCCGGCCCGGCCGGGCGCCTGCGCCGCTATTTCCGACTGACCAAGCCGCGGGTGAACACCCTGATCGTGTTCTGCGCCGGCATCGGCATGTTCCTCGCCACGCCGGGCATGGTGCCGCTGCAGGTGCTGGTCGCCGGCACGCTCGGCATCGCCCTGGTGGCCGGGGCGGCCGCCGCCATGAACTGCCTCATCGAGCAGGAAATCGACAGGGTGATGGCGCGCACCCGGGGCCGTCCGCTGCCGCGCGGCGAGGTCAATTCCCTCGAGACCCTGTTCTTCTCCGCCGCCATCGGCGGCGCCGGCCTGCTCCTGCTCGACGCCTTCGTCAACGCCTTCGCCATGTGGCTGACGCTGGCCACCTTCGTCGGCTACGCCATCGTCTACACGGTGATCCTCAAGCCGCGCACGCCGCAGAACATCGTCATCGGCGGCGCCTCCGGCGCCATGCCGCCGGTGCTCGGCTGGGCAGCGGTGACCGGGCAGGCGCCGGGCGAGGCCTGGCTGCTGTTCCTCATCATTTTCGTGTGGACGCCGCCGCACTTCTGGTCGCTGGCGCTCTACCGCGCCGACGAATACGCCGATGCCCGCCTGCCGATGCTGCCGGTGGTCTGCGGCCGCGAGTACACGAAGCGCTGCATCTTCGCCTACACCCTCGGCCTGACCGCGGTGACCCTGATGCCCTTCCTCATCGGCATGAGCGGCTGGCCCTACCTGGCGGCGGCGATCCCGCTCGACGCACTGTTCATCGCCCACGCCTGGCGCATCCTGCGCCGCTACAGCGACGGTGCCGCCCAGGCCGCCTTCCGCTATTCGATCACCTATCTCTTCCTGCTTTTCGCCACCCTGCTGGTAGACCATTACTGGCACTAGGGTTATTCCCCATCAGGCTGCGGAAACACCCGGATTCAAAATCTCCTCGCCTTGCGCCACAGTCCCTGCCGGAAGGACGGCCTTCGCCCGAGCGGCAGCCGGCCGCAACCTTTCGCCGAAAATCCGTGACGAACAACACAGGGGGATGCGATGACGCAGGAAGCTTTGAAGGCGGCACTGAGCAATACCGTGAAAGGCATCCAGGACAATCCGCTCATGTCGCGGGTCGTGTTCGAGGCGCGGACCGCGCTGGTCGAAGGGGTGCGCTGCAGCGGGACGGTGCGCGATTTTCCGCCGATGACCGTGGACGAGCCGCCCGAGCTGGGCGGCACCGACAGGGGGGCCAATCCGGTCGAGCTGGTGCTGGTCGCGCTCGGCACCTGCCAGGAAATCATGTATGCGGCGATGGCCGCGATGATGGGCATCCGGCTGGACGAGGTGAAGGTCGACCTGAAGGGCACGCTCGACCTGAAGGGGCTGTTCGGCATAGATCCGGGCATTCCCCCCGGCTATCAGAAGATCACCTATGAAACCGTCCTCAGGAGCCCGGCTTCCGCAGAAGAATTGCGCATGCTGGTCGAGGCCGTCGAGTCGCACTGCCCGGTGCTCGACACCCTGCTGCGGCCGGTCGAGGTGACCGGCAAGGTCACCCTCAACGACACCGTCATGGCCGCCTGAAGCGGACCATGAACCGGCTGCACGAGATCGCCGTCCCCGATCTCGGCGACAAGGACGGCCTTCTTGTCGCCGAGATCCATGTCGCCGCCGGCGACACGATCTGGGCCGACGATGCGCTGGTGACGATCGAGTCGGGCAAGGCGGCGCTCGACGTGCAGGCTCCGGTGGATGGCACCGTCGTCGAGGTGCGCGTGGCGCAGGGCGATGCGGTGGCAGCCGGCCGCGTGCTCCTGCTCGTCGAGGAGGCGTCCGAGCAGCGGCCAAGGCATCCGTCCGCCCAGGGCGGCGGCGCCCCCTCGGCGCCGCCGCGTTTTTCGCTTTTCGCCGCCTTCAGCGCCGCGCAGCCGCGGCAAGCCGAGGAGATCGCCTGCGAACTGCTGGTGCTCGGCGGCGGCCCCGGCGGCTATTCGGCCGCCTTTCGCGCCGCCGACCTGGGCCTCGAGACCGTGCTGGTCGAGCGCCATGCGGTGCTCGGCGGCGTCTGTCTCAACGTCGGCTGCATCCCCTCGAAGGCCTTGCTGCATCTGACCGCGGCCATGGAGGAGGCGGCTGGCCTGGCCGGCGCCGGCATCCGCTTCCATGCCCCAGAAATCGACCTGGCCGCGCTGCGCGCGCACAAGGAAAAGATCGTCAGCCAGCTCACCGGCGGCCTGAGCGGCATGGCCCAGGCGCGAAGGATACGCGTCGTCACCGGCACGGGCCGCTTCCGCGACGCCCGCTGCCTCGAGGCGGAAACGGCGCAGGGCCGCCAGGCCATCCGCTTCGACAAGTGCATCATCGCCGCCGGTTCGCATGCGATGCGGCTGCCCTTCCTGCCCAGCGACGAGCGCATCGTCGATTCCAGCGGCGCCCTGCAACTGCGCCTGCGCCCGCGCCGCATGCTGGTCATCGGCGGCGGCATCGTCGGCCTCGAGATGGCGACGATCTACTCGGCGCTCGGCGCGCGCATCGACGTGGCGGAGGCGCTCGACCGGCTGATGCCCGGGCCCGACCATGATCTGGCGCGCATCTGGCAGGCGAAGAATTACCATCGCTTCGACAATGTCATGCTGCGCACGCGCGTCGTCGCGGCGCACGCCGAAGACGAGGGCATCTGGGTGCGCTTCGAGGGCGACATGGCCCCGGCGGAGGCGCAGCGCTACGACCTGGTGCTGCAGTCGATCGGGCGCAAGCCGAACGGCCTGCGCATCGGCGCCGAGCAGGCCGGCCTCGCCGTCGACGCGGCCGGCTTCATCCGCGTCGACGACCGCCTGGCGACCAATCTGCCGCACGTTTTCGCCATCGGCGACATCACCGGGCAGCCGATGCTGGCCCACCGGGCGGTGCATCAGGGCCATGTCGCGGCCGAGGCGGCGGCCGGCCTGGACAGCCGCTACGACGGCTCCCTGATCCCTGGCGTCGCCTACACCCTGCCCGAAGTGGCCTGGGTCGGCCTGACGGAGGACGAGGCCCGGCGCCGCGGCCTGACGCCCGAGGTGGCCCGCTTCCCCTGGGTCGCCTCCGGGCGCGCCATCGCCAACGGCGCCGAATACGGCCTGACCAAGCTCCTCTTCGATCGGCAAGGCGGGCGGCTGCTGGGCGGCGCCATCGTCGGTCCGAACGCCGGCGACATCATCGGCGAGATCGCCCTGGCGATCAGCCAGGGCTGCGATGCCGCCGCCATCGGCCGCGCCATCCACCACCCGCACCCGACGCTGGGCGAGACCGTCGGTCTGGCCGCCCATGTCGCCGACGGCAGCTGCACCGACTTGCCGCCGCTGAAAAAAAGCCGCGCCACGCAGGGCGGCGCCGGCTGACGGCTCAGCCGCCCTGGTTCTGCAGGGCCATCTTGACGAGGTCGGAGAGGGAGCGGGCGTGCAGCTTCTCCATCACCTTGGCGCGGTGCACCTCGACGGTCTTGGCGCTCAGCCCGAGCGCATTGGCGATGCCCTTGTTCGACATGCCGCCCACCACCAGGTCGAGCACCTCGCGCTCGCGCGGCGTCAGGCTGGCGAACAGCGCCTTCAGCTGCGAGCGCTGCTCCTCGCGGTCGCGCTGGCCGGCGTCGTGGGCAATGGCGCGCTGGATGCGGTCGAGCAGGTCCTGGTCGTTGAACGGCTTCTCGACGAAGTCGAAGGCGCCGGCCTGGACGGCGCGCACCGCCATCTGCACGTCGCCATGGCCGGTGATGAAGATGATCGGCGGATGGTAGCCGTGCTGCGCCTTCAGCCGCTCCTGCAGCTCGAGGCCGCTCAGGCCGGGCATGCGCACGTCGAGCACGAGGCAGCCGGCGCGGGCCGGGTCGTATTGGTCGAGGAAGCCCTGGGCGGAGGTGAAGGTCTCGACCTTCAGCCGCACCGACTCGATCAGCCAGCGCAGGCTGCGGGCGACCGCCTGGTCGTCGTCAATGATGAAGACTGTAGCGTCGCTCATTGTCGGCCAGGGTGCGCCCGATCGCGCGCAGGGTGAAGCGGAAGACGGCGCCGCCGCCAGGCCGCGATTCGGCGCGCAGCTGGCCGCCGTGGGACTCGACGATGGAGCGGCTGATCGACAGGCCCATGCCGACGCCGTCGGGCTTGGTCGTGAAGAACTGGTCGAAGACCTGGTCGATCAGCGCGCCGTCGATGCCCGGGCCGAGGTCGCTCACCTCGACCTCCACCGCGTCCTCGCCCAGCTGGCGCGTCTTCACCGTCACCTCGCGGTGCGGCGAGCGCGCCTCGGCCATCGCCTCGATCGAGTTGCGGATCAGGTTGCTCACCACCTGCTCGATCATGATCGAGTCGGCCCAGACGCGCGGCTGCTGCGGCGCCAGGTCGAGGCCGACATGGGCGTACTGCTGGCGGCTCTCCAGCTCGGTCAGCCGCACCGCGCTGCGCACGACGAGGTTGATGTCCACCGCCGACATGCGGGCGACGCGCTTGCGCACGAAGTCGCGCACGTGGCGTATCACCTCGCCGGCGCGGTCGGCCTGCTGGCAGATCTCCTCGAGCGGCACGATCAGCTCGGCGCAGGTCACCTCGCCGCCGCGCAGCCGGCGCAGGCAGCCGCGGGCGAAATTGGCGATGGCGGCGAGCGGCTGGTTGAGCTCGTGGGCGATGCCGGTGGCCATCTCGCCCATGGTGGACAGCCGCGCCACGCGCGTCAGCTCGCTCTGGTGGCGGCGCGCCTGCTCCTCGGCCCACTTGTGCTCGGTGATGTCGCGCGTGATGCCGAGCAGGGCGTGTATGTTGCCGCGCGCGTCGCGCAGCGGCACGGCGTGCGACTCCATCCAGCAGCTGCGGCCCTTCAGCGTGATTGCCTTGAACTCGTAGACCACCGACTCGCCGGCGAAGACGCGGCGCATGTTCTCGCGGTAGTAGTCGCGGTACTCGGGGGCGACGATGACGAAGATCTTGCGGCCGATGATGTCTTCCGGCTGTTCGGCGCCGATCAGGGCGAGGCCGGCCGGGTTGATCTCCAGCACGGTGCCGTCGGCGGACTGCAGCTTGACGCATTCCGGCTCGGACTCGAAGACGGCGCGCAGGCGGTTCTCGTTCTCCTGCAGGCGGTCGAGGACGACCTCGTGCTCGGCCTCCCGGTCGCTCAGCCGCTGGCGCACCTCGCGCAGGCGCATCAGCAGATAGACGAGGATGATCGCGCCGAGCGTCAGCAGCAGCACCAGCGCCACCGCGCCCAGCCATACCGTCCCGCTCCATTCGCTCACGTGCGCCCGCCTTCGGAAAAACGTCATCTTGACCGGCGCGCCGGCCCGATCAATCCGGACTTGCCGCAGGTTGCCTAGGTAAAAACCCTCACCGCTCCGGCCAGCGCGCCGGCGGTCGGCGTCCAGACGCGGCCGCCGGCCCGGCAATTACACCCCATCCGGCACCGTGCTTGCAAGAGCCGGCGCCGCACATCAGCGCGCTCTGGCACAATGGGCCGGATAACTGCCAGCGAAGGAGAACGACGTGAGAAAGCTCTTGGCCCTGTCCGCCCTCTGCCTGCCTGCCCTCTGCCTGCTCGCCGCGCCCGCCCGTGCCGAGGGCATGAAGGCCGGCCTGTGGGAGGTGAAGATGCTCAAGCAGGTGGTCGACGGCCGCGACATGGCGGCGCAGATGGCCGCCGCCCGGGCGCAGATGCAGCAGCAGATGGCCAGCCTGCCGCCCGAGCAGCGCAAGCGAGTGGAAGCCATGCTCGGAGGCCAGGGCGCCGCGCCGGGCGCCACGCGCGTGTGCATCAGCAAGGAGATGGCGGCGCGCGACGAGCCGATGGTCGATCCCGAAGGCCAGTGCCGGACGACCCGGGTCAGCCGCAGCGGCAACACCGTCCGCTTCGAATTCGACTGCCGCAGGGACGGCAGCCACACGGCCGGCAAGGGCGAGAACACCTTCTCCGGCAACACCATGCACTCGCGCCTCGACATGACCCTGACCGACGCGCGCGGCCGCCACATCATGCAGAGCGAGTCGCAGATGACCTGGCTCGGGCCGGACTGCAAGGGCTTGGCGCCGCTCGACGCGGCTAGAAGGTAGGCCAGCGGCCGGAGCGCAGCGCGTAGTCGACGAACAGGCCGATGAAGATCGCCGCGCCGACCCAGTTGTTGTCCATGAAGGCGCGAAAGCAGGGCTGGCGCTCGCGGCGGCGGATCCACCAGCCGTGGCGCAGCATCATCGCCGCCGCCACCGCAAGTCCGGCGTGGAAGAAGATGCCGCGCCCGGCCCGGGCGCCGACCCAGGCGAGGATCGCCAGCGTGGCGGCATAGGCCGCCATCACCGCCGCCACGTCGAAGCGGCCGAAGGTGATGGCCGAGGTGCGGATGCCGATCTTCAGGTCGTCGTCGCGGTCCACCATGGCATAGCAGGTGTCGTAGCCGACAGCCCAGAAGATGTTCGCCAGCAGCATGACCCAGGCGAGCGGCGGCACGCTGCCCTGCACGGCGGCGAAGGCCATCGGGATGCCGAAGCCGAAGGCGACGCCGAGGTAGGCCTGCGGCACGGCGAGGAAGCGCTTGGTCAGCGGATAACTGGCGGCGAGGAACAGCGCCACGACGGCCAGCGCCCACACCAGCCTGTTGAGCGGCAGGATGATGAGGAAGGCGGCCAGCGTGACGGCGGCCGCCAGCCACAGCGCCTCGCGCTCGCTGACCGTGCCGGCCGCCAGCGGCCGCTCCCGCGTGCGCTCGACATGCGGGTCGAAGCGGCGGTCGGCGTAGTCGTTCATGACGACGCCGGCCGAGCGCATCAGCAGCGTGCCCAGCGCGAAGATGAAGACGATGTCGAGGCGCGGCGCGCCGTCGGCGGCGATCCACAGCGCCCACAGCGTCGGCCACAGCAGCAGCAGCGTGCCGATCGGCTTGTCGAGCCGCATCAGCCGCCCGTAGGCGTCGATGCTCTGGCGCAGGCTGGGTTCCGGCATGGGCAAATTCTACACTTTGAGCATTTCCCGCCGCCCGCCCAGCCAGCGCTCGACGTGGCGCTCGGCGGCCTCGGGAAACTCGCGCAGCATGCGCTCGGCGGTCTCGCGCGCCGCCGCCAGCAGGTCGGCGTCGGCCTCGAGGTCGGCGTAGCGCAGCAGCGGCACGCCGCTCTGCCGGCTGCCGAGGAATTCGCCCGGCCCGCGCAGCCGCAGGTCCTGGCGGGCGATCTCGAAGCCGTCGGCGCTCTCGTAGATCGCCTTCAGCCGCGCCCGCGCCGTCTCGCCGAGCGGCCGCGCGTAGAGCAGGATGCACGCCGAGTCGTCGGCGCCGCGCCCGACCCGGCCGCGCAGCTGGTGCAGCTGCGACAGGCCGAAGCGCTCGGCGTGCTCGATCACCATCAGCGAGGCGTTGGCGACGTCGACGCCGACCTCGATCACCGTGGTGGCGACGAGGAGCTGCACCCTTCCGGCGGCGAAGGCGTCCATCACGGCGGCCTTCTCCTCGCTCCTGAGGCGGCCGTGCACCAGGCCGACGGCGAGCTCCGGCAGCTCGGCGCGCAGCCGCTCGAAGGTGTCCACCGCCGTCTGCAGCTGCAGCTTCTCGCTCTCCTCGATGAGCGGGCACACCCAGTAGGCCTGGCGCCCTTCGCCGCAGGCGGCGCGGATGCGCGCGACGACCTCGTCGCGGCGCGTCTCCGCCGCCAGCTTGGTCAGCACCGGCTTGCGCCCCGGCGGCAGCTCGTCGATGACCGAGACGTCGAGGTCGGCGTAATAGCTCATGGCGAGAGTGCGCGGGATCGGCGTCGCCGACATCATCAGCTGGTGCGGGTTCGCGCCCTACTGGCGCAGGCTCAGCCGCTGGCGCACGCCGAAGCGGTGCTGCTCGTCGATGATGGCGAGGCCGAGGCGGGAGAAGTCGACCGCCTCCTCGATCAGGGCGTGGGTGCCGATGGCGAGCGGCGCGCGGCCCGAGGAGATCGCCTCGACCGCCGCCGCCTTCTCCTTCTTCTTCAGGCTGCCGGAGAGCCAGGCGATGTCGAGGCCGAGCGGCGCCAGCCACTGCGAGAGCTTGCGCCAGTGCTGCTCGGCGAGGATCTCGGTCGGCGCCATCAGCGCCGCCTGGTAGCCGCTGTCTACCGCCTGCAGCATGGCCAGGGCGGCGATGACGGTCTTGCCGCTGCCGACGTCCCCCTGCAGCAGGCGCTGCATCGGGTGCGGCTGGCCGAGCTCGCCGGAGATCTCGCGCCAGACGCGCTGCTGCGCGGCGGTGAGCCGGAAGGGCAGCGCGGCGAGCAGCCGCTTCGCCAGGCCGTCCCGCGCCGGCAGCGGCGGCGCGCTGCGGGCGCGGCGCGCCGCGTGCGCCCGCCGCAGCGAGAGCTGCTGCGCCAGCAGCTCGTCGAACCTGATACGCCGCCAGGCTGGATGATCGCGATCGGACAGCTCTGCCGCCGCCGCGGCCGCCGGCGGATGGTGCAGCAGGCGCACGCTGTCGGCGAAGGGCGCCAGGCCGAGCTTGCGCCGCAGCGGCTCGGGCAGTGTCTCACCGAGGTCGGCCTCCGCCAGCGCGCGGTCGATGTGCTTCCTCAGCGCTGTCTGCGACAGGCCGGCCGTGGCCGGATAGACGGGCGTCAGCGCCGCCGGCAGCGGCTCGCCCTCGCCGACGACGCGGTAGCGCGGGTGCACCATCTCGTCGCCGAGGAAGCCGCCGCGCGCCTCGCCGAAGATGCGCAGGCGGCGGCCGGCGGCAAGCTGCTTTTGCTGGCTGGCGTAGAAATTGAGGAAGCGCAGCGCCAGCTCGCCGCTGGCGTCGCGCACGCGCACCACCAGCTGGCGTCGCGGCCTGAATTGCACGGTGGCCTCGACGACCTCGGCCTCGACCTGGGCCGGCTGACCGGGTTGCAGGCCGGCGATGGCGGTGAGCCGGGTCTCATCCTCGTAGCGCAGGGGCAAATGGAGAACCAAGTCGGCCGGCGTGCGCAGGCCGAGCTGGGCCAGCCTGGCGGCGAGGGCCGGCGCGGCGCCGGGCGGCGGCGCCGGCGCGCTCACTCCAGCGCGAGCACCGCGTCGATCTCGACCAGGGCGCCGCGCGGCAGCGCCGCCACCTGCACCGTCGAGCGCGCCGGATAGGGCTGGGCGAAGGCCTGCGCCATGGCCTCGTTCACCCGCGCGAAATTGCCGAGGTCGGTGACATAGACGGTGAGCTTGACGGCGTCGGCGAGCGAGCCGCCGGCCGCCGCGGCGACCGCCTTCAGGTTGGCCAGCACCTGGGCGATCTGCGTGTCGATGCCCTGCGCCATCTCCATGGTGGCCGGGTCGAGGCCGATCTGGCCGGAGAGGTGGACGAGGTTGCCGCTGCGCACGGCCTGCGAATAGGGACCGATGGCGGCCGGCGCGTTTTCGGTGGCGATGATCATCTTCCTGCTCATGGCGTCTGCCCTCCTGTCAGCGTTTCTGCGGCGGAATCAGCAGGCCGGGGCCGAGGCCGAGCGCCTTCAACTGGCGCCGCGCGGCTTCGGCCTCCTTCTGCGTCTTGAACGGGCCGACCTGCACGCGCGTCTCGATGTAGGACGGGATGCCGCTCTTCTCCAGCCGGGCGTGCAGGTCCTCGGCATGCGCGGCGCTGGTGAACACGCCCATCTGCACGCGGAAGCTGCGGCCGATGTCGCCGGCGGGCGCGGCATTCACTCCGGACGTTGCGGGTGCGCCCTTTGCCGCCACTGACGCCTTCGGCTCGGGCGCCGGCACCGGGGCCGTGATGGTCACGCGCTGGGCCGCCTTCGGCTCGGGCGCCGGCGCCAGCGGCGTCTCGGTCTTTTCCGGCTCGGCGCGCGGCGCCTCCTGCTCCTTCTGCGCCGGCGCTTCCGGCCCCTGCGCCTGCGCCTCATCCGGCTTCTGCTCCGGCGGCGTTTCCTCCTTGACCGCTTCTTCCGCGGCCTCGTCCTTCGCCACGCCTTCCGCGGCGGCCGGCGCGGCTGGCGCGGCAGTGGCCACTTCCGCCGGCGGCGCCGGCTTGTCGACCAGCACGTCCTCGAGCAGGGCCAGCGCCCCGAGCAGGAGGGCGATGAGCACGCCGGCGATGCCGACGCGGCGCAGCAGCTTGCGCTTGAGTTCCTCCTGGTCCTGTTCCGTCGCGCTCATGTTTCCTCCCCCGTCACGGCTGCTCCGTCCTCGCCCGGCTCAGGGCGCAGACCATCTCGGCCTCCGCCACCGAGATGTCGCAGCGCTCGGCGATCTGCTGCGCATCCAGGCCTTTTTGCGCCAGCGCCACCGCCTCGCCGTATTGCGGCGAGACGTTGCGCGCCGCCTCGAGCAGGCCAATCCGTTCCTTCAGCGCCGCCACTTCGCCGCGCAACTCCTCGAGTTCCGCCTCGATGCCGCTCTTCACGACCTGCTCGCCGAACACGCCCGGGTCCTGCTTCCAGACCGACTCGGGCGGGCGCGGGCGTGACAGGCGCGCCAGGCGCATGATGATGAAGCCGGCGTAGACGCCGAGCAGGGCGGCGGTGCCGATCACCATCTCGCGCAGGCCGAAGTTCTCGAAGAATTCCATGCTCCGCTCCCTAGGCGCTCTTCGCCAGCGCCTGGTCGATGTCCCAGAGGATGTCGTCGAGCGTCTCGAGGCCAATCGACAGGCGGATCATGTCGGGCGAGACGCCGGCCTGGCGCTGCTCCTCCTCGGAGAGCTGGCGGTGGGTGGTCGACGCCGGGTGGATCACCAGCGTCTTGGCGTCGCCGACGTTGGCCAGGTGCGAGAGGAACTGCACGCCCTCGATGAACTTCTCCCCCGCCGGCCGGCCGCCCTTGATGCCGAAGGTGAAGATCGAGCCGGCGCCCTTCGGCAGGTACTTGCGCGCCAGCGCGTGGTAGGGGCTGGCGGGCAGCCCGGCGTGGCTCACCCAGGCGACGCGCGGGTGGTCGGCGAGGAACTCGGCCACCGCCTGGGCGTTGGCGACGTGCCGCTCCATGCGGACATGCAGCGTCTCCAGCCCCTGCAGCAGCAGCCAGGCGTTGAGCGGCGAGAGCGCCGGCCCCAGCGTGCGCAGGGTCTCGAAGCGGGCGCGCATGGTGAAGCCGAAGTCGCCGAAGGTCTCGTAGAAGCGCACGCCGTGGTAGCCCCGCGAGGGCTCGGTCATCTGCGGGAACTTGCCGTTGTCCCAGGGAAACCTGCCGGACTCGACGATCAGCCCGCCCATGGTGGTGCCGTGGCCGCCGATGAACTTGGTCGCCGAGTGCAGGACGATGTCGGCGCCGTGCTCGATCGGCCGGCACAGATACGGCGAGGCGAAAGTGTTGTCCACCAGCAGCGGCAGGCCGGCCTCGCGCGCGATGGCGGCGACGGCGGCGATGTCGAGCACGTTGCCGCGCGGGTTGCCGATGGTCTCGGCGTAGAGGCATTTCGTCCTCGGCGTCAGGGCGCGGCGGAAATTCTCCGGCTCGTCGGGGTCGACGAAGGTCGTCTCGATGCCGAGCTTGCGGAAATTGAAGCCGAGCTGCGAATAGGTGCCGCCGTAGAGCGTGCCGGCGGCGACGACGTGGTCGCCCGCCTCGCACAGCGTGAGCAGGGCCACCGTCTGCGCCGACTGCCCGGTGGCGGCGGCCAGGCCGGCGCGGCCGCCCTCGAGCGCGGCGATGCGCTCCTCGAGCACCGCCACCGTCGGGTTCGAGATGCGCGAATAGACGTTGCCGAAGGTCTGCAGGTTGAACAGGCTGGCGGCGTGGTCGGCCGAGTCGAAGACGAAGGAGGTGGTCTGGTAGATCGGCACGGCGCGCGCGCCGGTCGCCGCGTCGGGCTGGCCGCCGGCGTGCAGGCAGAGGGTTTCGAAGCCGAATTTCCTGTCGGGCATGGAAGGGGCGCCGTCGTCTACGCCCCCCATTATGCCAGCAGCAGGCGAGGCCGCGCCGCCGCCGTCCGGCGGCCTGTCGCCACGCCGGCGCGCCTGGGCTATGCTTGCGTCTGGCGGGCGGCCGGAACAAGGCCGCGCGCGACGGAGGAAACGCCATGCGAACCTACAGGAGCGACGCCGTCGTCATCGGCGGCGGGCTGGCCGGCATCTGCGCCGCGCTGGAACTGCTCGAAGCCGGCCGCAGCGTCACCCTCATCGACCGCGACGCCGAGGAGAATTTCGGCGGGCTGGCGAAGGAAAGCTTCGGCGGCATCTTTGTCGTCGGCAGCCGCGAGCAGAAAAAGAACGGCATCGAGGACTCCCCGGCGCGGGCCTTCGCCGACTGGTGCGCCTTCGCCGAATTCGGCGCCGAGGACCACTGGCCGCGCCGCTGGGCCGAGGCGTACACCGAGCGCTGCCACGACGAGGTCTACGCCTGGCTCAAGCGCCACGGCATCGGCTTCATTCCGGTGCCGCACTGGATCGAGCGCGGCAGCGGCAGCGGCGGCAACTCCGTGCCGCGCTTCCACATCGTCTGGGGCACCGGGCAGGAACTGGCGGCACGCCTGATCGGCCACTTGCGCGGCCACCGCAACGCCGCGAAGCTGGCGCTGCGCTTCGGCCACCGCGTCGAGGGCCTCTCCACCCGCGCCGGCCAGGTCGACGGCTGCCATGGCGCGCTGGAAGACGGCGGCGAGCCGTTCGAGGCCTTCGGCGAAGCCCTCCTCGTCGCCGCCGGCGGCATCAACGGCGGCGACCTCTCCAGGGCCCGCCGGCACTGGCACGCCGACTGGCGCTCGCCGCCGCCGACCCTGCTCAACGGCTCGCACAAGTTCGCCGACGGGCTTTTGCACGACGCCGTCGCCCTCCGCGGCGGCCGCCTGACTCATCTCGACCGCATGTGGGACTACGCCGCCGGCGTTCGCCACTGGCAGCCGCGCAAGCCCGGCCACGGCCTCTCGGTGGTGCCGCCGCGCTCGGCGCTGTGGGTGGACTGGCAGGGCCGCCGCTTCATGCCGCCGCTGCTGACCGGCTTCGACACGCGCGACCTCGTCACCCGCGTCTGCGCCACCGAGCGGCAGTACTCCTGGCAGATCCTCAACCGCCGCATCGCGCTGAAGGAACTGGCCGTCTCGGGCGCCGAGTTCAATCCCTCGATCCGCGAGCGCAGGCGGCTGGCCTTCCTGCGCGACCTCCTTCTCGGCAACCGCTGGCTGGTCGACACCCTGCTGGCGAAGTGCGAGGACGTCGTCGCCGCCGGCAGCCTGCCGGCGCTCGTCGAGAAGATGAACGCGCTGCAGGGCGACCGCGCGGTGGAGCTCGAGCTGCTCGGCGAGGCGGTCGGCCGCTGGGACGCCGAAGTGCGGCGCGGCGACGCCGCCGAGGACGAGCAGCTGCGCCGCATCGACCTGCTGCGCCGCTGGAAGGGCGACCGCCTGCGCACCTGCCGGCGGGCGCCCATCCTCGACCACGGGGCGCTGCCGCTGATCGCCATCCGCGAGCACATCATCAGCCGCAAGAGCCTCGGCGGCATCCAGACCGACCTCGACAGCCGCGTGCTCGGCCCCGGCGGCGAGCCGCTGGCGCGCCTGTGGGCGGCCGGCGAGGCGGCCGGCTTCGGCGGCGGCGGCATGCACGGCCTGCGTGCCCTCGAGGGCGGCTTCCTCGGCGGCTGCATCCTCTCCGGCCGCCTCGCCGGCCAATCGATGGGAAGATCCCTATGAAAAAGACCGCGGCCTGGCTCGCCGTCCATGCGCTCGAGCAGCTCGGCGTCAGATTCACCTTCGGCATTCCCGGCGTGCAGAACACCGAGCTCTACGACGAGCTCGACCGCTCGGAATCGATCACGCCGGTGCTGGTCACCCACGAGGGCGGCGCCGCCTTCATCGCCGACGCCGTCAGCCGCGTCGGCGGCACGGTCGGCACGCTGGTCGTCGTGCCGGCGGCGGGGCTCACCCACGCGGCCAGCGGCATCGCCGAGGCGCTGCTCGCCGGCGTGCCGATGCTGGTCATCAGCGGCGGCATCCGCGGCGACCTCGACAAGCGCTACCAGTTGCACGAGATCGACCAGCACGCCTTCATGAAGCCGCTGACCAAGGCCACCTTCCGCGTTCGCTCGCACGCCGAGGTGGTGCCGGCGATCTTCGAGGCCTGGCGCATCGCCACGAGCGGCACGCCCGGGCCGGCCTTCGTCGAGCTGCCGGTCGACCTGCAGCTGATGCCCGGCGAGGTCGGCGACCTCTCGGCCTTCGCCTCGCCGCCGCCGCCGCGCCTGCCGGCGCCGGCCGACATCGAGCGCGCCGCCGCGCTGCTGCTGGCGGCGAAGCGGCCCGGCCTGTTCGTCGGCTGGGGCGCCGTCGACGCCCTGGCCCAGCTCGTCGACATCGCCGAATTCCTCCAGGCGCCGGTGGCCACCACGCTGCAAGGCCAGTCGGCCTTCCCGCACAACCATCCCCTGCACGCCGGCTTCAGCTTCGGCCCGCACGCCGTGCCCGCCGCGAGGAACGCCTTCGCCGGCTGCGACGCCCTGCTCGCCGTCGGCACCCGCTTCGGCGAGCTGGCCACCGGCAGCTTCGGCACGCCGGTGCCGGCCAACCTGGTGCACATCGACATCAATCCCGAGGTGTTCGACCGCAACTGGCCGGCGGCGGTGGCGCTCGCCGGCGATGCCGCCGCCGTGCTCGGCGAGCTGGCCCTGGTCCTGCACGAGCGCGGCGCGCCGCGGCCGGCGAGCGAAGGGCCGCAGGAGCAGATCCGCCGCGACAAGCAGGCCTGGCGCGCGGAATGGCTCGCCCACGACGGCGGCGGCCGCGTGAACCCGGCGCGCTTCTTCGACGAGCTGCGCCGGCAGATGCCGGACGACGCCATCGCCACGGTGGACGACGGCAACCACACCTTCCTCGCCGCCGAGCTGTTCCCGGTGCACGCGCCGCGCGCCCTGATCCTGCCGACCGACTTCAACTGCATGGGCTATGCCGTGCCGGCGGCCATCGGCGCCAAGCTGGCGCAGCCGCGGCGCGAGGTCTTCTCCATCGTCGGCGACGGCGCCTTCATGATGACCTGCATGGAAATCCTCACCGCCGCCCGCGAGGAGCTGGGCATCGTCTATTACGTCTTCAACGACGGCGCCCTGTCGCAAATCGCCCAGGCGCAGAAGATTCCCTACAATCGCACGCCCTGCAGCCGCCTCGGCCCGCTCAGCCTGGAGGGCGTCGCGCTCGCCACCGGCGCCGACTGGCTGCGCATGGAGGACGATGCCGCCATCGCCGCCACCATGTCGGAAGCGCGCCGCCGCGCCGCCGCCGGCCGCCCGGTGATCGTCGATGTCAACATCGATTATTCAAAGCGCACCGCCTTCACCGCCGGCGTCGTCAAGACCAACTTCAAGCGCTTCCCGCTGGCGCAGCGCCTGCGCATGGCCAGCCGCGCCCTGCTGCGCCGGATCGCCGGCTAGGGCAGGCACCGCGCGGCCGCGACTGCCGTGTTCCTGCTGAAGAAGCTCCTCGCCGCGCTGGTCCTGCCGCCGGCCGGCCTGCTGCTGATGCGGCGGCGGCCGCGCGCCGGCCGGGCCCTCGCCTGGGGCGGCCTCGCCGCGCTCTGGCTGCTGGCGACGCCGGCGCTGACGCGGCCGCTGCTCGCTACCATCGAGGACGCGCCGCCCCTTTCCGCCGCCTCGGCGCGCGAGGCGCAGGCCATCGTCGTCCTCGGCGGCGGCAGCATCCTCGCCGCGCCGGAATACGGCGAGGACACGGTCAATGCCCGCACCCTGGAGCGTCTGCGCTTCGCCTCGCGCCTGCAGCGCGAGACCGGCCTGCCGCTGCTGGCGAGCGGCGGCGCGCCCTTCGGCGGCCGGCCGGAGGCTCGCGCCATGCAGGCGGTGCTGGAAGGGGAATTCGGCGCGCGCGTGCGCTGGGTCGAGGAGCGCTCGCGCGACACGCGCGAGAACGCGCGCTTCAGCGCGCCGCTGCTGGCCCGGGACGGCGTGCGCCGCGCGCAGGCCGAGTTCGCCGCCGCAGGCGTCGAAACGATCGCCGCGCCGACCGGCTACGCCGCGACGCCGCGATCGTGGCTGGAGGGCCTGCTGCCGAATGCGGAGGAGCTGCGCAATGCGCGCGCCGCCCTGCACGAGCTGCTCGGCCGCCTCGCGCAGCGGCTCAGCCTCCCTTGAAGGCCGGCTTGCGCTTCTCGATGAAGGCGCCGACGCCCTCGGCGAAATCCCCGGTGGCGCTGCACTGGCCGAAGGAGACCGCCTCTTCGGCCAGCTGGTCGGCGAGGGTCGCGCCCAGCGCGCGGCCGAGCAGGCGCTTGGCATTGGCATGGGCCAGCGCCGGACCCGCGGCGAGGCGCGCCGCCAGCGCCGCGACGGCCTCATCCAGCTCGGCCGCCGGCACGACGCGGTTGACCAGCCCGAGCGACTGCGCTTCCGCGGCGCCGATGCGCTCGGCCAGCAGCGTCAGCTCCATCGCCTTCTTCATGCCGACCAGGCGCGGCAGGTACCAGGTGCCGCCGCCGTCCGGCGTGATGCCGAGCAGCGCGTAGCCGCTGGTGAAATAGGCGTTGTCGGCGGCCACGGCGAGGTCGCAGCCGGCCAGCAGCGAGAAGCCGAAGCCGGCGCAGGCGCCGCGGATCTTGCCGATCACCGGCGCCGGCAGCCCGCGCAGGATCTCCACCGCCGGGTTGATCAGGCCGGCGATCAGCTCGCGGAAGGCGCGGTCGCGCGCCGGCGGCGCCTCGGCGAGGATGGCGTTGAATTCCTTGATGTCGCCGCCGGCCATGAAGTGCTCGCCGGCGCCGGCGAGGATCACTGCCCTGATGCCCTCGGCCTTTTGCAGCTCCTCGGCGCGCGCCAGCAGCGCGCGCCCCATCTCGAGGCCGCGGGCGTTCAGCGCCTTCGGCCGGGTCAGGGTCAGGGTGGCGACGGCGCCGTTGATCGCCAGCAGGACCTGTTCGTTCATGGCGTCTCTCCCTTGGCGGCATTCATCAGCAGGCGGTGGTAGAAGCGGATCAG
>CAUJIV010000034.1 GCA_963205435.1 Pseudomonadota bacterium
CTACCTCGCCGAATTCGCGTACCGCTTCAACCGGCGCTTCGACCTGGCCGGCATGATCGGTCGCTTGGGCGCCGCCGCGGCGCTCACGCCGCCAATGCCGTATCGGTTCGTAACGTTGGCTGAGAGTCATTGGTAACCAAGTTTAGAATTGAACGATGCGTCGCACCTACTCTCCCAACTCGCTGCCCGCCCCCGCTGACGGCCAGCGGCATGACTGGCAGACCGTCCGCAACCTGCTGCCCTACCTGTGGGCCTACAAGTGGCGGGTGCTGTTCGCGCTGGCCTGCCTCATCGGCGCCAAGGCCGCCAACGTCGGCGTGCCGGTCGTCTTCAAGGAGATCGTCGACGCCTTCACGGCGGAGAAGCCGCCGGGCCAGACCGCCCTCGTCGTGCCGCTCGCCCTGCTGGCGATGTACGGCCTGCTGCGCTTCTCGATGTCGCTGTTCACCGAGCTGCGCGAGCTGCTGTTCACCCGCGTCACACAGCAGGCGGTGCGCAACATCGCCCTGCAGGTGTTCCGCCACCTGCACGCGCTGTCGCTGCGCTTCCACCTCGAGCGGCAGACCGGCGGCCTGACGCGCGACATCGAGCGCGGCACGCGCTCGATCGGCACGCTGATCAGCTACACCATCTACAGCATCCTGCCGACCGTGGTCGAGGTCGGCCTGGTGATCGGCATCCTCGGCGCCCGCTACGAGGCCAGCTTCGCCCTGATCACCGTCGTCGCCCTGGTCGTCTACGTCACATTCACCGTGCTGCTGACCAACTGGCGCACGCGGCTGCGGCGCGAGGTAAACGAGATCGACTCGGCGGCCAACTCGCGCGCCATCGACAGCCTGCTCAACTACGAGACGGTGAAGTACTTCAACAACGAGGAATACGAGGCGCAGCGCTACGACCGGCAGATGCAGCGCTGGGAGTCTGCCCAGGTGCGGAGCCAGGTCTCGCTCTCCGTCCTCAACCTCGGCCAGGCCGCCATCATCGCCGGCACGGTGACCCTGATCATGTGGCGCGCCGCGGTCGGCGTCGCCGCCGGCGCCATGACCGTCGGCGACATCGTGCTGGTCAACGGCCTGCTGATGCAGCTCTACATCCCGCTCAACTGGCTCGGCGTGCTCTATCGCGAGATCCGCCAGGCCCTGACCGACATCGAGCGCATGTTCGTGCTGAAGGCCGAGCAGCGCGAGATCGCCGACGCCCCCGGCGCCGTCCCCCTGGCGCCCGGCCCCTGCGCGGTGCGCTTCGAGCATGTCGACTTCGGCTACGAGGCGAGGCGGCAGATCCTCTTCGACGTCGACTTCAGCATCCCCGCCGGCGGCACCCTGGCGGTGGTCGGCCACTCCGGCTCGGGCAAGTCGACCCTGGCGCGGCTGCTGTTCCGCTTCTACGACGTGCAGTCGGGCGCCGTGCGCGTGAACGGCCGCGACATCCGCCGCCTGACCCAGGCCAGCCTGCGCGCCGCCATCGGCATCGTGCCGCAGGACACGGTGCTGTTCAACGACAGCATCTTCTACAACATCCAGTACGGCCGGCCGCAGGCCAGCCGCGAGGAAGTGATCGCCGCCGCCCAGGCCGCCCACATCCACGACTTCGTCACGGCGCTGCCCGACGGCTATGAGACGCGCGTCGGCGAGCGCGGCCTCAAGCTCTCCGGCGGCGAGAAGCAGCGCGTCGCCATCGCCCGCGCGCTGCTGAAGAACCCGCCGATCCTGGTCTTCGACGAGGCCACCTCGGCGCTCGACTCGCAGTCCGAGAAGGCGATCCAGGGCGAGCTCGACCGCATCAGCGTCGGCCGCACCACGCTGGTCATCGCCCACCGCCTGTCCACCGTCATGAACGCCGACGAGATCCTCGTGCTGGAAGGCGGCCGCATCGCCGAGCGCGGCACCCACCGCGTGCTGCTCGAGCGCGGCGGCCTCTACGCTCAGATGTGGGCGCTGCAGCAGCAGGAGGAGGAAGCCGAGCCGCTGCCGGCCTGAGCCGGAGCGCCCGCCACGCAACCGACAGGGAGCCCCCATGGCCCACAACGAAACCCGCAACATGGCGCTGTTCTGCGATTTCGAGAACGTCGCCCTCGGCGTGCAGGAAGCGCAATACGAGCGCTTCGACATCCGCAAGGTGCTCGAGCGCCTGCTGTTGAAGGGCAGCATCGTCGTCAAGAAGGCCTACTGCGACTGGGCGCGCTACAAGGACTTCAAGGCGCCGATGCACGAGGCCGCCTTCGAGCTGATCGAGATCCCCCACGTGCGCCAGTCCGGCAAGAACTCGGCCGACATCCGCCTGGTGGTCGACGCCCTCGACCTGTGCTACACCAAGTCGCACGTCGACACCTTCGTCATCATCAGCGGCGACTCGGACTTCTCGCCGCTGGTCTCCAAGCTGCGCGAGAACGACAAGCAGGTGATCGGCGTCGGCGTCAAGAAGTCCACCTCGGACCTGCTCATTGCCAACTGCGACGAGTTCATCTACTACGACGACCTGGTTCGCGAGGAGGAGACGAAGAGGCGCGCGGCGAAGAAAAGGCCGGCGAAGCCGAAGGCGGCGCCGAAGAAGGCCGGCAGCGAGCCGGCCGAGGCCGAGGAGCGACGGCAGGAAGCGCTCGACCTGGCGCTGGAGACCGTCGAGGCGCTGGCCGCCGAGCGCGGCGCCGGCGAGCCGATCTGGGGCTCGATGGTCAAGCAGGCGCTGAAGCGCCGCAAGCCGGGCTTCACCGAATCCTACTACGGCTTCAAGTCCTTCAGCGAGCTGCTCGAGGAAGCCCAGTCGCGCAAGCTGCTCGAGTTGCAGCGTGACGAGAAGTCCGGCGGCTACACCCTGCGTCTGCCCGCCGGCTGAGCGGCGGCCGCTGGCAACGCTCTCGCGCCTAGACCGCTTCGGGATAACCGAACAGGCCCGGCTGGCCGCCGGTGTGCACGAAGAGCAAGGCGTCGTCGCGGGTGAAGCGGCTGCTGCGCGCCAGGGCCATGAGGCCGGCGAAGGCCTTGCCGGTATACACCGGGTCGAGCACCAGCCCCTCGAAGCGCGCCGCCAGCCGCAGCGCCTCGCGCATCTCCCCGGTCGGCCGCGCGTAGCCCGGACCGACGAAGTCGTCCAGCACCTCGGCCGCCACGACGGCCGGCCGGCTTTCCGCGCCGAGCAGGCGCAGCGTCTCGGCCGCCTGCTCGACCGCCAGCGCCGCCTGCTCGGCGCGGGTCCCCTCGACGGCGATGCCGATCACCGGCATGCCTCTCTTCCGGGCCATGCCCGCCAGCAGGCCGCCCTGCGTGCCGCCGCTGCCGGTGGCGACGACGACGGCGGTGAAGCGCAGGCTCAGCTCGCGCGCCTGCGCCAGGATCTCGCCGGCGCAGGCGGCGTAGCCGAGGTTGCCGAGGCCGCAGCTGCCGCCCACCGGGATGCAGTACGGCCGCCGTCCCGCCGCGCGCAAGGCCCCGGCCCGCGCCGCCATCGCCTCCTCGCGGCTCTGCTCCGCCTGCAGCAGGTGCAGGCGCGCGCCGAACAGCCGGTCGAGCAGCACGTTGCCGTTTCCCAGGTAGGCCTCGCTGGCGTGGCTGCTTTGCCGCAGGACGAGCTCGCAGTCGAGGCCCAGCCGCGCGCATGCCGCCGCGGTCTGCCGGGCGTGGTTCGATTGCAGGGCGCCGACGGTCAGCACCGTGTCGGCGCCCTGCGCACGCGCCTCGCCGAGCAGGAACTCGAGCTTGCGCAGCTTGTTGCCGCCAAGGCCGAGGCCGGTGAGATCGTCGCGCTTGACCCAGAGCCGCGGACCGCCGAGGTGGGCCGACAGCCGCGCCAGCGGCTCGATCGGCGTCGGCAGGCGGGCCAGCGCGGCGCGGGGAAAGCGGGAGAGATCCATGGCGCCAGCTTAGCAGCCGGCCGGGAAACGGCAAGGCCCGCCGAAGCGGGCCTTGTTGCATGCGGGAAGAGGCTGCTATTCGGCTGCGGGCGCCGATTCAGCCGCCGGCGCCGGCCGATCCACCAGCTCGACCAGCGCCATCGGCGCGTTGTCTCCCTGGCGGAAGCCGAACTTGAGGATGCGCAGGTAGCCGCCGTTGCGGCTGGCGAAGCGCGGGCCCAGCTCGTCGAACAGCTTGCTCACCATGTCGCGGTCGCGCAGGCGATCGAAGGCCAAGCGGCGGTTGGCCAGAGACGGCTTCTTGCCGAGCGTGATCATCGGCTCGACGACGCGGCGCAGCTCCTTCGCCTTCGGCAGGGTCGTCTTGATCGACTCGTGGAGCAGCAGCGAATTGGTCATGTTGCGCAGCATGGCCAGGCGGTGGCTGCTGGTGCGATTCAGTTTGCGGAGGCCGTGACGGTGGCGCATTGGATTCCCCTAGTCCTCTTCCTGTCGCTTACGACAACTTCTCCAGGCCCAGCGGCGGCCAGTTCTCGAGCTTCATGCCGAGGGTGAGGCCGCGCGAGGCGAGCACTTCCTTGATCTCGTTGAGCGACTTGCGCCCCAGGTTCGGCGTCTTCAGCAGTTCCGTCTCGGTGCGCTGGATCAGGTCGCCGATGTAGTAGATGTTCTCCGCCTTGAGGCAGTTGGCCGAGCGCACCGTCAGCTCGAGGTCGTCGACCGGGCGCAGCAGGATCGGATCGACCTGGCTCGGGCGCGGCGACTCGACGGTGACCGGCGTGCCCTCGAGGTCGGCGAAGACCGCCAGCTGCTCCATCAGCACGCGGGCGGCGTAGCGGATCGCCTCTTCCGGGTCGATGGCGCCATTCGTCTCGATGTCCATGATCAGCTTGTCCAGGTCGGTGCGCTGCTCGACGCGGGCCGACTCGACCGTGTAGGCGACGCGGCGCACCGGGCTGAACGAGGCGTCGATCATGACGCGGCCGATGGCCTTGGTCTCGCCGCTCTGCGGGCGGGCATTGGCCGGCACGTAGCCGCGGCCACTTTCGACCTTGATCTGCATGTCCAGCTTGCCGCCGGGGGCGAGATTGGCGATGACGTGGTCGGGATTGACGATCTCGATGTCGTGGCCGGCCTCGATGTCGCCGGCCGTGACGACCCCCTCGCCCTGTTTGGAGAGGCTCAGCAGCGCCTCGCCGCGATTGTGCATCTTGAGGACGACGCCCTTCAGGTTGAGGACCAGGTCGACCACGTCCTCGCGCACGCCGTCCAGCGTCGAGTACTCGTGCAGGACGCCTTCGATGGTCACTTCGGTCGGCGCCGAGCCGGGCATCGACGAGAGCAGGATGCGACGCAGGGCGTTGCCGAGCGTATGGCCGTAGCCGCGCTCGAACGGTTCCATGACGACGCGGGCGTGCACCGGGGAGAGGGTTTGCACATCGATGATGCGCGGTTTCAGCAGCGAAGTCGCTTGCATCTGGTTCCCTTCTGAGACGTTGCGCCGGCAAGTCGCCGGGTTAGCGCGAATACAGTTCGACGATCAGGCTTTCGTTGATCGTCGCCGGCAGGTCGGTGCGCGCCGGGTGCGCCTTGAAGACGCCCTTGCCGGCCTTGGTGTCGACCTCGATCCACTCCGGAAAGCCGCGCGACTCGGCTGCCTCCAGGGCGGCCTTGACGCGCAGATGACCGCGCGTCCTCTCGGCCAGCTCCACCGTGTCGCCGGGGCGCAGGTCGAAGGAGGGGATGTTCACCCGCTTGCCGTTCACCAGCACGCCGTTGTGGCGCACCAGCTGGCGCGCCTCGGCGCGGGAAGCGCCGAAGCCCATGCGGTAGGCGACGTTGTCGAGGCGGCTCTCCAGCAGCAGCAGCAGGTTCTCGCCGGTCTGGCCCTTGCGGCGGTCGGCCTCGGCGTAAATCTTGCGGAACTGGCGCTCGAGCACGCCGTAGGTGCGGCGGATCTTCTGCTTCTCGCGCAACTGCACGCCGTAGCCGGACAGGCGCTGGCCGGACTTCTGGCCGTGCTGGCCGGGCGCGTAGGAACGGCGCTCGACGGCGCACTTGTCGGTGAAGCACTTCTCGCCCTTGAGGAAAAGCTTTTCGCCTTCCCGGCGGCACTGGCGGCATTTCGCGTCTAGATTGCGGGCCACGGTTCTGCTCCTGATGTTCTCTGGCTCTCAGACCCGGCGCTTTTTCGGCGGACGGCAGCCATTGTGGGGAATCGGCGTGATATCGGTGATGCTGGTGATCTTCATGCCGATGGCATTGAGCGCGCGCACCGCGGACTCGCGGCCGGGTCCGGGACCCTTGATGCGCACTTCCAGGTTCTTGACGCCGCACTCCTGGGCGGCCTTGCCGGCGTGCTCGGCCGCCACCTGGGCGGCGAACGGCGTGCTCTTGCGCGAGCCCTTGAAGCCGGCTCCGCCCGAAGTCGCCCAGGACAGGGCATTGCCCTGGCGGTCGGTGATCGTGATGATCGTGTTGTTGAACGAGGCGTGCACATGGGCGATACCCTCGGCGACGTTCTTCTTGACCTTCTTGCGCGCCTTGGCGGCGGTGGCTTTGGTGACCATTTCGGTTCCTTACTTGCTCGCGCGAATGGCCTTGCGGGGCCCCTTGCGCGTGCGGGCGTTGGTGCGGGTGCGCTGGCCGCGGCAGGGCAGGCCTTTGCGATGGCGGACGCCGCGATAGCAGCCCAGGTCCATCAGGCGCTTGATGCTCATCGACACCTCGCGGCGCAGGTCGCCCTCGATGGTGAATTTGCCGACCTCCTCGCGCAACCGGTCCATCTGCGAGTCAGTCAGATCCTTGATCTTCGTCGCATGCGCGATGCCGGCGGTGTCGCAGATCTTCCGCGCCCGCGAGCGCCCGACGCCGAAGATCGCCGTCAGGGCGATCGCGGTGTGCTGGTGGTTGGGAATGTTTATGCCGGCGATACGGGCCATGAGCGAAGACCTTTCGTCACCACAGAAAAAGCGAAACCGTAGATTGTAAGCGAATCACGCTGTTTGATCAACCCTGGCGCTGCTTGTGGCGGGGGTCCTTGCAGATGATGCGGACCACGCCCTTGCGGCGGATGACCTTGCAGTTGCGACACAGCTTCTTGACCGATGCGAGAACTTTCATGCTGTTTCTCCGTAGTGCTGCTTATTTGGCGCGGAAGGTGATGCGGCCCTTGCTCAGATCGTAGGGCGTCATCTGCACCGTCACCTTGTCTCCCGGCAGGATGCGGATGTAGTGCATGCGCATCTTGCCCGAAATGAATGCGTGAATGACATGGCCGTTCTCGAGCTTAACCTTGAAAGTCGCGTTGGGCAGGTTCTCCTGCACCTCCCCCTGCATTTCGATGACGTCTTCCTTGGCCATGCTGTCTATCTGCCCGGAAACCCCGCCCCCTTGAAATTGGCCTTCTTCAGCAGGCTCTCGTACTGGTGCGACATGACGTAGGCCTGCACCTGGGACATGAAGTCCATGGTCACCACGACGATGATCAGCAGGCTGGTGCCGCCGAAATAGAACGGCACGTTCCATTTCAGGATGAGGAATTCCGGCAGCAGGCAGACCAGGGTCACGTAAATCGCGCCGACCAGCGTCAGGCGCATCAGGATCTTGTCGATGTAGCGGGCCGTCTGCTCGCCGGGCCGGATGCCGGGAACGAAGGCGCCGCTCTTCTTCAGGTTGTCGGCCGTCTCCTTCGAGTTGAAGACCAGGGCAGTGTAGAAGAAGCAGAAGAAGACGATGGCCGCCGCGTAGAGCAGCACGTAGATCGGCTGGCCCGGCGACAGCGTCGCCGCGATGTCCTTCAGCCAGAACATGCCCTCGCTCGAGCCGAACCAGCCGGCGACGGTGGCCGGGAAGAGGATGATCGAGGAGGCGAAGATCGGCGGGATGACGCCCGACATGTTGAGCTTGAGCGGCAGGTGCGAGCTCTGCCCGCCGTAGATCTTGTTGCCGACCTGGCGCTTGGCGTAATTCACCAGGATCTTGCGCTGGCCGCGCTCGACGAAGCAGACGAAGCCGGTCACCAGGAAAACCAGGGCGATGATGAAGATCGCCGTCAGCGCGTGCATGGCGCCGGTGCGCACCAGCTCGAGCAGGCCGCCAATCGCGCTCGGCAGGCCGGCGATGATGCCGGCGAAGATGATGATGGAGATGCCGTTGCCGAGGCCGCGCTCGGTGATCTGCTCGCACAGCCACATCAGGAACATGGTGCCGGTGAGCAGCGTCGTCACGCAGGTGATGCGGAACATGACGCCCGGGTCGATCACCAGCCCGGCCTGCGACTCGATGGCGATGGAGACGCCGACGCTTTGCACCAGGGCCAGGCCGACCGTGCCGTAGCGCGTGTACTGGGTGATCTTGCGTCGCCCGGCCTCGCCCTCCTTCTTCAGCGCTTCGAGGGAGGGCACCGCCACCGCCATCATCTGCATGATGATGGAGGCCGAGATGTAGGGCATGATGCCGAGCGCGAAGATCGTGAAACGCGACAGGGCGCCGCCGGAGAACAGGTTGAAGATGCCGAGGATGCCGCCCTGCTGGTCTTGGAAGAGCTCGGCCAGCCGCACCGGGTCGATGCCCGGCACCGGGATGTGGGCGCCGATGCGGTAGACCACCAGGGCGCCGAGCAGGAACAGCAGCCGGCGCTTCAGGTCGCCGAACTTGCCGCTCTTGCCGAGAGTTGCGATGTCTTTGGCCAAGGCCGCTTCCCGCCCGTCACTCCGCCGCGATGCTGCCGCCGGCTGCCTCGATGGCCGCCCTGGCGCCGCGCGTCGCGCCGACGCCCTTCAGCACGACCTTCCGCGTCAGCTTGCCGGAGAGGATCACCTTGGCCGACAGCGCGTCGGCCGGGACGACGCCGGCCTGCTTCAGCGCCAGCAGGTCGACTTCCTCCAGCGGCAGCCTTTCCAGGTCGGACAGGCGCAGCTCGACATTGCGCGAGCGCGTCAGCGAATTGAAGCCGCGCTTGGGCAGGCGGCGGGCGAGCGGCATCTGGCCGCCCTCGAAGCCGACCTTGTGGAAGCCGCCGGCACGCGAGGTCTGGCCCTTGTGGCCGCGGCCGGCCGTCTTGCCGAGGCCGCTGCCGATGCCGCGGCCGACGCGGCGCCGGGCGCGCTTGGCGCCGGCGGCCGGCTTGAGAGTGTTCAGATCCATTCAGTCCTCACATTTCACGAGGTAGGCGACCTTGCCGATCATGCCGCGCACGGCCGGCGTGTCGACCAGCTCGACCGTCTGGTTGCGGCGCTTCAGCCCGAGTCCACGCACCGTGGCGCGATGGTCCTGCCGGGTGCCGATGAGTCCCTTGACCAGGGTCACTTTGACTTTCTTCTCGACCATGGCTTACCCCAGGATCTCCTCGACCGACTTGCCGCGCTTCACGGCCACCTCGGCCGGCGTGTTCATCCTGCGCAAGCCGTCCAGCGTCGCGCGGACGACGTTGTACGGGTTGGTCGAACCGAGGCACTTGGCCAGGATGTCGGTGACGCCCATCACCTCGAAGACGGCGCGCATCGGGCCGCCGGCGATGATTCCCGTGCCGGCCGAGGCCGGCTGCATGAGGACGCGCGAGGCGCCATGCACGCCGATCACGGCATGATGCAGCGTGCCGTTCTTCAGGGAAATCTTGACCATCTTGCGGCGCGCCTCTTCCATGGCCTTCTGCACGGCGACCGGCACTTCGCGGGACTTGCCCTTGCCCATGCCGATGCCGCCGTCGCCATCGCCGACCACGGTCAGCGCGGCGAAGCCGAGGATGCGGCCCCCCTTGACCACCTTGGTCACCCGGTTGATCGAAACCATCTTTTCCCGCAGGCCGTCGTCGCGCTCCTCCGAGGCATGCGGTTTTCTCGATTGCGGCTTTGCCATTGACTTTCCTCGCTTAGAACTTCAGCCCGCCATCGCGCGCCGCCTCGGCCAGCGCCTTGACGCGGCCGTGGTACATGAAGCCGGAGCGGTCGAAGGCGACCGCCTCGATGCCGGCAGTCCTGGCCCGCTCGGCGATCAGTTTCCCGACCAGGGTCGCCGCCGCGATGTTGCCGCCGTTGGGCACCTGCTTGCGCACCTCCGTTTCGGCCGTCGAGGCGGCTGCCAGCACCCGGGCGCCGCCCTCGCCGATGATCTGCGCATAGATATGGCAATTGGATCGATGCACGCAGAGGCGCACCGCCTTGAGTTCGGCAATCTTGGCCCGGGTTTTGCGGGCCCTGCGCAAACGCGCCTGCTTCTTGTCCATTGGTTCGCGTCCCTTACTTCTTCTTCGTTTCTTTCATGACGATGACCTCGTTGGCGTAGCGCACGCCCTTGCCCTTGTAGGGCTCCGGCGGGCGATAGGCGCGCACCTCGGCCGCCACCTGGCCGACCGCCTGCTTGTCGATGCCCTTGATGACGATTTCGGTTTGCGAGGGCGTCTCGACCTTGATGCCTTCAGGCATGTCGACGACGACGGGGTGGGAGAAGCCGAGCGTCAGGTTGAGCCGGGCGCCCTGCGCCTGGGCGCGGTAGCCGACGCCGACCAGGGTCAGCCGCTTCTCGAAGCCGCTGGTGACACCGGTCACCATGTTGGCGAGCAGCGCCCGCATCGTGCCCGAATGGGCTCCGCCGTTTTCCGCCCCGGCCATGGCCCTGCATTGCAGCTTGTCGCCCTCGCGCTCGATGCTGACCGAGGGATGCACCGCCTGGCGCAGCATGCCGAGCGGGCCCTTGACGCTGACCTCGGCCGGCGACAGGGTGACTTCGACGCCCTGCGGCAGCATGACCGGATATTTGGCTATACGTGACATGGCTCCCTCCCTACGCCACGATGCACAGCACTTCGCCGCCGACATTGGTGGCGCGCGCGCGCCGGTCGGTCATGACCCCCTTCGGCGTCGAGACGATGGCGATGCCGAGGCCGTTCATGACGCGCGGCAGGTCGGTCGAGCCCTTGTAGACGCGCAGCCCCGGGCGGGAGATGCGCTCGATGCGCTCGATTACCGGATGGCCGGCATAGTACTTGAGCGCGATGTCCAGCTGCGCCTTGCCATCGGCATCGCGTACGCCGTAATCCTCGATGTAGCCCTCGTCCTTCAGCACGGCGGCGATCGCCACCTTGAGCTTGGAAGAAGGAATGGCGACGGACTGCTTCTTCGCCATCTGCGCATTGCGGATGCGCGTCAGCATGTCGGCGACCGGATCGGTCATGCTCATTCTCGATCTCCTCTTACCAGCTGGCCTTGACCAGGCCGGGCACCTCGCCGCGCATGGCGACTTCGCGCAGCTTGTTGCGGCACAGGCCGAACTTGCGGAAATAGCCGCGCGGCCGGCCGGTCAGCTCGCAGCGGTTGCGCTGGCGCACCGGGCTGGCATTGCGCGGCAGCTGCTGCAGCTTGAGGCGCGCCTCCATGCGTTCCTCGTCATCCAGCCTGGCGTTGTTGATGATGGCGAGCAGTTCGGCGCGCCGGGCGGCAAATTTGGCCACCGTCCTGGCGCGCTTGGCTTCCCGGTTCTTCAGTGAAAGTTTGGCCATGGCACCCTCAATTCTTGAAAGGGAACTTGAAGGCGGCGAGAAGCGCCCTGGCTTCCTCGTCGGTCTTCGCGCTTGTCGTGATGCTGATGTTCATGCCGCGCAGGGCGTCGATCTTGTCGTACTCGATCTCGGGGAAGATGATCTGCTCCTTGACGCCGAGGTTGTAGTTGCCGCGGCCGTCGAAGGCCTTGCCGGAGATGCCGCGAAAGTCGCGGATGCGCGGCAGGGCGATGCTGACCAGGCGGTCGAGAAACTCGTACATGCGGCCGCCGCGCAGCGTCACCATGCAGCCGATCGGATAGCCCTCGCGGATCTTGAAGCCGGCGATCGATTTCCGCGACTTGGTGGTGACCGGCTTCTGGCCGGCGATCCTCGCCATGTCGCCAACCGCGTGCTCCAGCACCTTCTTGTCGCCCACCGCCTCGCCGACGCCCATGTTGAGCGTGATCTTGGTGATGCGCGGCACTTCCATGACCGACTTGTAGCCGAACTGCTTGGTCAGTTCGGGCATCACGGTCTGCTTGTAGTATTCCTGCAGGCGCGCCATAAATCCTTCCTCATGCCTCCACGGTTTCGCCGTCGGACTTGAACACGCGGACCTTGCGGCCGTCCTCCAGCAGCTTGAAGCCGACGCGGTCGGCCTTCTGCGTGGCGGGGTTGACCAGGGCCACGTTGGAGACGTGGATCGGCATCTCCTTTTCCAGGATGCCGCCCGGCTGGCCCTTGATCGGGTTCGGCCGCGTGTGCCGCTTGACCTTGTTCACGCCCTCGACGAGCACGCGGCCGCCCTCGAGACTGCGCAGCACGGCGCCGCGCTTGCCCTTGTCCTTGCCGGCGATGACGACGACGTTGTCGCCCTTGCGTATCTTGTTCATGGCCACAGTCCTCAGAGAACCTCGGGCGCCAGGGAGACGATCTTCATGAAGCGCTCGCTGCGCAGCTCGCGCGTCACCGGCCCGAAAATGCGCGTGCCGATCGGCTCCAGCTTGTTGTTGAGCAGCACCGCGGCATTGCCGTCGAACTTGACGATCGAGCCGTCCGGCCGGCGCACGCCCTTGGCGGTGCGCACCACCACGGCGCTGTACACCTCGCCCTTCTTCACCCGGCCGCGCGGCGCGGCATCCTTGATGCTCACCTTGATCACATCGCCGATGCCGGCATAGCGCCGCTTGGAGCCGCCCAGCACCTTGATGCACATGACCGAACGCGCGCCCGTGTTGTCGGCGACGTTCAGCACCGTCTGCATTTGGATCATCTTTCAATCTCCAACTTAATCGCGGCACGCATGCCGCGGTCAGTCTTGGAACCCGTTCGGGTCGGGCCCGCCGGCAAGCCGGGCGGGCGTTTTTCAGTCAGTCCGCCTGTGGCGCCCTGGCAGAGTGCGGAACCGTTCATTATAGCCGCATGTTCAGGACGAGTAAAGGCGGCGGTACGGGTCAGACGACCCGGGCCTTCTCGACGACCCGGGTGACGCGCCAGGCCTTGCCTTTCGAGATCGGCGCGCACTCCTCGATCTGCACCAGGTCGCCGGCCGCCGCCTCGAGGCCCTCGATGTGCGCCATGTACTTGCGGGAGCGGGTGACGATCTTGCCGATCGGGTGTCTGACTCGCCGCTCGATCAGGACCGTCACGGTCTTCTGCATCTTGTCGCTGACGACGCGCCCGGTCAGGGAGCGCCGCATTTTCTGGTTCGACTCGTTCATTTCCCCGCCGCCTTTTCATGCAGAACGGTCTTCAGCCGCGCGACATCCTTGCGCAGCTTGCCGATCTGGCTGGTGTTCTGCAGTTGTTGGGTTGCCGCCTGCATGCGCAGGGAGAATTGCGCCTTGCGCAGTTCCAGCAGCTCCTTTTTCAGCTCGGCCGCGTCCTTGGCCCTCAGCTCTTTAGCGCCCATGATCACCCCACCTGTCGCACGACGAAGGTCGTCTCGATCGGCAGCTTGGCCGCCGCCAGCGCGAAGGCCTCGCGCGCCAGGGCTTCGTTCACGCCGTCCATTTCGTAAATCACCTTGCCCGGGCGGATTTCCGCCACATAGAACTCCGGGTTGCCCTTGCCGTTGCCCATGCGCACTTCCGCCGGCTTCTGCGAGATCGGCTTGTCCGGGAAGATGCGGATCCAGATGCGGCCGCCGCGCTTGATGTGCCGCGTCATGGCGCGCCGCGCCGCCTCGATCTGGCGGGCCGTGATGCGCCCGCGGCTGATCGCCTTGAGGCCGAATTCGCCGAAGCTGACCTTGGTGCCGCGCGTCGCGATGCCCTTGTTGCGGCCCTTGTGTTCCTTGCGGAATTTCCTGCGTGCTGGTTGCAGCATGATGCTTACTCCTTGGCTTCCGGCTTGGGCGCGGCCGGCTTGCGCACCCGCTTGGCGGGCGCCCTGGCCGGCGCGGCAGCGTCGGCCTGAACGTCGGGTTCGGCCTTGGCCTGGGCGGACTTGGCCGCCGGCTTGCGCGCGGTGGCCGGCTTCGCGGCCGGTTTCGTGGCCGCCTCGCCTTCCGGCTTGGCGGCGGCGCGGGCGGGTGACCGGCGCAGCTTGCGCGCCGGCTCTTCCACGGGCGCCGCTTCGGGCGCGGCGGCCGGCTGCTCGCTGCGCGCCAGGGTCTCGCCCTTGAATACCCACACCTTGATGCCGATGACGCCATAGGTGGTCTTGGCTTCCGACGTGCCGTAATCGATCTCGGCGCGCAGGGTGTGCAGCGGCACACGGCCTTCCCGATACCATTCGCGGCGGGCGATTTCCGCGCCGTTCAGGCGTCCCGAGCTCATGATCTTGATGCCCTGCGCGCCCAGGCGCATGGCGTTCTGCATGGCGCGCTTCATGGCGCGGCGGAACATGATGCGCTTTTCCAGCTGCTGCGCGATCGAGTCGGCGATCAGCTGCGCGTCGGTCTCCGGCTTGCGGATTTCCTCGATATTGACATGCACCTGCACGCCCATGATCTTCTGCAGGGCGGCCTTCAGCTGCTCGATGTCCTCGCCCTTCTTGCCGATGACGACGCCGGGGCGGGCGGAATAGATCGTGATGCGGGCATTCTTGGCCGGGCGCTCGATGACGACGCGGCCGACCGAGGCATGCGCCAGCCGCTTCTTCAGGAAGCCGCGCACCTCGATGTCTTCATTGAGCATCTGCGGGAAGGCCTTGCTGTTGGCGTACCAGCGCGAGCCCCAGTTGCGCGTGACCGAGAGGCGAAAACCGGTCGGATGAATTTTCTGTCCCATGGATTCTCCCTACTTTCTTCCGGATTTCGCCGCCGGGGCATCACCGACGGCAACGAAGATGTGGCAGGTCGGCTTGAGGATCTTGAAGCCGCGGCCCTTGGCGCGGGGCCTGAAACGCTTGAGCACCATGCCTCGCTCGACATGGATCGTCGTCACCCGGAGCGTGTCGATGTCGGCGCCATCGTTGTGCTCGGCGTTGGCGATCGCCGACTCGAGCACCTTTCTGATGATGCCGGCGCCCTTCTTCGGCGAGAACGCCAGGATGTTGAGCGCGCGGTCCACCGGCAGGCCGCGGATCTGGTCGGCGACGAGCCGCCCCTTCTGTGCCGACAGGCGCACGCCGCGCAAGATCGCATTGGTCTCCATGATTCTTCCCTATTTCTTGACCACGGCCTTTTTCGTGCCGGCGGTATGGCCCTTGAAGGTGCGCGTCAGGGCAAACTCGCCGAGCTTGTGGCCGACCATGTTTTCCGAGATATACACCGGTACGTGCTGCTTGCCGTTATGCACGGCGATGGTCAGGCCGACGAAGTCCGGCAGAACGGTTGACCGCCGCGACCAGGTCTTGATCGGGCGCTTGTCCTTGCTGGCGCGCGCTGCCTCCACCTTCTTTTCCAGGTGGGCGTCGATGAACGGGCCTTTCTTGATGGAACGTGCCATGTCCTACCTCTTATTTCTTGTGACGGCGCTGCACGATCATGCCGTCCGTGCGCTTGTTGCGACGCGTGCGATAGCCCTTGGTCGGGACGCCCCACGGACTGACCGGATCGCGGCCGGCGGCCGTCTTGCCCTCGCCGCCGCCGTGCGGGTGGTCGATCGGGTTCATCGCCACGCCGCGCACCGTCGGCCGGATGCCGCGCCAGCGCTGGGCGCCGGCCTTGCCGATCGAACGCAGATTGTTTTCCTCGTTGCCCACTTCGCCGATCGTCGCGCGGCACTCGACATGGACGCGGCGGATCTCGCCCGAGCGCAGGCGCAGCTGGGCATAGCTGCCCTCGCGCGCCAGCAGCTGCACCGAAGTGCCCGCCGCCCGCGCCAGCTGGGCGCCCTTGCCGGGCGTCATCTCGACGCAGTGCAGGGTGGTGCCGACCGGAATGTTGCGCAGCGGCAGGGCGTTGCCCGTCTTGATCGGCGCCTCCGAGCCGCTGATGATCTGCGCGCCGGCGGCCAGCCCCTTGGGGGCGACGATATAGCGTCGCTCGCCGTCGGCATAGCACAACAGGGCCAGGTTGGCGCTGCGGTTCGGGTCGTACTCGAGCCGCTCGACCTTCGCCGGGATGCCGTCCTTGCTGCGGCGGAAATCGACGATCCGGTAATGCTGCTTGTGGCCGCCGCCCTTGTGGCGCGTCGTGATGTGGCCATGGTTGTTGCGGCCGGCCTTGCGGTTCTGCTTCTCGACCAGGGATGCCAGCGGCGCGCCCTTGTGCAGGTCGGGGTTGACGACCTTGATGACGGCGCGGCGGCCGGCCGAGGTGGGCTTGACTTTGACGAGCGCCATGGCTTAATCCCCCACCGCGAAGTTGATTTCCTGGCCCGGCTTGAGGCAGACATAGGCCTTCCTCACGTCGCTGCGGCGGCCGACATAGCGGCCATGCCGCTTTTCCTTGCCCTTCAGGTTGGCGACCTGGACGGACTCGACCTGGACCTTGAACAGCAATTCGACGGCGGCCTTGATCTCCGGCTTGCGGGCGTCGGGCGCGACAATGAAGATCACCTGCTCGTTCTTGTCGGCGACCTGGGTTGCCTTTTCGGAAACCTGCGGCGCGACGAGCACCTGCATCAGGCGCTCCTGGTTGAAGGTCTTCATCCGAGCATCTCCTCCATCTTGGCCACCGCCTCGCGCGTCAGCAGCACGTTCCTGAAACGGATCAGGGACAGCGGATCGGCCTCGTTGACCTCGAGCACCAGCACGTTCGGCAGGTTGCGCGAGGACAGGTAGAGGTTCTCGTCTAGCTTGTCGGTGATGACTAGCACGGAATCGAGGCCCATGCCCTTGATCTTCTGCGCCAGCTGGCGGGTCTTCGGCGAGTCGACCGAAAAGTTCTCGACGACGGCCAGGCGATCTTCGCGTGCCAGCTGCGACAGGATCGCCGCCAGGCCGGCGCGGTACATCTTGCGATTGACCTTGTGGCTGAAGTTTTCGTCCGGCCGGTTCGGAAAGATGCGGCCGCCGCCCCGCCACAGCGGGCTGGAGGACATGCCGGCACGGGCGCGCCCGGTACCCTTCTGGCGCCACGGCTTCTTCGTCGTATGGCTGACTTCGCCGCGATCCTTCTGCGCCCGGTTGCCGGAGCGCGCGTTGGCCTGGTAGGCGACGACGATCTGGTGCACCAGCGCCTCGTTGAAGGCGCGGCCGAAGAGGGCGTCCGACGCGTTCAGCGTCGCCGCCGCCTGGCCCTGGTCATTGATGAGCTTGAGTTCCATGGCGTCGCCTCCTAGCCCTTGACCGCCGGGCGGACCAGCACGTCGCTGCCGCGGCTGCCGGGAACGGCGCCCTTGACGAGCAGCAACTGGCGCGCTTCGTCGACACGGACGACGAGCAGGTTTTGCATCGTGCGCCTCACGTCGCCCATGTGGCCGGCCATGCGCTTGCCGGGAAAGACGCGGCCCGGATCCTGGTTCTGGCCGGTCGAGCCGGGCTTGTTGTGTGACACCGAGTTGCCGTGGCTGGCGCGGTTCGACGAGAAGTTGTGGCGCTTGATGACGCCGGCAAAGCCCTTGCCCTGCGAAGCGCCGGTCACGTCGACCTTCTGCCCGGTCTGGAAGATCGTCGCCGCGATGACGTCGCCCGGCTTGTAATTGGCCAGTTCCTCGCTGCCGACGCGAAATTCCCTGAGGAGTTCGCCGGCTTCGACACCCGCCTTGGCGAGGTGCCCGGCCGCCGCCTTGTTGACGCGGCTGGCGCGGCGCTTGCCGTAGGTGACCTGCAGCGCGGCGTAGCCGTCGGCGTCAGGCGTCTTGATCTGCGTGACGCGATTGTTCGACACGTCGAGCACCGTCACCGGAACGGTCTCGCCGTCATCGGTGAAGATGCGCGTCATGCCGACCTTGCGTCCGACAAGGCCCAAACTCATTTTATTCTCCTATCTCCCGGTTGCGATTGACCGGGATCCGTTGATGCCACTAACGACAAGCGCCGCCCGACACGGGCGGCTCGAAACACCTATTGCAGCTTGATCTCGACGTCGACGCCTGCCGGCAGGTCGAGCTTCATCAGCGCGTCCACCGTCTTGTCGGTCGGGTCGATGATGTCCATCAGACGAAGATGGGTGCGCATCTCGAACTGGTCGCGCGAAGTCTTGTTGACATGCGGGCTGCGCAGGACGTCGAAGCGCTCGATGCGGGTCGGCAGCGGCACGGGCCCGCGCACGACTGCCCCGGTGCGCTTGGCGGTATCGACGATCTCGAGCGCCGACTGGTCGATCAGCCGGTAGTCGAACGCCTTCAGTCGAATGCGGATTTTCTGGTTTTGCATGTCAGTTTTCCAAAGAGCGGAGGCGGCGCGCCGGGCGCCGGATCATTCGATCACCTTGGCGACGACGCCGGCGCCGACGGTGCGGCCGCCCTCGCGGATGGCGAAGCGCAGGCCGTCCTCCATGGCGATCGGCGCGATCAGCTTCACCGTGATCGTCACGTTGTCGCCCGGCATCACCATCTCGG
>CAUJIV010000035.1 GCA_963205435.1 Pseudomonadota bacterium
CGGGGCGGGGGGGGCGACCCCCCCCCCGCGCCCGTTCCGTTTTTCCGACGAGACATGAGGCCACCCGATCCCGCCCCGGACAGCGCCGGCGGCAAGTTCATCCCGATCAGGGAAGTGTCGCTCTACGAGGCGCACCGCAAGGTCTATCCGCGCAGCGTCAGCGGGCGCTTCGCCACCTGGCGCTGGATTTTCGTCTGGCTGACGCAGCTCGTCTTCTACGGGCTGTGCTGGGTGAACTGGCAGGGCCGCCAGGCGGTGCTGTTCGACCTGGACGAGCGCAAGTTCTACATCTTCGGCCTGGTGTTCTGGCCGCAGGACGTGTTCTACCTGGCCGTGCTGCTGATCATTTCCGCGCTGGCGCTGTTCCTGTTCACCGCCGTCGCCGGGCGCCTGTTCTGCGGCTACGCCTGCCCGCAGACGGTCTACACCGAAATCTTCATGTGGGTGGAGAAGCAGTTCGAGGGCGACCGCCTGGCGCGCATGAAGCTCGACGCGGCGCCCTGGTCGGCGAACAAGTTCTGGCGCAAGGCGGGCAAGCACGCCGCCTGGGCGGCGATCGCGCTGTGGACCGGCTTCACCTTCGTCGGCTACTTCACGCCGGCGCGCACGCTGATCGCCTCGCTGGTGCCCTGGCAGCTGAGCGGCTGGGAGGCCTTCTGGCTGTTCTTCTACGCCTTCGCCATCTGGGGCAACGCCGGCTTCATGCGCGAGCAGGTGTGCAAGTACATGTGCCCCTACGCCCGCTTCCAGGGCGTCATGTTCGATCCCGACACCCTGATCGTCACCTATGACGCCGAGCGCGGCGAGCCGCGCGGGGCGCGCGCGAAGAAGGCCGACCACCGGGCGGAGGGCAAGGGCGACTGCGTCGATTGCGGCATCTGCGTGCAGGTCTGCCCGACCGGCATCGACATCCGCAACGGCCTGCAATACGAGTGCATCGGCTGTTCCGCCTGCATCGACGCCTGCGACCAGGTGATGGACAAGATGGGCTATCCGCGCGGCCTGATCCGCTACTCGACCGAGCACGCGCTGGCCCGGCGCTGGGGCCGCAAGGAGATCCTCGCCCATGTCCTGCGGCCGCGTACCCTGGTGTATGGCGCCGTCCTCTCGGCCATCGTCATCGCTGCGGCGACCGGGCTGGCCCTGCGCCAGCCGCTCAAGGTGGATGTCATCCGCGATCGCGCCACGCTCGCCCGCGAAATCGAGAATGGCATGATCGAGAACGTCTATCGCCTGCAGGTCATCAACCAGGCAGAGGCGCCGCGCCGCTTCGCCATCGCCGTCACCGGCCTGCCGGGCATCCAGCTGGCCACCGATGCGGAGGTCGACATTCCGCCCGGCGTCAGCCAGGCCGTGTCGGTGCGCGTGCGGGTCGAGCCGGATGCCGGCAAGCGCGGCTCGAACGCCATCCATTTCGAGGTGCGCGCCCTCGACGACGACAGCGTCTTCGTGCGGGAAAAGGCGAGCTTCCTGCTGCCATGAAAGGCGCGGCGCCCGAGGAACGGCCCTGGTATCGCCATCGCTGGCCCTGGCTGCTGATGGCCGGGCCGGCGGTGGTGGTGGTGGCCGGCATCGCCACCGCCTGGATCGCCATCGCCACCGACGACGGGCTGGTCAGCGACGATTACTACAAGGAAGGGCTGGCGGTGAACCAGGTGCTGGCGCGCAATGATGCCGCGGCGCAGATGCGCCTCGAGGCGCGTCTGCGCGTGTCGCCGGACTGGGTCGAGCTGGCCCTGTCCTCGGCCGCCGGAGCGCCCCTGCCGCAACGCGTCCGCGTCACCCTGGCGCATCCGACCCGCGGCGGCGCGGACCAGGCCCTGCTGCTCGAGGGCCACGCCGGCGTCTATGGCGGCAGGATGGCGCCGGCGGCGGCCGGCCGCTGGCGGGTGGTGGTGGAGGACGAGGAGGGCGCCTGGCGCCTCGCCGGCAGCGCGCAATTGCCCGACCGGCCGGAGTTCCTGCTGACTGCGGCCGGCGGAAAATAGGGCAGGGAGCGACTCAGGCCGCGGCGCCCGAGGGACCGACGCCGATCGGCGGCGGCGCCAGGTTGACGATGCGCGAGAAGAGGGAGCGGAACTCGCGGTCCGGCTCGGCGCCGAAGCGCGGGTCGCCGTTCTCGCCGAAGGCCCGCGCGATCTCCTGCCAGTCTTCCCGCTTCAGGTGCTGCTTGGCGATGGGAATCAGGGTGCCTTCCTCCAGCGCCATGTTTTCCACGACCTCGTTGGCGAACAGTTCGGCGGCCGCCATGAACTGCTCGCGGCTGCCGGGCGCGCCGGCGAGATACCTGCCGAGCGCATTGCCGAGCGCCTTGACCTGCGCCGTGCAGGCCTCATGCATCTGCTCGATGCGGTGGATGATCTCGTCGGCTTCGCGCGTGCGCGACTTGATGCAGCGGAACAGGTAGGATTCCTCCTTGGGATAGTGCAGCTTGCCGGTGAAATTCTCGATGTAGTAGAGCATCGACCAGAGCAGCTTGCCGTCTGGCTCGCTGCCTTTCTCGCGCATCTCGTGCACGAGGAAGCGCAGGCCGTGGGTGACGGCCGCCATCGAGCGGTGCTCATCGAGGATGATGGTCAGCGCGGTATTGAGCATGGTCAGCGGTACACCAGGACGGGGATTTTCGAGTGAGTCAGCACTTTCTGCGTTTCGGAGCCGAGCAGCAGGCCGGACAGGCCGCGGCGGCCATGCGAGGCCATGAAGACGAGATCGCAGCCCTGGTCCGAAGCCGTCTTGATGATCGCCTCCCAGGGCGTGTCGCTGGTGACGCTCACCGTGTCGCAGGCGACGCCGGCGGTCCGGGCGGCGGCCTCGGCGGCGGCAAGCAGTTCCCCGGCCTGGCGCTCGGCCATCTCGGCGAATTTCTCCGGCGTCGTCGGGTCGATCAGCGCTCCTTCGCCGTAGAAGGCCACGGGGTAGTCCGGCTTGGCGTAGAAGAAGGTGATCCGGGCGCCGGTTTCGCGGGCGAAGTCGGTGGCCTTGCTGACGGCGTCGGCGGACAGCGCCGAGCCGTCGGTGGGGACGAGGATGTGCTTGAACATGGCGGCCTCCAGTCGTATGCGGGCATTATAGGAGAATGGCGGCCGCGCTGGCGGGCCGCTTGCTCCAGGGACACGGCATGATAGCGCGAGCGCCGGCCGGCAATCCATCATGCGCCTGACCTTTCATGGCGCCGCCGGCGAGGTCACCGGCTCGTGCTACCTGGTCGAGGCCGAGGGCCTGCGCTTCCTCGTCGATTGCGGCATGTTCCAGGGCGGCCGCGACGCCAGGCGGAAGAACCTGCAGGCGCTTTCCTTCGACCTGCGCCATCTCGACTTCATCCTGCTCACCCACGCCCACATCGACCATTCCGGCCTGCTGCCGCGCGCCGCCTTCCTCGGCTTCCGCGGGCCGGTGTATGCCACCCCCGCGACGGCGGACCTGCTCGCCGTGATGCTGCTCGATGCCGCCCACATCCAGGAAAAGGAAGCGGAGTGGAGCGAGAGACGGGCGCGCGCCGGGCGCCGGCGGGATCGCGGCGCCGTTCTGCCGCCGCTGTACACGGTGGCGCAGGCGCAGGCCAGCCTGGCGCTGCTGCGGCGCACCGAGTATGACCGCATCTTCCAGCCGCATGCCCGGGTCAGGGCCTGCCTGCGCGACGCCGGCCACATCCTCGGCTCGGCCATCATCGAGGTGTGGGTGGACGAGGCCGGCGCCACGCGCAAGCTGGTGTTCTCGGGCGACCTCGGCATGACGGGGCGGCCGGTGCTGCGCGATCCCGAGCCGGTGGAGGCGGCCGACGCGCTGCTGGTCGAGTCCACCTACGGCGATCGCCTGCACAAGTCGCTCGAGGCGACCGAGGACGAGCTGGTCGAGGCCATCAACGACACCCTGAAGCGCCGCCGCGGCAACGTCGTCATGCCGGCCTTCTCCGTCGGCCGCACCCAGGAAATCCTCTTCGTCCTCGCCGACCTGGTGCGGCGCGGACGCCTCGGCCCGCTCGACGTCTACGTCGATTCGCCGATGTCGATGGCCGCGACCGAGATCACCCTGCGCCACCCCGAGCTGCTCGACGAGCAGGCCCATGCCCTGCTCGAGTGGCAGCGCGCCCAGCCGCAGGCGCTGCGCGTGCGCTTCGTGCACGAGGTCGAGGATTCGATCGCGCTGAACCGCATCCGCGGCGGCGCCGTCATCCTCTCCGCCAGCGGCATGTGTGACGCCGGCCGCATCAAATACCATCTGCTCAACAATCTCGGCCGCAGCGAGTGCGCGGTGATCATCACCGGCTTCCAGGCGGCAGGCACGCTCGGCCGGCGCCTGGTCGATGGCGCCCGCTCGGTGACCCTGTTCGGCGAGAGCGTGCCGGTGCGCGCGACGATCCATACCATCGGCGGCCTGTCGGCGCACGCCGACCAGGAGGGGTTGCTCGACTGGCTGCGCCATTTCCGGCGGCCGCCGCGGCAGACCTTCGTCGTGCACGGCGAGGCGCAGGTCGCGGCGGCCTTCGCCGAAGCCGTCGGGCGCCGGCTGTCGTGGAATAATGTCAGCGTGCCGCAACACGGCAACAGCATTGAACTGATCTGACCATGCCGAAATCCCGGAACAACCATGCGCCGCCGGTCGTCAGCAATCCGGCCGCCACCCTGCACGCGCTGCACGACACCGCCGAGTCGGGCATCGATCCGCTCGGCATCGTCGCGCCGCTCGGCCACGCTCACATGGCCTGGCTGATGCATCCGCTGGAACTGGCCGAGCTGGGCGCCAGGTTTTCCGGCGACCTGATGGCCTTCGGCTGGCATGCCTGGAAGCGCGCGCTCGGCCTGCCCAGCGAATCGCCGGTCCGGCCGCACGCCGATGACAGCCGATTCAACGACCCGGTCTGGAGCGAGTCGGCCACCTGGGACATCGTCAAGGGATGGTACCTGCTGCTGACGCGCAACGTGCAGGATGCGCTCTACCGGACGCCGGGCCTGTCGGACAAGGAGCGGCGGCGTGCCGCCTTCTGGTGGCGCAAGTGGCTGAACGCCATGGCGCCGACCAACTTCCTGCTGACCAACCCGGTCGCCATGGCCAGGGCCGCCGAGAGCCGCGGCGAGAGCCTGCGGCGCGGCCTGCGCAACTTTGTCGAGGACCTGCGCGCCGGCACCGTGCGCATGACGCGGCCCGAGGACTTCAGCGTCGGCGGCAACCTGGCGACGACGCCGGGCGCGGTGATCTTCCGCAACCGCCTGCTCGAGCTGATCCACTATGCGCCGACGACGGAGAAGGTGCATGCCCTGCCGATCGTCATCGTCACGCCGTGGATCAACAAGTACTACATCCTCGACCTCAACCCGAAGAAGAGCCTGGTCCGCTACCTGCTGGACCAGGGCTTCTCGGTGTTCATCACCAGCTGGAAGAACCCGACCGCGGAAATGCGCGACGTCACGTTCGAGGACTATCTCGTCGAGGGCATCGGCGCCGCCGTCGAGGCGGCGCGCGGCCTGACCGGCGCCGAACGGGTGCATGCCGCCGGCTACTGCATCGGCGGCACGGCGCTGGCGGCCTGGATGGCCTGGGCCAACCGCGGGCACGGCGACGCCGACCAGGTGCCGGTCGCCAGCTGGACCGTGCTGACGACCCTGGTCGATTTCAGCCGGCCCGGCGACATCGAGGTGTTCGTCGACGAGGGCTCGGTGCGCTGGCTGACCCAGGCCATGCGCGGCAAGGGCTTCCTCGACGGCAGGGAAATGGCTGCCGCCTTCCGCCTGCTGCGCTCGAACAGCCTGATCTGGCAGTACGTCGTGCATGGCTACCTCTATGGCGAGGAGCCGCCGCCCTTTGACGTGCTCTACTGGAACATGGACACCACGCGCATGCCCTATGCCATGCACGCCTGGTACCTGCGCCAGCTCTATCTGGAGAACAACCTCGTCCGCGGCGACGCGCTGACCCTCGCCGGCCGGCCGATCGACCTCGGCCGCATCCGCCAGCCGCTCTACGCCGTCGCCGCCGAGGACGACCACATCGCGCCCTGGCAGCAGTGCTTTCGTGTCTGCAATCACGTGCCGGCGGCCAAGCGTTTCGTGCTTTCCTCCTCCGGCCACATCCTCGGCATCGTCAATCCGCCGGCGAGTCCGCCGAAGCGCAGCTACCGCGCCGGCGTGGCGCACCGGCGCGACCGCTTCCAGCAATGGCAGGCGCACAGCGAGGAGCAGGCCGGCAGCTGGTGGCAGGACTGGATGGCCTGGCTCAAGCCGCAGGCCGGGCCGCTGGTCGAGGCCTGGCCGGCGGCGACGGCGGAGTATCCGCAGCTCGCCGCGGCGCCGGGCGGCTACGTCCTGGAGCGCTGACGCCGGTCGGGCGACGACGGTGCTTCCTTGACAGCCATCAAGGCCTGTCGGCGCCAGGCCAATAGAATGGCCCGCAGGAGATGGCGAAAACAGGTGACGAATGAGCGGGCTGACCAGCGTCCTGCACGATCATCACAAGCATTGCGACGGTGATTTTGCCCTTGCCGAGGAAGCCGTCCGCCAGGGGGACTGGGCGGCCGCCGCCGCGGCCTGGGGCCGGTTCCGCGACGGGCTGCTGGCCCACTTCGGCGTCGAGGAGGAAGTGCTCTTCCCGGCCTTCGAGCAGGCCACCGGCATGGTCAGCGGGCCGCCGAAGATCATGCGCCAGGAGCACACTCAGATGCGCGGCCTGCTCGGGCAGATCGATGCCGCCCTGGTGCAGAGGGAGGCCAGCGGCTTCGAAGGCGCCGCCGGCACCCTGCTGGTCATGCTGCAGCAGCACAACATGAAGGAGGAGAACATCCTCTATCCGATGTGCGACCGGGCGCTGCAGGGCGACGAGGGGCTGCGTCGGCGCATCGAGACGGCGCTGCCGGCCTGACGCCATGGCGCCGAAGCAGGTGATCGACGGGCGCGACATGATGCCGCCTGAGCCGCTGGAACTGACCCTCGGCGCCCTCGACGATCTGGCCGAGGGCGAGGAATTGCTGCTGCTGCTGCGCGGCCGGCCGTATCCGCTCTACGACATCCTGCGCCGCAACGGCTATGTCCATGACACGCGGGTCGCCGACGATGGCAGCGTCGAGGTGCGCATCCGCAAGGCCTGAACGCGCCTGCCGGCAGCGGCGAATTAAACAGGCGTCAAAAATGCATCTTTTCTTGATGGCCATCAAGGCCGGCCGGCGGCGGTTTGCCGACAATCATTGCCGTCATCGCGTGTAAAAGGAGGCAAGCCATGGCCAAGCTGGGCGAAACGATGGAGAAGCACCACAAGAAATGCGACGAGGACTTCGCCGCGGCGGAAGAGGCGGCCCACAAGGGCGACTGGGACGCCTGCGCGAAGGCATACACCAAGTTCCGCGACGAGGTGCTGGCCCACTTCAGCGTCGAGGAGGACATCCTCTTCCCGCCCCTGGAAGAGCGCAGCGGCATCACCAGCGGCGGCCCGCCGCAGATGATGCGCGAGGAGCACGAGCAGATGCGGCCGCTGCTGCAGCAGATGGACAATGCGCTCGAGCAGAAGAACGCCGGCAATTTCACGGCTACCGGCGAGACGCTGCTGGTGATGATGCAGCAGCACAACATGAAGGAGGAGAACATCCTCTATCCGATGATCGATCACCATCTGGGCGATGATCGCGACATCACGGCCCGCGCCGAAGCGGGCCTCAACGGCTAGCGGGCCGGCCATGGGCGAGGCCAGAGTGATCGACGGGCGGGCGATGGCGCCGCCCGAGCCGATGGAGAAGACCCTGAGCGCGCTGCAGACGCTGCCCGACGGCGAAGCGCTGACGCTGCTGTTGCGCGGCAAGCCCTTTCCGCTCTACGCCATCCTCAAGACGCGGGGCTTCAGCCACGACACGCAAACCCGGCCGGACGGCACTGTCGAAGTCCGCATCTGGAAGGGCTGACCCGGCGCATGCAGCCCGGCCTGTCGTTCGAGCAGGCGCCGCCGATCTCGGTGCCGTACCGGTTCTTCCTGACGGCGCCGCTGTTCGGCATCGCCGCCGGCCTGTTCCTGCTGTGGCAGGGACCGGCGGCGATCGCCTCGCGCTGGTCGCCGCTCTCCCTGGCGCTGACCCACCTGCTGGCGGTCGGCTTCATGCTGATGGCGATGTGCGGGGCGATGCTGCAGGTGCTGCCGGTGGCGGCCGGCGCCAACATCTGGCGGCCGCTGCTGGTGACGCGCCTGACCCACGCCGGCCTGACGCTCGGCACCCTGCTGCTGGTCGCCGGTTTCCTCGCCGAATGGCCGCTGCTGTTCAAGCTGGCGGTGGCCTTCCTCACCGTCTCGCTGCTGTTTTTCGCGCTGGCGGTGCTGCTTGCCCTGCTGCGCACGCCGGCCGTCGGCCCGACCATCGTCAGCCTGCGCATCGCCGTGGTCGGCCTCTTCGTCACGGTCATTCTCGGCGCGACGCTGGCGACGGCCTTCGGCTGGCACCTGTCCCTGCCGCTGACGCATCTCACCCATGTCCACGCCGCTTGGGGGCTGGGCGGCTGGAGCCTGCTGCTGGTGGCCGGCGTCGGCTATTTCGTCGTGCCGATGTTCCAGCTGACGCCGTCCTATCCGGCCTGGCTGTCGCGGTCCTATGCCTGGGCGCTGTTTTGCCTGCTGCTGGCCTGGTCGCTGGCCTGGCTGCCCGATCCGCGCCCGCAGGCGCTGCAAACCCTCCTTGCCTGCCTCGCCGCGCTGCTGCCGCTGGCCTTCGCTGTCGTCACCCTGCGCCTGCAGGGCAGGAGACGGCGCAAGATGGTCGAGCCGACTCTGCTGTTCTGGCGTCTCGGCGCCGGCAGCCTGATCGCCGCCATGGCCGTGCTCCTGCTGCAGCAGCTGCTGCCGGCGGTCGACGCCTATGTCGGCACGCCCTTCGTCATCGGCACGCTGCTGATCGTTGGCGTCTTCATGCCGCTGATCAGCGGCATGCTCTACAAGATCATGCCCTTTCTCAACTGGCTGCACCTGCAGAAGACCGGCAAGCCCGGCCTGGTGGTGCCGAACATCCGCGACATGATTCCCGAGGCGCGCATGTTCATGCAGTTCCGCCTGCACCTGGCGGCGCTGGTCCTGCTGCTCGCGGCGGTGGCGCTGCCCGTGCTGGTCTATCCCGCTGGCCTGGCGCTGGCGGCCTCCTGCCTGTGGCTGGAGCGCAACCTCGTCACCGGCACGCGCAACTTCATCCGCTTCGGCGAGGAACTGAAGGCGGCCGTGGCAAGGGAGCGCCAGCCGGAGCGCCCGGCCGCCGCCTGAGGCCGATGCGGCGCATGACGCTCAAGGCTCGTATTCGCGCAGCCGCCTCACCCCATGCACGGTGACATGCTTGCCATGCACGGTGATCAGCCGGTGGGCGGCGAGGTCATGGAAGATGCGCGAGAGCGTCTCCGGCGTCAGGTTGAGGCGCGAGGCGATGACCTGCTTGCTGGTCGGCAGCTTGATCTCGACGTCGCCGCTTTCGTCGCCGCCGCTCATGCGCTGCAGGAGGAAGCCGATGACGCGCTGGGCGCTCGAGCGCAGCGAGTACGACTCGACGTCGCGGATCAGGCCGTGCAGGCGCAAGGCGAGGCCGGCCAGCATGCGGCGTGCGAAGGAAGGATCGCTTTCGATCATGTCGAAGACGGCCTGGCGGGCGACGTGCAGCAGCAGGGTGTCGACCAGCGATTCGGCGAGGACGGGATAGGGGCGGTCCATGAACATGACCGCCTCGCCGAAGCTTTGCTGCGGCCCGAGGATCTCGACGACCTTCTCGTTGCCGCTCGGCGAAGGAAAGGCCAGCTTGATCTGGCCGTAGACGATGGCGTAGAAGCCGCGCGGCAGGTCTCCCTTCTGGAACAGCATCTCGCCCTTCTGCAGGCGCTTTTCGCGGGTGTGCGCGGCGAGCAGCGCGGTCTGCTCGTCGCTGAGTTCCTGGAAGATGGGAATCCGGCGCAGGATCTGCGCGATGTCGAGCTTGTCGGCGGGCTTGTCGGTGTTCATTGCGGGACGTGACGGGCGCCCGCGGCGGGGCAGCGCGGGAAACATACCATGGATCGCGGCCTCAGGCAGCAGGACGCTGCGGCACGCCGGGGAGCGGCTAGAATCGCGACATGAGCTATCAGTTTCTGAAGCATCTCCACATGACCTTCGTGGTGATCTCGATCACCGGCTTTTTCCTGCGCGGCGTCTGGATGCTGGCCGATTCGCCGATGCTCGACCGCCTGTGGGTGCGCGCCGTGCCGCACGTGAACGACACCCTGCTGCTGCTGGCGGCGATCTTCCTTGCCGTGCGGCTGCGCCAGTATCCCTTCGTGGACGGCTGGCTGACGGCCAAGGTGCTGGGCCTCGTCGCCTACATCCTGCTCGGCATGTTCGCCCTGCGCCGCGGCCGCAGCAAGGCGGTGCGCACGGCCTTCTGGCTGGCCGCCATGGCGACCTTCGGCTACATCGTCTCGGTGGCGCTGACCAAGGATCCGCGCGGATTCCTCGCCCTGCTGTGAGGCGCTCAGCGCGGCGCGTGGTTGAGCAGCCGGCGCAGCCGCTCGCCGTCGAGGATGCGCACGTGCTTCTGCTGCACGGCGATCAGGCGTTCTTCCTGGAAGCGGGAGAAGGCGCGGCTCACCGTTTCCAGCTTGAGGCCGAGGTAGCTGCCGATCTCCTCGCGCGTCATGCGCAGGTTGAACTCCGCCGCCGAGTAGCCGCGCGTGGTGAAGCGCTGCGACATGTTGAGCAGGAAGGCGGCCAGCCGTTCCTCGGCGCGCATGGTGCCGAGTAGCATCATCAGGCCCTGGTCGCGCACCAGCTCGCGGCTCATCACCTTGTGGAAGTTGCGCTGCAGCGCCTGGATCTCGCGCGAGAGCTGCTCGAGCTGGGCATAGGGAATGACGCAGACCTCGCTGTCCTCCAGGGCCACGGCGTTGCAGCTGTGTGTGTCGGTGCCGATGCCGTCCATGCCGAGGATCTCGCCGGCCATCTGGAAGCCGGTGACCTGCTCGCGGCCGTCCTCGAGCAGGACGTCGGTCTTGAAGAAGCCGGTGCGCACGGCATAGATGGCCTCGAAGGGATCGCCGGCGCGGTAGAGGAACTGCTGGCGCTTCAGCTTGCGGCGGGCGCCGACCAGGCTGTCGAGGCTGGCCAGTTCTTCCTGGCTGAGCCCCTCGGACAGGCACAGCTCATGCAGGCTGCACTGGGTGCACGCCGCCTTGACGGATACGAGGCTGATGGGAATGACGGATTTGCCGGCCACGCGCGGTTTGCTTTCTCTCTCTGTCGGTTATAGCTTGATCCATGTCAATACACCTGGAGCACCGTTGCGGCATCGTGCAGGCCGACATGCCGCGGCACTCTCTCAGCGCACCTTGATCGCATGAACGCGACTTCTTTTCAGGATCTTGTTTTCGACCCGCAGCTGATCAGCCGTTTCGACGTCAGCGGACCCCGCTACACGTCCTATCCGACGGCCGATCGCTTCGTCGAGGCCTTCGATGCCGAAGCACACCGGCTCTGGCTGAGCAAGCGCACGGCGGGGGGCATCAACCGCCCGCTCTCATTATACGTGCACCTGCCCTTCTGCAACACCATCTGCTACTACTGCGCCTGCAACAAGATCATCACCAAGGACCACGGCCGCTCGGCGAAGTACCTGCGCTACCTCGACAAGGAACTGGCTCTGCAGGCTGGCCACCTCGAGGGCAGCCATGACGCGGTGCAGCTTCACTGGGGCGGCGGCACGCCGACCTTCCTCTCGCGCGACGAGATGCGCCAGCTGATCGACTCGATCCGCCGGCATTTCCGCCTGCTGCCGAACGGCGAGTACTCGATCGAGGTCGACCCGCGCCGTGTCGAGATGGAAACCGTCGCCTTGCTCGCCGAGCTCGGCTTCAACCGCATGAGCCTCGGCGTGCAGGATTTCGACGCCGACGTGCAGAAGACGGTGAACCGCATCCAGAGCGTCGAGGAAACGGAGAACGTGGTGAAGGCGGCGCGCGCCAGCGGCTTCAAGTCGGTTTCGATCGACCTGATCTACGGCCTGCCGAAGCAGAACGTCGCCAGCTTCGACCGTACGCTGGAAGAGGTCATTCGCATCTCGCCCGACCGCCTGTCGGTCTACAGCTACGCCCATCTGCCGAGCCTGTTCAAGCCGCAGCGGCGCTTCCAGGACGCCGACATGCCGAGCGCCGACGCCAAGCTGCAGATCCTGCAGTTGGCCATCCGCCGGCTCACCGAAGCCGGCTACGTCTTCATCGGCATGGACCATTTCGCCAAGCCCGACGACGAGCTGACGGTGGCGCAGCGCCAGGGCCGCCTGCACCGCAACTTCCAGGGCTACTCGACCCACGCCGAGTGCGACATGATGTCCTTCGGCATCTCCGCCATCAGCAAGATCGGGCCGAGCTACTGCCAGAACGTGAAGACGCTCGACGAGTATTACGACCGTCTCGACAACGGCATCCTGCCGGCCTACCGCGGCATCGAGCTGACGGCCGACGACCTGCTGCGCCGCTCGATCATCCAGGCGCTGATGTGCCACTTCGAGGTGTCCATCGAGGCGCTGGAAATCGCCCACCTGATCGACTTCAAGCGCTATTTCGCCGCCGAGATCGCCGACCTGCGCGAGATGGAGGCGAGCGGGCTGCTGACCCTCGACGACAAGTGGATCACCGTGCAGCCGGGCGGCCGCCTGCTGGTTCGCGCCATCGCCATGGTGTTCGACCGCTACCTCAGGTCGGATCGCGAGCGGGTGCGCTACTCCAAGGTGATCTGAGCACGGCGAGCGGTGAGCGGTGAGCAGCAAGCGGTGAGCGCTAGGCAGTAAGCGGTAGAATCTGCCTGCTGCCTGCTCTCTGCTGATCGCTCCCTCATGCCGGATACCGGTTACATCGCCGTCTTTCTCGTCGGCCTGCTCGGCGGCACCCACTGCCTCGCCATGTGCGGCGGCATCGTCGGCGCCCTGACGGCCGGCCTGCCGCCCGGGCGCAGGCAGTGGCCGCTGTATCTCGCCTACAACTTCGGCCGCATCTCCGGCTATGCCATCTCCGGCGCCGCCCTTGGCGCCATCGGCCAGGCCGGCCTGCTGCTCGAGGGTCTGCTGCCGGTGCAGATGACTCTCTACGTGCTGGCCAACCTGCTGCTGATCGGCCTCGGCCTGTTTCTGATTGGCCTGCCGCAGGGACTCGCCTTCCTCGAGCGCGGCGGCCTCAAGTTCTGGGCGCGCATCCAGCCGCTGACGCGCCGCTTCCTGCCGGCCACCAGCGTGGCGCGCGCCTATCCGCTCGGACTGCTCTGGGGATTCCTGCCCTGCGGCATGGTCTATTCGGTGCTGTCGATGACCCTGCTCACCGGCAGCGCCCTGCGCGGCGCCGCGCTGATGCTGGCTTTTGGGGCCGGCACCTTGCCCAATCTGCTGCTGGCCGGCTATCTGCTCAGGCGCTTCCGCCACATCGTCCAGGGCCGCCCGTTGCGCCTGGTCTCGGGTCTGCTGGTGCTGGGCTTCGGCGTCTGGGGCCTGTTCAACGCCACGGCGCTGGGCGGCCGCCTGTGGCAGGGCATCGTCTGCGCGGTGTGACTCAGCGTTTCGACCCGGCTTCCGGCAGGGCCATGCGGATGATCGGGCAAGGCTCGCCCGCGGCGCCGTGGCGGCACTCCGCGACGAGCCGGCGCAGCGCCTTGTTCACCCGTCGCAGCTGGCCGATGCGCGACTCGATGTCGGCGATCTTCTCCAGGGCCCGGCGGCGCGCCAGCGCGCGGTCCTTCAGCTCGTCGAGCTGCAGCAGGCCGGCGACTTCGTCGAGAGTGAAGCCAACCGCCTGGGCGCGCTTGATGAACTGCAGGCGCTCGAGGTGGCGCGCGCCGTAACGGCGCCAGCCGCCAGGGCCGGCGCGCGGCGTGTCGAGCAGGCCGCGTCGCTGGTAATAGCGGATGGCCTCGACGCCGACGCCGGCATCCCGGGCCAGCCGGCCGATGGTCATGTTGCCGGGCTGCATGAACCCCTCTTGACTCCGTACCAAGGTACGGAGTTTAGACTCTTGTCATCGTATCGCCAACGAGGATCTTGCCATGGACGCCAACGCCGCCGCAGCCGCTTCGATCGATCTGCCGATCGAGGGCATGACCTGCGCCGCCTGCGCCGCGCGCATCGAGAAGCAGCTGAACAAGCTGCCCGGGGTCGAGGCGGCGGTGAACTTCGCCAGCGAGCGCGCTCATGTCGCCTTCGACGCTCAGGCGGCCAGCGTGGCGCAGCTGGTCGAGACCATCGAGAAGACCGGCTTCAAGGTGCCGCCGCAGTCGATCGATCTCGCCATCTCCGGCATGACCTGCGCCGCCTGCGCTACCCGCATCGAGTCGGTGCTGAACAGGCTGCCCGGCGTCGAGGCCAGCGTCAATTTCGCCAGCGAGAAGGCGAGCATCCGCTTTCGCCCGGGGCAGGCCGATGCCGCCGGCCTGATCGACGCCGTGCGCCGCGCCGGCTACGAGGCGAGCGTGTCGACCGGCGACACCCGAGCCGTCGAAAGAGAGCGCAAGGCGGCAGCCTATCGCGCCGAGCTGCGCCGTTTCTGGATCTCCGTCGTCCTCACCCTGCCGCTGGCGGCGCAGATGCTGTGGATGTTCTCCGGCAGCCACGCCGAGCTGCCGCGCTGGCTGCAGTTCGCCCTCGCCACGCCGGTGCAGTTCTGGATCGGCTGGCGCTTCTTCGTCGGCGCCTATCACTCGCTGCGCGGCGGCAGCGGCAACATGGACGTGCTGGTGGCGCTCGGCACCTCGATGGCCTGGCTGTTCAGCACCGTCGTGCTGCTGCTCGGCCTGCGCGAGCAGCACGTTTATTTCGAGGCCTCGGCCTCGGTCATCACCCTGGTGCTGCTCGGCAAGCTGATGGAGGCGCGCGCCAAGGCGAAGACCTCCGCCGCCATCGAGGCGCTGATCCGCCTGCAGCCGCAGACGGCGCGCGTCGTGCGCGACGGCGAGGTCGTCGAGGTGCCGGTGGCGAGCCTGCATCCGGGCGACGTCTTCGTCGTCCGGCCGGGCGAGAGCGTGCCGGTCGACGGCGAGGTGGACGAGGGCGCCTCCAGCGTCAATGAAGCGATGCTCACCGGCGAGAGCCTGCCGGTGGCGAAGAAGCCGGGCGACAAGGTGTTCGCCGCCACGGTGAACGGCGAGGGGCTGCTGCGTTGCCGCGCCAGCGGCGTCGGCAGCCACACCCTGCTCGCCGGCATCATCCGCATGGTCGAGCAGGCGCAGGGCTCGAAGGCGCCGGTGCAGCGCCTGGCCGACCGCATCTCCGCCAGCTTCGTGCCGGTGGTGGTGGCCGTCGCGCTGCTCGCCTTTCTCGCCTGGTGGCTGATCGCCGGCGATTTCGCCAGCGCGCTGATCAACGCGGTGGCGGTGCTGGTGATCGCCTGTCCCTGCGCGCTCGGCCTGGCGACGCCGACGGCGATCATGGTCGGCACCGGCCGCGGCGCCGCCGCCGGCATTCTCGTCAAGAACGCGCAGGCGCTGGAGCTGGCGAAGAACGTCGGCGTGCTGGCGGTCGACAAGACCGGCACGCTGACGCTGGGCCAGCCGGCGGTGACGGACATCCTGCCGGCCGAGGGCGTGGCGCCGGCGCAGCTGCTGCGCATTGCCGCCAGCCTCGAGCAGGGGACGACGCATCCGCTGGCCGAGGCCGTCGTGGCGCGGGCGCGCGAGGAGGGGATCGCCTTCGGCCAGCCCGAGGCCCTGCGCGCCGTCGCCGGCAAGGGCCTGGCGGCGACGCTGGACGGCGAGCAGCACGTGCTTGGCTCGCCGGCCTTTCTCGCCGAGCAGGGCGCGACGGTGCCGCAGGCCCTGCTCGGCCGGCTTGCCGGCGCCGGCAAGAGCGTCGTTGGCGTGGCGCGCGGATCTCGCCTGCTCGGCCTCATCGGCATCGCCGATCGCCTGCGGCCGACCTCGCGCGAGGCGGTGGCGCGATTGACGGCGCAGGGCATCGAGGTGGTGATGCTCACCGGCGACAATCGGGCGACGGCCGAAGCCATCGCGCGCGAGGCGGGCATCAATCATGTCGAGGCCGAGGTGCTGCCGCAGGACAAGGCGGCGGCGGTGGCCCGGCTGAAGACCGGCGGGCGGCTGGTTGGCATGGTCGGCGACGGCATCAACGACGCGCCGGCGCTGGCGGCGGCGGACGTCTCCTTCGCCATCGGCGGCGGCTCCGACGTGGCGCTGGAAGCGGCCGACGTGACCCTGATGAGGAGCGACCTGCTCTCGGCGGCCGATGCCATCGAGCTGTCGCGGGCGACGCTCGCCAAGATCCGGCAGAACCTCTTTTTCGCATTCGTTTACAATGTGCTCGGGATTCCGCTCGCCGCCATCGGCCTGCTCAGCCCGGTGATCGCCGGCGCGGCCATGGCGATGAGTTCCGTCTCGGTGGTCAGCAACTCGCTGCTGCTCAGACGCTGGAAGCCCCGACAGAGTCCAAGCCAATAACAAGGACGCCCGCCGTCCGGCGCGCAGCGGCCCCGCCCGCGGGCGGGGCCGCGTGCTCCCGCAGGACGGCGGCGGAAACAACGGAAAGGAGTCCCGACCATGGAAACCGTCACCCTTGCCATCAGCGGCATGACCTGCGGCGGCTGCGTGAAGAGCGTCACCAATGTTCTCAGCGCGCTGCCCGGCGTCGCCAGGGCGGAAGTCTCGCTCGAGGAGAAGCGCGCCCGCGTCGAATACGATCCCGCCAGCGTCACGCGCGAGGACATGAAGCGCGCCATCGTCGATGCCGGCTTCGAGGCGCAATGAGCTTCTTCGCCCATCCGCTCTGGCTGGTCGCCTTCCGCCCCTTCTTCGCCCTGGTCTGCCTGTCCGGCATCGTCCTGCCGGCCCTGTGGACGCTGATGTTCGCCGGCGTGATCGCCCCGGCCAGCGCGCCGGTCGCGTCGATCCAGTGGCACGCCCACGAGATGTTCTACGGCTTCGGCTGGGCCATGGTCGGCGGCTTCCTGCTCACGGCGAGCAAGAACTGGGTGAAGATCCGCGGCTACCATGGCGGCTGGCTGGTCTTTCTCGTCGGCGCCTGGCTGCTCGATCGCCTTGCCATGTGGTTCGGCGGCGCCTGGCCTCGGCCGCTGTTCCTGCTCTCGAACCAGCTTTACCTCGTCGCTGCAGTGCTGATGGTGATGACCTCGCTGCTGCGTCACCGCGAGAACGACGGCTACCGCCGCGACAACATTTACATGCTGGCGCTGCTGGCGCTGTTCCCGGCGGCGAAATGGCTGCTGCTCGACGCGCGCTGGGCGGCGGCCGGCGAGCTGATGACGCTGGGACTGTTCCGTCTCGTCTTCCTCATCATGCTCGAGCGCACGCTGACCGACTTCATCCGCAACGTCTTCAAGCGCGACATCCTGCGCCACACCCTGCTCGACGATGCCATCAAGCTCCTCGCCCTCGCGCTGGCCTTCGCCGGCTTCCTGCCGGCCGCGGCGCAGGCGGCGCTGGCGCTGGCGCTGGCGGCGCTGCTGCTCGCCCGCCTGCCGTTCTGGCAGCCGCGGCTCGGCTTTTCCCGCCTCGACATCGCCGTCATGTACCTCGGCTACCTTGCCATCGTGCTGCAGCTGCTGGTGTTCGCCTGGGAGCAGATGGCGCGGACGGTGTGGGTCGGCAGCGTCACCACGCACCTGTTCACCTTCGGCGTCATGGGCCTGATCATCCCGGCCATGATCGTGCGCCTGTCGAAGGGGCACACCGGGCGCAAGGTGGTGTTCGAGAAGGCTGACAAGGCGGTGCTGTGGATCATGATCGCGGCGCTGCTGCTGCGTGTGCTGCTGCCGCAGCTGCTGCCGGACGCCTACCTGCGCTGGATCGACCTCGCCGCCCTGTGCTGGGCGCTGTGCTTTGCCATTCTTGCCTGGCGCTACATTCCCTTCCTGCTGGCGCCGCGGATCGATGGCAAGGTGCATTGAGCGGGAGTCCGCACGGCTTGTCCGGCTGCGACGCTTTTGCAGCCGCTTCGTGCCATGAGCAATACGCCTGTCGCGTCCGATCCGCCGGGCTGGCGCAGGCTGCTGCTCAGGCATGCGCGCAGCCACGGACCTGCCGCCTGGGGGCTCGGGCTGTCACTGCTCGCCGTGTCCGTCCTGTTGGCGCAAAGCCTGCAGCAGGTGATTTTCGGAGAGTCCGCCATCGGCCTGCGCTGGGCCATGCTCGGCGGCGCCGCCGCCTTCGCCGCCACCGCGCTGGGCGCCGTGCCGGCGCTCTTCCTGCGCGGCATCCCGCAGCGCGCCGAGGACATCATGCTCGGTTTTGCCGCCGGCATGATGCTCGCGGCAAGCGCCTTTTCGCTGCTGCTGCCCGGACTCGCTGCGGCCAGCGACCTCCTTGTCAGCAAGGCCTGGGGCGCCGCCACCGTCGTCCTCGGCATGACGCTGGGCGTGCTGCTGATGCTCGGGCTGGACGAATTCACGCCGCATCTGCACGAGAAGAGCGGGCCCTGCGGGGCGGGCTTCGAGCGCTGCAGCCGGATCTGGCTGTTCGTCTTCGCCATCGCCCTGCACAACTTGCCCGAAGGCATGGCCATCGGCGTCGGCTTCGCCCAGGCCGACCTCGCCGTCGGCCTGCCGCTGGCCACCGCCATCGTCCTGCAGGACATTCCGGAAGGCCTTGCCGTGGCGCTGGCGCTGCGCAGCGCCGGGTTCGCGCCGCCGTTCGCCGTTGCGGTGGCGGCCGCGACCGGCTTGCTGGAACCGGTTGGCGCGCTGGTTGGCGTCGGCCTCGCCAGCGGGCTGGCGATCGCCTATCCGATCGGCCTTGGCCTTGCCGGCGGGGCGATGGTGTATGTCGTCTCCCACGAAGTGATCCCGGAGACCCATCGCAACGGCCACCAGACGCCGGCGACCCTCGGCCTGATGGCCGGCTTCGCCATGATGATGGTGCTCGACACTGCGCTGGGCTGACACCGTCGACCGATGGCACCGGGCACGTCGGGGCAGTGGCTCCCGGGCCGGGGTTGATTGTTGATATTAATCAAGTTTCAATCCGACCTCCTTGCTAGACTTTCTGTTGTCAGTCCGAGGACGAGGAGGTCTGGATTGCGAAAACTGCTGGCGCTGATGCTGCTGCCGGTCGTCTTGCCGGCAATCGCCGAGGAGGCAAGCTATTCGAAGGACATCCGGCCGCTGTGGGAGGACCGCTGCGAGCGTTGCCACGGCGCCAGCGCGCCGGCCTACGAGGACTTCATCAAGGACAGGAAGGCCTACGAACTCGACGACAAGGGGCCGCGCATGGACAGCTACGAGAGCCTGCTCTTCTTTGTCAGCGGGCCGCAAGCCGGCTCGCTGGTGCGCAGGCTCGACGACGGCGCCCGCTCGCCGGGCGGCCAGCCGGGAAACATGTATCGGCATCTCGGCCGCGGTGAGCAGCGCAAGGAAAATCTGAAGCTGTTCACGCGCTGGGTCGGCGATGAAGGCTGGATCGTGAAGAACGCCGGAGAACTGAGTCCGGATGAAATCGGCAGGATCAGGGCGCCGAAATGAGGCGGCGGTTTGCCGGCATCCTCCCGGCGGGCCATTAGGCCACGGAAGTCAACCTCTTTTCAAGGAGACGAAATTGAAAAAGCCGCTTTTTGCATTGCTGACGCTCGCCTTTGCCGCGCCGCTGCTGGCCCAGGAGGTGACCTATACCAAGGACATCCGGCCGTTGTGGGAGGAGCATTGCGAGCGCTGCCACGGCGCCAAGTCGCCAACGTATGAGGACTTCGCCAAGAGCAAGGCGTCTGCCGCCGGCGCTTCCGACGATTCCGACGGGCCGCGCATGGACAGCTATGAGCGGATGATGTACCACCTCACCGGACCGCGCTCGGGCGCCCTCATGCGCATGCTCGACGACGGCAGCAATACTGCCGATCGACATCCGGGCGGCATGTTCCGGCATCTGGGCAGGCGCGCCGAGCGCAAGGGCAATCTGGACCTGTTCAAGCGCTGGATCGGCGAGGGTGCCTGGGTGGTCAAGGAACCCGGCCAGCTCAGCCAGGAAGAGGTTCAGAAAATCAAGGCGGCCAAGTAAAAAGGAAGCGGCCGGGCAGACGCCCGGCCGTGCGGTACGCCATCGTCCCCCTTCGCGACTGCCTGAAATGCAATCGCGAAGGGCCGCGACGTCTCAGGGGCGCTTCGGCGTCTGGTATTCGGCTTCCTTCTGGAACTCTTCCCAGACGGTCTCATAGCCGACGAAGCCCTTCTCGTTGGGCGGCATCTGGCGTGTGGTCAGGTAGCGCGTGTGGCCGTCGGGCACCTTGACCGTTGCCGGTTTGTTTTCCTCGCTCATGATTCACCTCTCCTTGCTTGTCGTTGCGTCAGGATTGCAGGGACCGCAGCAGCGACGGGTCGACGTCCGCGCTCGCGGCAATCGCTCCGCCTGCCTTGATTTCTTCGCCGGTGGCGTCGCGCACGCTGAGAATCCGCAGGGTGAACACGACTTCGCGACCACAGAGCGGATTGTTGCCGTCGACCGTCAGCGTCCTGTCATCGACCCGCGTGACGAGGAAGCTGCGCGTCTGACCGCGGTCGTTTTCCATCAGGATGGCCGTGCCGACCTTGCGGTACTCCTCGGGCACGTTCTCGATGCGGTCGGTGAACACCAGCGACTCGTCGCGCGGGCCGAAGATCGCGTCGCCGTCGATCGGCACCTCGATCGTGTCTCCCGCCGCGCGGCCTTCCAGCTCGCCGTGCACGGCAGGGGCGAGGATCTCGTTGTGGCCGTGGACATAGCCGAGCGGGAACTCGACCGCGCTGAGAAGCTGCCCGGTCCTGCGGTCGCTCACCTTGTAGGTCAGCTCGACGAACTTGCCTTGTCTGACGGTCTCATCCATGGCGGATGCGCGGGCCGCTTCAGAAGATGGAGGCGCCGAAGATCCTGACGGCGTCGTCCTCGTAGCCGAGCACCAGCCGGCCGAGCCACTCGCCCGGCTTCTTGCTGCTGCGCTGGCGATAGAGCACTGTCACGTGCTCGCCGCGGCGGATGATGCCGAGCGGATCGATTTCCTCGGAAAGATTCCGCGCCAGCTCGCTGTTGGCGAACTGGTGGTTGGCGACGACCTGGTTCATCGCCAGCGCCAGGGAGCTGGAGAAATTCCTGGCGAATTCTCCGTATTTTCCCTCGTTCGAGGACCGCAGGAGATCCCGCCAAAGGGGTTCCGCCATGGCGAGGATCTCTTCGTCGGTCTTGTCGATGATGTTCAAGCCGCGGTCATTCGTCGGCGACCAGGTGATAGCAGGGCGCCTTTTCCATGGTGTACTCGCCGCTCTTCGGGTCGCGGCGCGAGACGGTCAGCACATGCCAGTTCTCGTCATCGACCTTGAGGGCGTCGCCGCGGTAGTAGTAGCCCGGCCAGCGCGTCTCCTTGCGGAACAGCGTGTGGTGCATGACGCACTCGGCGGCGCGGTGGCGGTGCTTCAGCTCCCAGGCGCGCAGCAATTCATGGATGTCTTCGGCCGCCAGGCTCTCGAGGTCTTCCTCCATGATGCGCATCTTCTTCAGCCCGATCTTGAGGAGCTTCTCGTTGGTCATGTAGCTGACGGTGACGCCGCCGCAGTACTCGTCCATCAGCTTCTGCAGGCGATCGAGGGCCTGCTTCGGGTTGATGTAGTGCGGGTTGACGCTGCCGGCGACGATGGCGTTGCGGTAGGTCTTGTAGTGCTCGAGCGGCTTGTAGATCTCGGTGCGGCGGCGGTTGATCTGCTCGTCGGAAACGACGATGCCCTCGGCCTTGCCGTCGTCGATGTACTTGCAGGCGGCCTTGGCGGCGAGGCGGCCTTCGGTGAACGAGCCGGAGGAGAAGGCGTGCGGCGTGCCGCCGACCGTGTCGCCGGCGCCGAACAGCCCTTCGATCGTCGTCATGCGGTTGTAGCCCCAGAAGTATTCCGGCGGCGAGACATCCTCCGGCCCGGAGCACCAGGCGCCCGACCCGGTGGCATGCGAGCCCATGACGTAGGGCTCGGAGGTGGTCAGCTCGGGGTTCTCGTTCTTCGGGTCGACGTCGGTGGCCGCCCAGAGGACGGCCTGGCCGACGGTCATGCCGAGGAAGTTCTCCCAGCCGACCTCCTCGAGGTGCGGGTCCTGGAAGGCGCGCATGGTCACCATGTGGATCGGCCCGCGGCCGGCGTTGATCTCGCTGATCAGGGCGTGGTTGCGCAGGCAGGTCGGTATCGGCCGATGCGTCAGGTGCGAGGCTTCCGGATCCAGGTATTCCTTGCCGACCATTTTCTGCAGTTCGGGCCACCACTTGGATTCGTATTCCTCGCCGACGCCGTTCTGCGTGTAGGTCTTCAGATGCAGGAAGTAGGCGCCGACCGGGCCATAGCCGTCCTTGAAGCGGGCCAGCACGATGCGGTTCTCCATCTGCGTCATCTTGGCGCCGGCGTTGATCAGCAAACCGTAGGCCGACGCCGAGGACCAGGGCGCGTACCAGGTGCGGCCTGAGCCCTCGCCGACCGAGCGCGGCTTGAAGATGTTGGAGGCGCCGCCGGCGCCGCAGATCACCGTCTTCGCCTTGAAGACGTGGTAGTCGCCGGTGCGCACGTTGAAGCCGACGGCGCCGGCCACCCGGTTCTCGCGGCTCTCGTCCATCAGCAGGTGGGTGACGCAGATGCGGTTGAAGACCTTGTCGGCCGACTTCTTCGCCGCCTCGGAGACGATCGGCTTGTAGGACTCGCCGTGAATCATGATCTGCCAGCGGCCCTCGCGCAGGTAGCGGCCGGTCTTCGGGTCCTTCATGATCGGCAGGCCCCACTCCTCGAACTGGTGCACCGTCGAGTCGACGTGGCGCGCCATGTCGAAGAGCAGGTCCTCGCGCACCATGCCCATCAGGTCGATGCGCGCGTAGCGGACGTGGTCCTCGGGCTTGTTCTCGCCCCAGCGCGTGCCCATGTAGCAGTTGATGGCGTAGAGGCCCTGGGCGACCGCGCCCGAGCGGTCCATGTTGGCTTTCTCGGCGATGACGATTTTCTTGTCCTGGCCCCAGAAGCGCGCCTCCCAGGCGGCGCCGGTGCCGCCCAGGCCGGCGCCGACGACCAGGATGTCGATGCCGTCCTCGATGATCGTTTTGTAGGCCATCAGTAATACACCCCTTTCTTCATCTTCAGGCCGGCGGCCTTCAGCGTGTACAGATCGCCGTCATCCAGGCGGATGTATTTCGGCTCGTTGTAGAGAAGCTGGCTGTCGCGCATTTCCCTGCTCGGCCCCGGCACCTCGGCCAGCTTCGGGATCGCCGTGCCCCAGGGCTTGGTGGTGATGGGGGAGAGAAAGTTCTTCTCGGTGCCGTTCCTGAACTTGATGCGCCAGGCGATGGTGCCCTTGTTCTCGTCGCGGTCGACGCGCACGCTGTGGCCGAGCGGGGCGAAGTCGGCGTAGCCGCGCACGTCGATGGCGTGCTGCGGGCAGGCCTTGACGCAGGAGAAGCACTCCCAGCACATGCTCGGCTCGATGTTGTAGGCCCGGCGATAGGTCTTGTCGATGTGCATGATGTCCGACGGACAGATGTCAACGCAGTGACCGCATCCGTCGCATCGCGTCATGTAGACGAAGGTAGGCATGAATCGGCTCCTAGATCGGTTGCGCAGTGAAAGGCGCGGGGGAAGGGCTCAGTAGTGGCGCGGCGCTTCGCGCTTGATGCCGAGACCCATTTCCATCGGCGCCTCGCGCAGCAGCTCCATCGAGTGGCGCTCGCGCTGCGCCGGGTCGTCGCGGGTGAGGGTCGGCAGGTTCTCGTGGGTGCCGTCGGCCCGCGTCAGCCGCTTGTCGAAGGCCGCCGCCGGCTTGAAGAACATGTGGCTGAACTTCGACCAGGGCACGCCGCCGAAGAGGACGACGTTGGCGAGCAGGTAGAGCCCGAACAGCCAGCCGGTGCCGCCGCCGGAGAGCGCCCACAGCAGGCCGAGCGTGACGCTGGCCAGCAGGGAGACGATGAACAGGTCGGCGCGCACCAGGCGCCAGGGCGAGTGCCCCTCGGCCGAGACGTCCACGCGGATGAAGAACCAGAACCAGTAGCCGCCGATGCACACCATGAGGGCGCCGAGCCACCAGAGGACGGGCCAGGCGCCGGCCGTCGACAGGCCGAACACCATGACGATGGTCGCCAGCAGGTAGAAGACGAAGCCGTACATGCCGAGCAGGTGGGCGACGCGGCGGCGCTGATTGCAGAACTCGCCGGAGGTGAGCACATCGACGAGCGCGGTCTGCACGGCGATGCCGATCATTTCGCCGCCGCCGACCGGCCTGGCGCGGGACAATCGCGCGCGTTTGTTGGCGAAGAAATAGCGGGCGCTGCCCTTGTGGATCATGTCGAACAGGGTCCCCAGCGCGACGAGGAGCACCATGACGACGAGAAAGACCTGCATGAAGAGCGGCGAGAGCACGCCGCTCAAGGAATCGAATGGGTTGCTCGCAAACACGTGACGTCCTCCTTGGGGGGCGATTCTACAGGCAGACCCGGCCTTTTCCTGGCCGCACCGGCGCTAAATAAAATTATATGACAATAGATTCCCTTTCTGCCAAGCGGCTGCTGCGCCGAAGCAGAAAAACGGCCCTTTTCCGGGCTCCGGTGCGGCCGACCTACCGGCCGGCAGAGGGTGGGGTGGTCTTCTGGCTCCGGCCGCAGGATTTCTGCTTGACCTTCGCTGCGCGAAGGTCAGCCTCCACCGAAAGACCGCCGGCTTGCCGAACGTCAGGCCGTCATTCTTCGAGAAGACTCCTCAGCATCCAGGCGGTCTTTTGGCTGCGGCCGCAGCGATGCTGCTTGACCTTCGCTACGCGAAGGTCAGCCTCCACCGAAAGACCGCCGGCTTGCCGAACGTCAGGCCGTCATTCTTCGAGAAGGCTCCTCAGCATCCAGGCGGTCTTTTGGCTCCGGCCGCAGCGATGCTGCTTGACCTTCGCTGCGCGAAGGTCAGCCTGCGCCGAAAGACCGCCGGCTTGCCGAACGTCAGGCCGTCATTCTTCGAGAAGGCTCCTCAGCATCCAGGCGGTCTTTTCATGCACCTCGAGGCGCTGGGTGAGCAGGTCGGCGGTCGGCTGGTCGCTGGCCTTCTCGGCGAGCGGGAACACCTCGCGCGCGGTGCGCGCCGTGGCTTCCTGCGCGTCGACCAGTAGGCGCACCATTTCCAGCGCCGAGGGTACGCCCTCGACCTCCTTGATCGAGGCCAGCTTGACGTACTCCTTGTAGGTGCCCGGCGCCGGCAGGCCGAGGGCGCGGATGCGCTCGGCGATCAGGTCGAGGGCGTTCCACTGCTCGGTGTACTGGTCCATGAACATCAGGTGCAGGGTGTTGAACATCGGCCCGGTGACGTTCCAGTGGAAATTGTGCGTCATCAGGTAGAGGGTGTAGCTGTCGGCCAGCAGGCGCGACAGGCCCTTGGCGATCTTGGCGCGGTCGGCGGCGGAAATGCCGATGTTGATGGCCGGGACGGCTTGTCTTTTCGCGTTCATTGTTCGCTCCTTTCTTGCAACGGTTTCAACTTGCAGTATGCACCATCTCCGCGGCTGCCGCCGGGGCGGGGCTGCGGATCAGGTATTCGAAGGCCGACAGCGCGGCCTTGGCGCCATCGCCCAGCGCGATGACGATCTGCTTGTAGGGCGACGTCGTCGCGTCGCCGGCGGCGAAGACGCCCGGCAGCGAGGTCTGGCCGCGGGCGTCGACTTCGATTTCGCCGAAGCGGTTGAGGGCCAGCGTGCCTTTCAGCCAGTCGGTGCCGGGCAGCAGGCCGATCTGCACGAAGACCCCTTCCAGCTCGAGAGTGCGCGCGGCGCCCGAGGCGCGATCGACGTAGGCGAGGCCGATCACCTTGCGGCCGTCGCCGAGCACCTCGGTGGTGCGGGCGCTCCTGACGACCGTCACGTTGGCCAGGCTGCCGAGCCTGGCCTGCAGCACCGCGTCGGCGCGCAGCTTGTCCTCGAACTCGAGCAGCGTGACATGGGCGGCGACGCCGGCGAGGTCGATGGCCGCCTCGACGCCGGAGTTGCCGCCGCCGATCACCGCCACGCGCTTGCCGCGGAACAGCGGGCCGTCGCAGTGCGGGCAGAAGCAGACGCCGCGGGTCTTGTATTCGGCTTCGCCGGGCACGCCCGTCTCGCGCCAGCGGGCGCCGCTGGCGAGGACCAGCGCCTTTGCCTTGAGCACGGCACCGCCGGCCAGCCGCAACTGGTGCAGCTCGGCGCCGGGCACCAGCGCCTCGGCGCGCTGCCCGGCCATGAGGTCGATGTCGTACTCGCGCACATGGGCTTCCAGGGCGGCGGCGAGCTGCGGTCCCTCGGTGCGCTTGACCGAGATGAAGTTCTCGATGGACAGTGTGTCGAGCACCTGGCCGCCGAAGCGCTCGGCGACGATGCCGGTGCGCAGGCCCTTGCGCGCGGCGTAGATGGCGGCCGCCGCGCCGGCCGGCCCGCCGCCCACGACCAGCACGTCGTAGGGCTCGCGCGCGGTGAGGCTGGCCGCCTCGGCTGCCGCGCCGCCATTGTCGAGCTTGGCGAGAATTTCCTCGAGGCCCATGCGGCCGCTGCCGAAGGGCTGGCCGTCGAGCAGGACCGCCGGCACGGCGAGGATGCCGCGTGCCTCGGCCTCGTCCTGGAACAGCGCGCCGTCGACCATGGTCGCCTCGATGCCGGGGTTGAGCACCGCCATCAGGTTGAGCGCCTGCACCACGTCCGGGCAGTTGTGGCAGGACAGCGAAATGAAGGTCTCGAAGCGCCGCAGGCCGCGCAGGTTTCTGATGCGCTCGGCCTGCGCGGCGTCGATCTTCGGCGGATGGCTGCCGGCCTGCAGCAGGGCGAGCACCAGCGAGGCGAATTCGTGGCCCATCGGCAGGCCGGCGAAGCGGATGCGGTGCGCTTCGCCCGGGCGGCCGACCGAGAACGAGGGCCGCCGTTCGGCCTCGCCGTCCTCGCGCAGGCTCACCTTGGGCGAGAGCGCGGCGATCTCGGCGAGCAGGGCGCGCATCTCGCCAGCCGCGGCGCTGCCGTCGAGGCTGGCGGCGAGCTCGACCGGCTCGCGCAGCTTCTCGAGGTAGGTGGAGAGCTGGTTTCGGATGTTGTCGTCGAGCATGGTTCCTCCTTGCATGCGATGGGCGCGGTGCTGCGCCGCCCCGCCCCGGTCCGGGGCAGGGCGGGCGTGGTGAGGCTCAGATCTTGCCGACCAGATCGAGCGAGGGCGCCAGGGTCTTGTCGCCTTCCTTCCACTTGGCCGGGCAGACTTCGCCCGGGTGGCTGGCGACGTACTGGGCGGCCTTGATCTTGCGCAGCAGCTCGGCGGCGTCGCGGCCGATGCCGCCGGCGTTGATCTCGATGATCTGGATGCGGCCCTGCGGATCCATGACGAAGGTGCCGCGCTCGGCGAGGCCGGCTTCCTCGATCATCACGCCGAAGTTGCGCGTGATGGTGCCGGTCGGGTCGCCGATCATCGGGTACTTGATCTTGCCGATGGTCTCGGAGGTGTCGTGCCAGGCCTTGTGCGTGAAGTGGGTGTCGGTGGACACCGCGTAGACCTCGACGCCGAGCTTCTGGAACTCGGGATAGAGGTCGGCCATGTCGCCCAGCTCGGTCGGGCAGACGAAGGTGAAGTCGGCCGGGTAGAAGAACACCACCGACCACTTGCCCTTGAGCGTCGTTTCGCTGACTTCGACGAACTGGCCGTTGTGGAAGGCGGTGGCCTTGAAGGGGAGGATTTCGCTGTTGATGAGGCTGGTGTTCATGCTGTCGCTCCTTTAAGTGCGTGGTTTCGAATGGCAATCCAGGTTGCTGGAGGCATCTTCGCCCAGAGCGGGCAATAAATCCAATTGATTATTGGCATGATGCCGATAGTCTGCGGGCATGATGCCGGCGCACGCGACGGCAGCAGGAACCGTGCAGACGCCGCGGTTCAGCCGTTCGCAGCGGGTTTCGGCCTCGACGGCTTGGCGAAGGGCGAATTCGACTGCACGCCGTCGCAGTCGGCGGCGCCGTCGGCGCGGGGGCGCAGGAACACCGGCACCATGTGCCAGGCATAGACGAGGAAGGCCGCCGCCCAGGACAGGGCGGCCAGCCCGTACAGCCAGGACGCCGGCAGGGCGGGGAAGGCGGTGGCGCTGCGCAGCAGCGCGCCGAGGATGACCAGCGCGACGCCCCAGGGCATCCAGCCGGCCGAGCTGAGGGTGAGGCCGCAGTGCTGGCGCCCGGCGATGCAAAGCACGTTGAAGATCGCCAGCCCCATGGCGCCGGCGGTGAGCAGATGCAGTCCGGCGGTGAAGAAGCCCTGGCCGAGGACGAGAGCGAGGCCCATGACGCCGTAGCCAGCGCCCATGAGGACATAGACGCAGTAGAGGATGAAGGGCATGCGGCGGAACAGCGCCGGGCCGAAATGCCAGTCGTTCATCAGGTTGAGGACGGCGGCCGATGCCGCCAGCGCCAGCCAGCCGCTGAGGCGCGAGCCCGGCGCGGCGAGCTCGGCCAGGGTGTAGAGGGCGATGCAGAAGATCAGCAGGTTGCGCCGCGGCGGGCGGGCGCGGTATTCCACCGGTGCGCCGCCGGGGCGGTCCTTGTAATGCTCGCGAATGGCGGCGTTGACGACGCGCATCGAGATGCGGCTCAGCGCCACCACGATGAGGATCATCAGCGCGCCCAGCGCGGCGTGCAGCCAGCGGATCGGATTGCCGCCGAGCAGCGCGGCCGCGTAGAAGCCGGCGCAGCACAGGAACAGGGCGCCCAGTGTCCACAGGAAGGCGGCGTGAAGCCGCTCCGGGTCGCGCCAGATGCGCGGCGCGAAGAGGAACAGCAGCCCGCCGATGAAGCCGAGGTGGGCGAGGCCGGCGACGGCGAGGGCCGGCGCGCCCAGCATGCCGCTGCTCCAGAAGCCGAGGCGGCCGAGCAGCCAGAGGCCGGCCAGCCTGCGCCAGGCGGCACGGCTGAACAGCTCGCTGGAAGTGAATTCGGGTATGACGGTGAGGGTGAAGCCGGCGATGGCGGCGATCGCCATGCCGAAGATCAGCTCGTGCGCGTGCCAGGCGTTGTGCCCGCCCGGCACCGCTGGCAGGGGCAGATCGAAGAGGAGGAAGGCCGCCCACAGGCCGATGAAGACGATGGCGCCGAGCGAGGCGAAGAGGAAGAAGGGCCGCACGCTGCAGATCCACAGCGGATGGCCGAGCCGCAGGATCGGCAAGGCGCGCTCGAGGCCGGCCATCATGCTCGGACCTCCCGCGAATCGCCGGCTGGTGGCAGGGCTTCCAGGCCGAAGCAGTCGCGCACGACGGCATCCTGCAGCAACTCCGCCGTGGTGCGGTGAATCCAGGCGTCGTCGCGCGCCAGCGCCGGCAGCTCCAGCTCGACGCGATGGGCGATGCGCCCGGGGCCGCTGGCCATGACCAGCACGCTGCCGGCCAGCCGCACCGCCTCCATCAGGTCGTGGGTGATCATCAGCACGGCCAGCCCGCGCCGCGCCTGCTGCTCGAGCAGCAGGCGGTGCAGCTGCGCCTTGAGGCCGATGTCGAGCGCTGAGAAGGGCTCGTCCATCAGCAGCAGGTCGGGCTCCAGCGCCAGCGCGCGTGCCAGCGCGACGCGGCTTTGCATGCCGCCGGAGAGCGCGTGGGGAAACTGGCCGAGGGCGATGGCGTCGAGGCCGACGGCGCTTCCCGTGTCGGCGGCGCGGCGCTCGCATTCGGCGCGCGGCAGGCCGGCGGCCTTGAGGCCGAGGGCGATGTTGTCGCGCGCCGTCTTCCACGGCAGCAGGCGCGGCTGCTGGAACATCACGGCGGGGTTGCGAAAGCCGTTGTCGATGCTTCCCGTGCGCAGGGTGAGCAGGCCGGCGGCCAGGTGCAGCAGCGTCGTCTTGCCGCAGCCGGACGGGCCGACCAGGGCGAGGATGCGGCCGGCCGGCAGGACGAGGTCGATGCCCTTGATAGCGGTCTTCAGCGCGTAGGCGTGGCCGACCCCGGCGAAGCGCAGCTCAGGCCGGCTCATGGCCCTCCTCGCGCCAGCGCTCGACCTCGCGCTTGACGGGTTCCAGCAGCAGGTATTCGAGGGCCAGCAGGACGATGACGATGGCGCCGATCCAGGCCAGCGTGGCGGCGCTGTCGAGCTGGGCGCGGCTCACCGCCAGGGCGGCGCCGACGCCGTCGCTGGTAGCGAGCAGCTCGGCCATGACGACCACCTTCCACGAGGTGCCGAGCGCCGTGATCCAGGCCGGGAAGAGGTAGGACACCACGTGCGGCAGGTAGAGGTCGAGCAGCTTCATGCCGAGCGGCAGGTGGAAGACGCGCGCCATGTCGCGCAGGTGCAGGTCGAGCGTGCGCGCGCCCTGCAGCGCGCCGACGAAGACGATGGGGAAGCAGGCGATGAAGACGGTGAACACCGGCGTGCCGTCGCTGGCGCCGAACCACAGCATGGCCAGCACCAGCCAGGCGATGGGCGGCGTGCCGAGCAGCACGGTGACGAGCGGGCGCGACATCATCGAGGCGGTCATCGAGACGCCGGCGGCCAGGCCGAGCAGGCTGCCGGCGGCGACCGCCAGGGCCAGGCCGGCCAGCGCGCGCCGCGCCGTGACGGCCAGCGCCGGCCAGGCCGCGCCGGACTCGACCAGGCCGGCGAGCGTGGCGAAGGTGCTGGCGGGGTCGGGCAGGATCAGCGCG
>CAUJIV010000036.1 GCA_963205435.1 Pseudomonadota bacterium
TGGCTGCCGGCTGCTATGCGCGCGCCTCGACGCGCTTCTACAACTGGCTGCTCAACAGCCGGGCGTTCGGCCCGACCATCCTCGAATGGCGACGCCATCGCAGCATTCCCTGGCGCGTCAAGCTCGGCGCGATCGGCCTGATGGCCGTCACCTTCGGCATCTCCATCGTCTTCTTCGTGCCCTGGCCGGAATTGCAGATCGCGCTGGCCGTGTTCGGCCTGCTGCTCGCCGCTCATCTCTACCGCATTCCATCGCGCGACCGGCCCGGATAATCCATGGCCCTTGCCGAAAGCTCGCTCGCCTTCGCCCTGCACGGCGCGGCGCAGGCCGTCGCCGCCGTGCTGGGCGGCCGCAGCCTGAACGAGGCGCTCGCCGACCAGTGGCAGGCGCAGTCGCACATGTCGCCCGGCCAGCGCGGCGCCGTGCAGGACCTCGCCTATGCGGCGCTGCGGCGACATGGCCGCGATGATTTCTACATCGGGCGGTTGATGCGGAAGCCACCGGCCGCCGGCCTGCGCGCCCTGCTCCTCGTTTCGCTGGCGCGACTCGAAGCGCGGCCGGCGGAAGCCCACACCATCGTCGACCAGGCGGTCGAGGCGGCTGGCGCGCTGGCGCGCGGCAGGCACAAGGCGGTGGTCAACGGCGTGCTGCGCAATTTCCTGCGCAGGCGCGACGAACTCGAGGCGCTTTCCCGGCAGGACGAGGCGGCGCGCTGGCAGCATCCGCGCTGGTGGATCGCCCGCCTGCGCGCGGCCCATCCGCATCATTGGCAGGAAATCCTCGCGGCGGGCAACGGCAGGCCGCCGATGACGCTGCGACCGAACCGGCGCCGCATCGCGCCGGCCGATTATCTGGTGCGGCTGGCGGCGGACGGGCTGGCGGCGCGCCTGCTCGAGGACGGCGCGATCCGACTCGACCGCCCGCTGCCGGTGGAGCGCCTGCCTGGCTTCGCCGAGGGGCTGGTCTCGGTGCAGGACGCCGGCGCGCAGCAGGCCGCGCCGCTGCTCGATGCGCGCGCCGGCATGCGCGTGCTGGACGCCTGCGCCGCTCCGGGCGGCAAGACGGCGCATCTTCTCGAATTGGCCGATGTCGAGCTGCTGGCGCTGGATGCGGACGGCAGCCGCGCCCGCCGCGTCACGGAAAACCTGCAGCGCCTCGGTCTGGCGGCGGAAGTCGCGGTGGCCGACTGCCGCCGGCTCGACGCCTGGTGGGACGGCCGGCGCTTCGATCGCGTGCTCGCCGACGTGCCCTGCACGGCCTCCGGCGTGGTGCGCCGCCATCCGGACGCGAAGTGGCTGCGGCGCGAGGCCGACATCGCGCAGTTTGCCGGCATGCAGGCGGCCATCCTCGATGCGCTGTGGCAGGTGCTCGCTCCCGGTGGTAAATTGCTGTATGCGACGTGTTCCCTCTTTCCCGAGGAGAACGCGCATCAGGCTGCGGCCTTTGCCGCGCGGCAGGGAGATTGCTCGCAGTTGCCGATCCAGGGTGAGCCCGGTCTGCAACTGCTGCCGAACGAAGAACATGACGGCTTCTTTTACGCCCTCCTGCAAAAGCGCGTCTAGCCGGCTGCTGTCGCAGCGGCCCGCGCGGCAGCTGGCCGCGACCCTGCTGGCCTGCGTCCTCCTCCTCTGCCCCTGCTTCGCTTCCGCCGCCGAAATCGGCGTCAAGAGCGCCGAGATCAGGGCCGGCGAGGAGGCCTGGCTGCTGGACGCCGAATTCGGCATCGATCTCGGCCAGCGCCTGCAGGAGGTGATCGCCCACGGCGTGGCACTCTATTTCATCGCCGAATGCGAGCTGACGAGCACGCGCTGGTACTGGATCGACGAGCATGTCGCCGGGCGCAAGCAGACCTGGCGGCTCGCCTTCAACGCCCTGACGCGGCAGTATCGGCTTTCCTCCGGCGCCCTCTTCCAGAGTTTCGACTCGCTCGAGGAGGCGCTCGGCGTGCTGTCGCGGCTGCGCGACTGGAAGGTGGCCGACAAGGGGCAGCTCAAGCCGGGCGAAACCTACCATGCGGCGCTGCGGTTGAAGCTCGACCTGACCCAGCTGCCGAAGCCTTTCCAGGTCAGCGCCCTCGGCAGCCGTGACTGGAACATCAGCGCCGAGATCAGGCGCTGGAGCTTCGTCGCCGCGAATCCCGCCAGGGGTACGGAAAAATGAGGCGGCAACCGTGAGAGGGCTGCTGGCCGCCGCCGCGGCCCTTGCCGCCGTCCTGGTCTTCCTGCTGACTTTCGCATCGGCCAATACCGCGTTGCTGGCCGGCCAGTACAGCCTGCTGCTGGTGACCAGCGCCGCTGTCGGCGCCCTGCTGCTCGGCCTGGTGCTGTGGCAGCTGCGCCAGCTCTGGCGTGAGCATCGCGCCGGCGTCTTCGGTTCGCGCCTTAAGCTGCGGCTGGTGCTGATGCTGGCGCTGATGGCGGTGGTGCCCGGCGCGCTGGTCTATGCCGTTTCGCTGCAGTTCGCCGTGAAGAGCATCGAGTCCTGGTTCGACGTGCGCGTGGACAAGGCCCTGGAGGGCGGCCTCGACCTCGGCCGCAAGGCGCTCGACTACCTCCTCGCCGACCTGTCCGAGAAGGCGCGGATGATGGCGCTCGAGCTGGGCGACACCGCGGAGCCGATGCGGGCAGGCAGGCTCAATCGCCTGCGCGAGCAGTCCGGGGCGCAGACGGCGACGCTGCTGACGCCGGGCGGACAGGTGATCGCCAGCAGCAGCGCCGAGCGAGCGAGCCTTCTGCCTGACCTGCCCTCATCCGCGCAGCTGCGCCAGGCGCGCCAGGGGCTGGCCGTCAGCGGGGTGGACGGCGATGCCGTCGGCGGCCTCACGCTGCGCGTGCTGGTGCCGGTGACGCCGCTCGCCTTCACCGGAGAGATGCTGATCCTGCAGCTGACGCAGACGGCGCCGGCGGCGATCGCGGCGAGCGCCGAGAGCGTGCAGGCGGCCTATCGCGACTACCAGGAGCTGTCGCTGGCGAAGGGCAGCCTGAAATGGATGTACACCCTGACACTGACCCTGGCGCTGCTGCTGTCCCTGCTGAGCGCCGTCGGCCTCGCCTTCCTGCTGGCGCGCCGCCTGTCGGCGCCGCTGTCGATCCTCGCGCGCGGCACCGAAGCGGTGGCGGCGGGCGACTATTCGCCGCGCGAAGTGGTCGCCACGCGCGACGAGCTGGGCGTGCTGACCCAGCAGTTCAGCCAGATGACGCGCCAGCTCGACGAAGCGCGTGCGCAGGCGGAAAGGAGCAGCGCCGAGACCGAGGCGGCGCGCACCTACCTCGAGAGCGTGCTCGGCAACCTCTCGGCCGGCGTGCTGGCCTTCGCCGCCGACGGCCACTTGCGCGCGGCCAACGACGGCGCCCGCGCCATCCTGCGCGACGACCTGGCCGATGCCGGCGAGCATCCGCTGGCCGGCTGGCGGCGCCACACCGAATTGCGCGACGCCATCCTCGCCGGCTGCGCGGCCGAGGGCAGCGAGTGGCAGCGCGAAATCGAGATGCAGAATGGCACGGGCATGCCGCAGGCGCTGCTGGTGCGCGGCTCGCGGCTGCCGCAGGCGAGCGGCGGCGGCTGCGTCGTCGTCTTCGACGACATCACCCGGCTGATCGCGGCGCAGCGCTCGGCGGCCTGGGGCGAGGTGGCGCGGCGCCTGGCGCACGAGATCAAGAACCCGCTGACGCCGATCCAGCTCTCCGCCGAGCGGCTGCAGCACAAGCTCGCCGGCCGGCTGTCCGGCGCCGAGCAGGAGATGCTCGAGCGCTCGACCCAGACCATCGTGAACCAGGTCGAGGCGATGAAGCGCATGGTGAACGACTTTCGCGACTATGCCCGGCTGCCGGCGCCGCAGCTGGAGGCGATCGACCTGAACGCCCTGGTCGAGGAGGTGCTCGGGCTCTACGAGAACTCGGGCGTCAGCCTGCGCGCCGAGCTGGCGCCGGGACTGCCGCGCGTCGCCGGCGACGCGGCGCAGCTGCGCCAGGTCATTCATAATCTGCTGGCGAACGCCGTCGATGCGCTGGCCGGCGTGGCGGCGCCGGAGGTGCGCGTCGCCACCCGGCGCGAGGCGAACGGCGTGCAGCTGACGGTGAGCGACAACGGCAGCGGCTTTGCCAAGGAGATCCTCGCCCGCGTCTTCGAGCCCTACGTGACGAGCAAGTCGAAGGGCACCGGGCTCGGCCTGGCGATCGTCAAGAAGATCGTGGACGAGCACCACGGTCTGATCGAGATCGGCAACGCCGTGCCGCAGGGCGCCGAAGTGAAGATACGGCTGCGGCTGGCGGCCTGAGTTGGACTGAGAGCAATCATGGCGAAGATACTGGTGGTCGATGACGAGGTGGGCATCCGCGAGCTGCTCTCGGAGATCCTGCGCGACGAGGGGCACGACGTCCTGCTTGCCGAGCATGCCGCCGCCGCGCGGACGGCGCGCAACGCTCTGCGGCCGGACCTGGTGCTGCTCGACATCTGGATGCCGGACACCGACGGCATTACCCTGCTCAAGGAGTGGTCCGCCGGCGGGCAGCTCAACATGCCGGTGGTGATGATGTCCGGCCACGGCACGATCGACACGGCGGTGGAGGCGACGCGCATTGGCGCGCAGGACTTTCTCGAGAAGCCGATCGCCCTGCAGAAGCTCCTCTCGGCTGTCAAGCGGGCGCTGCAGAAAGCCGCCGCGCCGCCGCCGCGCACCGAACTCGGCCTGGCGGCCTTCGTGCGGGCCGCTCCGCTGCGCGACCTGAAGAAGCGCCTCGAGCAGGTGGCGGCCCGCAGCCGCGTCGTTCTGCTGAAGAGCGGACCGGGCAGCCTCGCCGAGCTGTGCGCGCGCAGCCTGCAGGCGCCGGGGAAGGCCTGGTTCGATCTTGCCGCGCAGCACCAGCCCCTGCCGATCGAGGCGCTCGAGCAGGCGGCCGGCGGCGTGCTGTTCGTCGAGGAACTGGCGGCGCTGTCGCGCCTGCAGCAGAAAAACCTGGCGTTCGCGCTCGACCGGCTGGAGAAATTCGACCTGCGCCTGGTCGCCGCCAGCGCGCAGGGCGCCGGCGAGCTGGCGGCGGGCGGCTTCGACGAGACGCTGGCGCGACGCCTGGCCGAAGTCAGCCTGGCCGCACCGGGACTCGCCGAGCTGCGCGACGAGGTGCCGGAGATCGCCGCCCAGATCCTCGGCCACCTGGTCGAGTCCGGCGACGTGCCGCTGCGCCGCCTGTCGACGGCGGCGCTCAATGGGCTGCGCAACCAGCCATGGCCCGGGGGTTACGCCAGCCTGCGCAATGCCGTGCGCTCGCTGGCGCTCGGCGCGCTGGAGGAGGAGATCGCCGGCGAGGACGTCTCGCGCCTGCTGGCGCCGCAGCCGGCCGCCCTGGCCAGCGCGCTGCCGCTCGACCTGCCCCTGCGCGAGGCGCGCGAGGCCTTCGAGCGGGTCTATTTCGAGCACCACTTGCAGCTCGAGGGCGGCAACATGACGCGGCTGGCGGAGAAGACCGGGCTGGAGCGCACCCATCTTTATCGCAAGCTGAAGGCGCTCGGCATCCAGGCCGGGCGCAAGGGGGAAGAGCCATGACGCATGCGAGGGTGCCCGCGACGGGCGCGGCCAGGCGCGCGGCGGTGGGGGCGGCATGAAGATCATCGTCCTCGGCGCCGGCCAGGTCGGCGCTTCCGTGGCCGAGAGCCTGGTCTCGGAGGCCAACGACATCACGGTCGTCGACACCGACGCCACGCGCCTGGCCCTGCTGCAGGACCGGCTCGACCTGCGCACCGTGGCGGGCAACGCTTCCAGCCCCTCGGTGTTGCGCCAGGCCGGCGCCGACGACGCCGACATGCTGATCGCCGTGACGCAGAGCGACCAGACCAACCTGTGCGCCTGCAAGACGGCGCACGCCCTGTTCAACCTGCCGACGCGCATCGCCCGCGTCCGCTCGTCCGACTTCGCCGAGCATGCCGAGCTGTTCCGGCCGGAGAACTTCGCCGTCGACTTCTCCATCTGCCCCGAGCAGATCATCACCGACTACATCGTCAAGCTGATCGAGTTTCCCGAGGCGCTGCAGGTGTTGGAGTTCGCCGACGGCCTGCTCAGCCTGGTGGCGGTGCGCGCCTTCGAGGGCGGCCCGCTGGTCGGCCATCCGCTGAAGGACATGCGCCGGCACCTGCCGCGCATCGACGCCCGCATCGCCGCCATCTTCCGCCGCGACACGCCGATCATTCCGGAGGGCGACACCGTCATAGAAGTCGGCGACGAGGTGTTCTGCCTGGCGGCGAGCGAGAACATCCGCATGGTGATGCGCGAACTGCGGCGGATGGACAAGTCGGTCAGGCGCATCATGGTCGCCGGCGGCGGCAACATCGGCCACCGCGTCGTGCGCGCCCTCGAGAACGACTACCAGGTCAAGGTCATCGACCGCAACAAGCAGCATGCCCGCTGGCTGGCGGAGAACGTGAACAAGGCACTCGTGCTGCAGGGCGACGCCACCGACGAGAAGCTGCTCGAGGACGAGAATGTCGATCAGATGGACCTCTTCCTCGCGCTCACCAACGACGACGAGAACAACCTCATGGCGGCGCTGCTGGCCAAGCGCATGGGCGCGCGCCGCGTGGCGGCGCTGATCAACCGGCGCGCCTACGCCGACTTGCTGCAGGGCAGCCAGATCGACATCGCCATTTCGCCGGCGCAGACCTCGATCGGCACGCTGCTGGCGCATGTGCGCCGCGGCGACGTGGCGGCGGTGCACAGCCTGCGCCGCGGCGCCGCCGAGGCGCTCGAGCTGGTCGTGCACGGCGACCTGCATTCCTCGCAAGTGATCGGCCGCCGCATCGAGGAGCTGCCGGTGATCAAGGGCGCAACCATCGGCGCCGTCGTGCGCCGCGCCGGCGAGGGCGAGCGCCACAAGGTGATCATGGCCCATCACGACACGGTGATCGAGGCGGAGGACCATGTCATCGTATTCGTCGTCTCGAAGAGCCTCGTGCCGAAGGTGGAAAAGCTCTTCCAGGTCGGTTTCGCGTTCCTCTAGCCGGAGCCGCCGATGAGCAAGCCTCTGGCGGTGCTGCGCGTCTTCGCGCTGGTGCTGCTGGTGTTCGCGTTGACCATGCTGGTGCCGGCGCTGGCCTCCTGGCAGGGCGAGGACGGTGCCCTGCCGGCATTCCTCGAGGGTTTCGCCGTCACCTTCGGCGCGGCCCTGCTGCTGTGGCTGCTGACGTGGCGCCATCGCGAGGAGCTGCGCGTGCGCGACGGCTATCTTCTCGTCTCCATGGTCTGGCTGCTGGTGCCGGCCTTCGCCGCGCTGCCGCTGATGCGCCATTTGCCGCAGCTGGGCTTCACCGACGCCTATTTCGAGACGGTGTCCGGCTTCACCACCACCGGCGCGACGGTGCTCGAGGGGCTGGACACGCTGCCGTTCTCCATCAACCTGTGGCGCAGCGGCCTGGTGTTTCTCGGCGGCATGGGACTGATCGTCCTGGCGGTGGCGATCCTGCCCCTGCTTGGCGTCGGCGGCCGCCAGCTCTTCTCGGCCGAATCGCCCGGACCGCTGAAGGACACCCGCCTGACGCCGCGCATGGCGCAGACGGCGAAGGGCCTCTGGCTGGTCTACCTCGCCATGGCGCTGCTGTGCACTCTCGGCTATGCCTGGGCCGGCATGGATTGGGGCGATGCCGTCATGCACATGTTCTCGACCCTCGGCCTCGGCGGCTTCTCCAGCCACGACGCCTCCTTCGCCCACTTCAATTCACCGGCCGTCGAGGCCGTGGCCATCGTCTTCATGACGCTGGCCGGCATGAACTTCGCCACCCACTACATGGCGCTGCGCCGGCGCAATCTTGCCTATTACTGGATCGATCCGGAGATCCGCTGGTATGTCGGCGTGCTCTACATCAGCGTGCTGGGGCTCGCCGCCTACCTCTGGTGGTCGGGCGCCTATCCGGACTTTCCGACGGCGCTGCGCTTCGCCGCCTTCAACACGGTGTCCATCGCCACCACCACCGGCTTCGCCAGCACCGACTACGCGCAGTGGCCGTTCTTCGCCCCGCTGTGGATGCTGTTCCTGTGCAGCTTCGTCACCTGCGCCGGCTCGACCGGCGGCGGCATCAAGATGATGCGCGCCCTCATCGTCTTCCGGCAGGTGATGCGCGAGGTGGTGCGCACCATGCATCCGAACGCGATGCGCACGGTCAGGCTGGCCGACGCGCCGCTGCCCAACCGGATCGTCTTCGCCGTGCTGGCCTTCATCTTCGCCTACATGGCGCTGATCGTCTCGTTCACGCTGCTGATGGTCTTCTCCGGCCTGGACATCGTCACCGGCTTCTCTGCCATCGTCGCCTGCATCAACAACACCGGCCCCGGCCTCGGGGAGGTCGGCCCGGCCACCACCTTCAAGTCCCTCGACGGCTTCCAGACCTGGCTGTGCACCCTCGCCATGCTGCTCGGCCGTCTGGAAATCTTCACCCTGCTGGTGGTGCTGTCGCCGGCGTTCTGGAGGAAATAGGTGGAGAGGCTGCTCGCCACCCTCAATGTCTTCGCGCGCGTCGCGCTGATTTTCGGCCTGACGATGCTGCTGCCGATCGGCATTTCCTGGTGGCTGGACGACGGCGCGCTCGGCCATTTCGACGAAGCGCTGCTTGGCACGCTGGCGGGCAGCGCTGCGATGATCTGGGCGACGCGGCGCTTCCGCCGCGAGCTGCGCGCCAAGGACGGCATCCTGCTGGTCGTGCTGTGCTGGGTCCTGCTGCCGGCCATCGCCGCCGTGCCCCTGTATCTGGGCATCGCCGAGGCACGGCCCGCCCTGGTCTATTTCGAGGCGGTTTCCGGCCTGACCGCCACCGGCGCGACGGCGCTGTCCGGGCTGGACCAGCTGCCGCCCTCGCTCAATGTCTGGCGCGCCGAGCTGCACTGGATCGGCGGACTGGGCATCATCGTGCTGGCGGTGGCGATCCTACCGCTGCTCGGCGTCGGCGGCCGCCAGCTGATGAAGGCCGAGGTGCCCGGCCCCGTCAAGGAGGCGCGCATCACGCCGCGCGTGACGGAGACCGCCAAGGGCTTCTGGATCATCTATGTCATGCTGACCGCCCTGTGCGCCGTCAGCTACGGCCTCGGCGGCATGGGCTGGCTCGACGCCATGATCCACGCCTTCAGCACGGTGGCGCTGGGCGGCTTCTCCAGCCACGACGCCAGCTTCGCCTTTTTCGATTCGCCGCTGCTGGAGGCGATCACCATCGTGTTCGCGGCGATTTCGGGCATCAGCTATGTCACCCACTTCGCCGCCTTCTCCGGCCGCAGCCTGCGCCCCTATCTGCGCGACGGCGAGGTGCCCTACTATCTGGCCGTGCTGGGCGCAAGCGTCCTGCTCATTGCGGCGTACATCTGGCGGGCCGGCGTCTATCCCGAGTTCGCCACGGCCCTGCGCCATGCCGCCTTCAACACGGTTTCCGTGGCGACGACGCTGGGCTATGCGTCGACCGATTATTCCAAGTGGCCGCTGTTCGCGCCGCTGTGGATGCTGTTCCTGTGCAGCTTCGCCACCTGCGGCGGCTCGACCGGCGGCGGCATCAAGATGATGCGGGCGGTGATCCTCTACAAGCAGATCCTGCGCGAGATCACCCATTCCATCCATCCGCAGGCCACCACTTTCATCAAGCTCGGCGGCGCCATCGTGCCGAACCGGATCATCCTGGCCGTGCTCGGCTTCGGCTTCCTCTACATGGCCAGCACCGTGCTGTTCACCCTGCTGCTGGCGGCGAGCGGCGCCGACATCCTCAGCGCCTTCACGGCGACCGTGGCCTGCTTCAACAATACCGGACCGGGCCTCGGTCTCGTCGGGCCGGACAGCAACTACGGCATCCTCGGGGACTTTCAGGTGCTCGTCTGCAGCTTCGCCATGCTGCTCGGGCGGCTGGAGATCTTCACCCTGCTGGTGGTCCTGACGCCCGGTTTCTGGCGCAAGTAGGCGTTTTCGGGGTTTTCGCCGTGGCGCCGAAGGCCATCTGGCGCGAGACGCGGCGGCGGGATGATAAACTTCGCCGATGAGCAAGCTGAAGAACGACACCTTCCTGCGCGCCCTGCTGCGCCAGCCCACCGAATACACGCCGATCTGGCTGATGCGCCAGGCCGGCCGCTATCTACCCGAATACTGCGAAACGCGGCGCCGCGCCGGCAGCTTCATGGACCTCTGCCGCAATCCGCATCTTGCCTGCGAAGTCACCCTGCAGCCGCTGGCGCGCTTCGATCTTGACGCGGCGATCCTGTTCTCCGACATCCTGACAGTGCCCGACGCCATGGGCCTCGGCCTGTATTTCGCCGAGGGCGAAGGCCCGAAGTTCGAGCGGCCCCTGCGCGAGGAATGGGAGATCCGCAACCTGACGGTGCCGGACCCGGGCGCGGAACTACGCTACGTGCTGGACGCGGTGTCGGAAATCCGGCGCGCCCTGGCCGGCTCGGTGCCGCTGATCGGATTCTCGGGCAGTCCCTTCACCCTGGCCTGCTACATGGTCGAGGGCGGCGCCTCCGAGGATTTCCGCATCATCAAGACCCTGCTCCATGACCGACCCGATCTGCTGCATCACGTGCTGGCCACGAATGCCAGCGCAGTGACCGCTTACCTCAATGCGCAGATCGAGGCCGGAGCCCAGGCCGTGATGATCTTCGACACCTGGGGCGGCGTGCTCAGCCATCGTACCTACAAGGAGTTTTCTCTGGCCTACATGAAGCGCATTGTCGACGGGCTCAGGCGTGAGCACGATGGCGCCCGGATCCCGTGCATCGTGTTTACGAAGGGCGGCGGCCAGTGGCTGGAAGACATCGCGGCAATCGGCTGCGACGCGGCCGGCCTCGACTGGACAGTGGACATCGACGCGGCGCGCAGGCGGGTCGGCGACAAGGTTGCCCTGCAAGGCAACCTGGATCCGATGGCGCTGTTCGCCTCACCGGAAAAAATCGCCGCGGAAGCCCGCGCCATACTCGATGCCTATGGTCCCGGCAGCGGGCACGTCTTCAATCTCGGCCATGGCATTTCACAGCACACGCCGCCGGACCACGTCACGGCGCTGGTGACGGCGGTGCACGAGCACAGCCGCAAGCGCGACTCCGGCGCGGCCTGAACGCGGCAACCAGGCTCGATCCGCCGCCAGGCCTGGCTTTTCGCTACCCCCTCGCGGAGAGCCAGTCATGGCGCGGCTTGGCGTGATGCCAGGCCGGAAAACCGCATGAAAAAAGGCTTTCCGAACGATGCGGAATGCTTGACTTATGCACAAAAGCCTGATTCACCCGTTCTTTTCACCTTGGAGCCAGCAGTGTTTTCTGTAAAACTGCAATATGTTGATTATAAAAAGAAATAAATAGACTATTTTTCGGGCAAGGCAAGAAAAAGCCTTGCCTGGGGCGGATTTAGTGCAATTCCTGATGGATTGCCCACAAATTTATCCACAGATTTTGTGGACAAGAATTTTGCGCTTTGAATGCAGCAATTTAGACGTGTTTTCGATACTTCGCACGAAGACATGAAACCAAGTCCAGCTTCCTGAAAATTTAAGGCATGAGCACGTCCATCATCCGCGTCGCGCTCGATGTGCCTTTGCCAGGCGGATTTGATTATCTTGCCGACGGCGCACTGCAAGACGATATCGGACGACGGGTTTGCGTGCCCTTCGGTCGCGGCGAGAAGATTGGCGTCATCCTGGCCGTGGATGTCGCAAGCGATTTGCCCGCTGAAAAGCTGCGATCGGCACGCGCCATCCTGCGCGACCTGCCGCCCTTTCCCGCCGACTGGCTGGAGCTGGCGCAATTCTGCAGCCGCTATTACCAGCACCCCATCGGCGAGGTGATCGCCCTTGCGCTGCCGCCCACGCTGCGCCGGCGGCAGGCCCTGCCGCGGCAGCCGGATCGCCGCTGCTTCCGCATCACGCCGGCGGGTCGGCGCGCCTTGCCCGGGCTGAAGCAGCGTAGCGTTGCGGCGCGCCTGCTGGCAGCTCTGGAAGCGCAGGGAGGGCTCACCCTGACCGAGTTGCGCGGTGTGTCGGCTGCCGCCGCGAAACAGCTTCCCGGACTCCTGCAAAATGGCTGGCTGGCGGAGTCAGCCGATTCCCCGAAGCTTGACGTCGTCGCTGGGCCGGAGTTGCAGGCCGAGCAGCAGCATGCCGTTGCAGAAATCGGGCAGGCCCTGGGCCGTTTCGCCCCCTTCCTTCTCCATGGCGTCACCGGAAGCGGCAAGACCGAGGTCTATCTGCAGCTGATCGCCGCCGTGCTGGCGCAGGGAAAGCAGGCTCTGCTGCTCGTGCCGGAGATCGCGCTCACTCCGCAGCTGGAAGAAAGAGTGAGCAACCGCTTTCGTGGAGCGCGTCTGGTGAGCTTGCACAGCAGCCTGGCCGAAGGGGTCCGTGCCGCAGGCTTCCTCCAGGCATTTGCCGGCGAGGCCGACATCGTCCTCGGTACCCGACTGGCCGTCTTCACGCCGCTGCCGCGGCTGGCCCTGATCGTGGTGGACGAGGAGCACGATCCCTCCTTCAAGCAGCAGGAAGGCTTGCGCTATTCGGCGCGTGACGTAGCGGTGTGGCGGGCGAGGCAGCGTGGCGTGCCCATCGTCCTCGGCTCGGCGACCCCTTCCCTCGAGAGCTGGGCGGCGGCCGAAGCCGGCCGCTACCGGCGCCTCGAACTGACGGCGCGGGCCCTGGCGCTAGCCATGCCCGCCGTGCGTTGCCTGGATACCCGGCGCGAAAAGCTGCAAGACGGCATGAGCGAGCACTTGCTGCGCGCGATCGCCGCGCGACTCGAGCGCAAGGAACAAAGTCTGGTCTTCCTCAACCGCCGCGGCTATGCCCCGGTGCTGGCCTGTCCCGCCTGCGGCTGGGTCAGCCGCTGCCCGGGCTGCGCCGCCAACCTGGTGCTTCACCTCGTCGACCGCAGATTGCGCTGTCACCACTGCGGCCGCGAGGAGCGCATCCCGTCCGCTTGCCCGACCTGCGGCAACCAGGACATCCACCCTTTCGGCCGCGGGACGCAGCGGCTGGAAGAAACGCTGGCCCGGCGTTTCCCGGCGGCGCGCATCCTCCGTGTGGATCGCGACAGCGCGAGCAGTCGCGCACGCTGGCAAGCGCTGCTCGAGGCCATCCACGAGGGTGGCGCCGACATCCTCGTCGGCACCCAGATGCTTTCCAAGGGGCATGACTTCCCGCGGCTCACCCTGGTCGGCGTGCTGAACGCCGACGCGGCGCTGTTCGCCGCCGACTTCCGCGCGCCGGAGCGCCTGTTCGCGCAGTTGATGCAGGTCGGCGGCCGCAGCGGCCGCGCCGCCCTGCCGGGAGAGGTGCTGGTGCAGACGGAATATCCCGACCATCCGCTCTACCGCGCCCTCGTGGCGCACGACTTTGCGGCCTTCGCCGCCGCCCAGCTGGACGAGCGCCGCCGCACCTGCCTGCCTCCCTGCGGCCACCAGGCGCTTTTGCGCGCCGAGGCGCCGGAACTCGGCCAGGCGCTGTCCTTTCTCGAGGCGGCCGCGGATCTGGGCAAAAGGACGGCGCCGCAGGAGGTCACGCTCTACGACGCCGTGCCGATGCGCCTGCACCGGCGCGCCCACCTCGAGCGGGCACAGCTGCTGGTCGAATCGCCGAGCCGGCCCGCGCTGCAGGCCTTTCTCGCGGAATGGCTGGCGGCGATCCGCCAGATGAAGGCGCCGAACGCCCTGCGCTGGCATATCGACGTTGATCCGCTGGAGTTTTGAACGGAACCGCTCTAGACTGAATCGCATGCACCTGACCGCCTCGGAGAGCCGCGGACTGTCCTGCCTGTTCGGCCTGCTGGCCGAGGACATGGCCGAGCGCGAGGTGCGCCAGCGCGTCGGCCACGGCCTGCTCGACCTGCTCAGGGCGGATTATTTCGCCTCTTTCGTCTGGGACGAGGCGGCGCAGCGTTTCGATGGCCGCGTCACGCTCAACATGAGCGACGACAATCTGGGCAGCTACGAGTCCTATTACCAGTACCACGACCCGATCACCTTCAAGCTGCAGGCGCGGCGCGAGCCGACCCTGGTCACCCAGGTGATGCCGCAGCGGGAGCTGATGCGCACCGAGTTCTTCAACGACTTTCTCGCCCGCGACGGCCTGCACTGGGGCGTCAATGTTTACAGCTACGTGGGCGGGCGCAACATCGGCGACCTGCGCATCTGGCGCGGCCGGGCGCGCGACAACTTCGACGCGCATACCCTCGACCTGCTGCGCCTGATCGAGCCGGCCTTCACCGGCGCCCTGCAGCGCGCCTCGCTGCGAACGCGGCTGTCCGGCGCATCCGATTTGCAGGTAGGGCTGTCCCCGCGCGAGCTGACGGTGGCGCGCATGGTGGGCGCGGGTCTCACCGACAAGCAGATCGCCCAGCAGCTGGGCGTCGAGCTGTCCACCGTGCGCACTTACCTCAAGCGCGCCTTCGACAAGCTCGGCGTGCAGCGTCGCGGCGGCGTGGCCGCTGCGATCGGCCGCTTGCGATCAGACTGACAACCGCCGCTCAGCGCTTCGGCGCGGGCAGCTGGCCGAACACTTCCTCCAGCGCAAGCCCGATGGCGATCAGCCGCCGGTCGCTGCCGGCCGGACCGTCGAGTTCAAGGCCGACTGGCAGCTTGCTCGCCGCGCCCAGCCCCAGCGGAATCTGCAGGCCGGGGATGCCGGCGTTGCTGCCCGGATCGGTGTTCTGGATGTAGGTCACGAAATTGGCGATGCTGCTCGAATCGGGATTCGCATCGATCGCCACCTTCGGCACGGTCGGGAAGACGAGGGCGTCGAGCTTGTGCTTGGCGAAAGTCTTCCGATAGAGCTTCTGCAGCGCCGGCCGGCTGGTCTTCATGGCGGCTTCGTAGGCCGGCTTGGCGTCGACCACCGAGTTGTTCGGCCCGGGCAGCTTGCGCGGGATCACCAGGCCGTCATAAGTGGCCTTGACGTCCGGGCTGGAGATTTCCCTGGCCACTTCGGCGATGGTCCTGCCCGAGCCGCTCGCCTTGAGATACTTCACCATGTCGTCGTAGGCCTCGTAGAGCGCCAGCGGGAAGCCGACGGCGCCATTGATCTCCATCAGCCTCGGCATATCGACTTCCACCACTGCCACGCCGGCGGCCTTCATTTTCGTCACGGCGGCATCGAAGGCGGCCTTGGTGTCGGCGTCGAGGTTGGCCAGGGTGGCCGCGACCACGCCGACGCGCACCTTCTTCAGTTCGGCCGGCTTGATCGCGGCGCCGCCGGCGATGACGCGGTCGAGCAGCGCCACGTCGGCCATCGAGACACCCATCGGACCGGCCGTGTCCCGCGTGTGCGAGATCGGTGCGATGCCCTTCTGCGGGTAGCGGCCGACAGTCGGCCGCAGCGAGGCGCAACCGTTCAGCGCGCAGGGGATGCGCACCGAGCCGCCGGTGTCGGTGCCAAGGCCGGCCGGCGCGATGTGCGCGCCGATCGCGGCGCCGTTGCCCGAGGACGAGCCGCCGGCGATCTTGGCGGGGTCCCAGGCGTTGCGCACGCCGACCTTGTCGCTGGTCTTGAACGCGGTGTTGTAGCCGGAGATGCCGAAGGCCAGCTCGTGCATGTTGGTCTTGCCGAGGACGACGGCGCCGGCGGCGCGCAGCCTGGCCACGACGGGGGCGTCGGCCTTCGGCACGAAATCCTTCAGGGCCGGCGTGCCGGCGCTGGCCGACAGCCCGGCGACCTCGATGTTGTCCTTGATCACCACCGGCACGCCGTCGAGCGGCTTGCAGGCGCCGCGCTTGCGCACGGCATCGGCAGCCTTCGCGGCCTTCAGCGCGCCGGCCTCGTCGAGGGTGATGAAGGCGTTCAAATCGGCGCGCGTCTTGGCGCGCTCGAGCGCAGCGCCCACCAGCGCTTCGCTGGTGTATTTGCCGGCGCAGATGTCCGCGGCGGCCTGGCTGGCGGTGAGGGTATCGAGATCGGGCGCGGCGTGGGCGGCGAGCGGCAGAACGGAAAGCATCGCAGCGGTCAGCTGCGTCAGGCGTGGCTTGCGCATGGCGGATCCTCCTTTGGCGATGTGAAGCTCCGGTATGGATTCCGGATTGCCGCGGAATTCTCGGTTAGACGAAGGGGGTCTGTCTGTCCCCATTTCTGCGGACAGCTGTTTGCCGCGGTGGCCATCGGGCAGGAGGTGATGTCGAGGCTGATGAACCCGCGCGCCAGGGTCAGCTGGAGCGGCGAGTCGCCGAAGGCGAAGAGCAGTGCGCCGGGGCGGCGACCAGCAGCAGGCCGCCCTCCGCCCGGCGCGGGCCGAAGCGGTCGAGCAGGTCGAGCGGGATCTGGCAGGCGGCGAAAGCGATCAGCCAGGCGCTGGCGAGCAGTTTCAGGTTGGCGGCCGACAGCGCCAACTCACGCGAGAGTTCCGGGGCGATGACGGCGTTGATCGCGCAGCAGGCAGGACAGGCAGCAGCCTGCCGCGAAAGGCGGGATGGCTCGTCTCAGCCGTTATTTTCGAGCCATTCGAGACGCTGGTCGATCTTCTGCATCCAGTTCGGCGACAGCCCTGGCGTCTCGCGCAGCCGGGCAAGCTCGGCCGGGTCGGGCCGGTGGGCGCGGAAGGTGAACCAAAGTTGCCGCAGGCTCACCGGCTCGGGATCGCGCGTGATCAGCTCGAAGGCGTCGCCGGCGGCGATCGGCCCGCCTTCCAGCACGCGGTAATACCAGCCGGCGATGCAGTGCTCGGCGAGGTGGCGCACCAGGTCTTCCTCGTCGAACTTGTGATTCAATTTCCAGCAGGGATTGCGCGGCTGGCTCACCTGCACGGTGGCGCGGCCGATGCGAAAGATGTCGCCGACGCAGACCGTCTCCTCGTCCCAGCCGCGGGTCGTCAGGTTCTCGCCGAGGCTGCCGGGCACGAACAGCGCCGCCTTGTCCGGAAAGGCCGCGGCGAGCCGGGCGTAGTTTTCCGCGGCGCAGTGCAGCAGCGCCTTCCACGGCCCGCCATGGACGCGGCGGTCGGCCTGGGCGTCGCCGGCGAGGCCCTCGGCGCCGAGCGGCACCGGGCCGGCGATCGCCTGCTTGAAGATGCCGGAAGGATGGCCTTCCGGCGGCAGCGGGCGGATGCCGCCGACGAAGACCGCGCCGATGCGCGTCATGTCAGTGGCGCCCGGCCGCCCGAAGCCACTGACACGCCTCTCGGGGGGCGGCGAGCGAAGCGGGCGTGGGGATGGTTTCATCCCAGCTGCTTCAGCGCCGCCTGGTGCCGTCCGGCCAGCGCCTCGAGTCGCTCGACCGTCATGCCGAGGTCGCGCAATCGGCCGTCGCTGAGGCCGTAGATCCAGCCGTGCACGGCCAGATGCTGGCCGCGCTCCCAGGCGTCGCGCACGATGGTGGTCTGCGCCACGTTGGCGACCTGCTCGATGACATTCAGCTCGCACAGGCGGTCCGCCGCCGCCTCGCCGGCGAGGGCGGCGAGCAGGCGAGCATGGCGGTCGCGCACGTCCTGGATGTGGCGCAGCCAGTTGTCGATCAGGCCGAGGCGCTCGCCGGTGAGCGCGGCGCGCACGCCGCCACAGCCGTAATGGCCGCAGACGATGATGTGCTTCACCTGCAGCACGTCGACGGCGAACTGCATCACCGAGAGGCAGTTGAGGTCGGTGTGCACCACAACGTTGGCGACGTTGCGATGGACGAACACCTCGCCCGGCGCCAGCCCGGTGATCTGGTTGGCCGGCACGCGGCTGTCCGAGCAGCCGATCCACAGGTATTCCGGATTTTGCAGCCGGGACAGCTTGTCGAAGAAGGCCGGGTCCTCGGCCGAGAGGCGGCCGGCCCAGTCGCGGTTGTTGTCGAAGAGGTGCTTCAGCGGCATGCGCGGCAATTCCAGGTACGGTTCGCACCGACAGATTAATCGAGAACAGGCCAGCCAGCCAGCCGTATAATCCTTCCGTCATGCTGATCGTGTTCAAGTCGAAGGCCGCCGGCGATGTCATGATGTTCGGCGACGTCGCCTATGCGCTGATGAGAATCATGGGCAAGCCGGCCGAGCCGCGGGGCATCGTCACCGTCGAGCAGTTGCCCGCGGCGATCGCCAGCCTGAAGGCCGCCGTGGCGCAGGACAAGGCGGAGAATCCGGTCATCGATCATGACGAACGCCGCTTCGAGAAGACGCCCGAGGGCGGCAAGCGCGAGGTCGTCAGCCTGGCCCGCCGCGCCGTGCCCCTGATCGAGCTGCTGGAATACTCGCTGAGGGACGGCGTGCCGGTGGTGTGGGGCGTCTGAGGGCGCTGCAAGGCCCGGCGCCGCGGTCAGCCTGCGCGGCCGCCGTGCGTTATCATGCATTCCCCCAACAACTCAATCCATTCGAGGGAGGCAAGAAGATGGGAATCATCGGGACCATTCTGATCGGCCTGCTGGTCGGCGTCGTCGCCCGCCTGTTGCATCCGGGCAAGGAGAACATGGGCTTCTTCATGACCATCCTGCTCGGCATCGCCGGCTCCTTTGTGGCGGGCTACGCCGGGCAGGCGCTGGGCTGGTACCAGGTCGGCGAAACCGCCGGCTTCATCGCCAGCGTCGTCGCGGCCATCATCCTGCTGGTCATCTACGGCAGGTTGCGCGGGCCGCGTTCGCCAGGCAACTGACGGCCGTCTTTCCCGCGCGCCGGCGTGGAGACGGTTCAGAGCGTCGCCCTGGCGGCCGGGCTGGCCTGGGGCAGCGGCTTGCGCCTGTATGCCGTGCTGTTCGCCGCCGGCCTGCTGAACCGGCTCGGCCTGCTCGACCTGCCGCAAGCCCTGCAGGTGCTGGCCCATCCCTGGGCGCTCGGCGCCTCGGGAGCGATGCTGGCGCTCGAGTTCCTCGCCGACAAGATCCCCGTCGTCGATTCGGTTTGGGACGCGGTGCACTCCTTCATCCGCATTCCCGCCGGCGCGGTGCTGGCCGCCTCCGCCCTCGGCGCGCACGAGCCGGTGATCGCCGTCGTCGCCGCCATCCTCGGCGGCACGCTGGCGGCCGGAACCCATGCCGCCAAGAGCGGCGCGCGGGCGCTGATCAACACCTCGCCCGAGCCGTTTTCCAACGTCGCCACCTCGCTGGGCGAGGAGGCGACCCTGGCCGGCGGCCTCTACCTGGCGCTGGCCCATCCCCTGGTTTTCCTCGTCCTCCTGCTGGCGTTCGTCGTCCTGCTCGCATGGCTGCTGCCGCGCCTGTGGGGCGGCGTGCGCCTGCTGGCGCGGCGCCTGCGCGGCGCGACGAGTCCCTGAAGGAGGAGCATTTTTGACATGAGACTCGACAATCAGCGCGACAGCGACAACCTGGAGGATCGCCGCGGCGCCGGTATGGGCGGGCGTGGCGGCATCGGCCTGGGCGGCCTGCTGCTGGCGCTGGCGCTCGGCTATTTCTTCGGCATCGATCCTTCCGCCCTGCTCGGCATGCTCGAGCAGGGCGCGCCGGCTGCCGTCGAGGCGCCGGCGCAGAAGCCGCCCGCCGACGACGAGATGGCGCGCTTCGTCTCGCGCGTGCTCTCTTCCACCGAGGATGTCTGGCGCGAGACCTTCCGCCAGTCCGGGCGCCAGTACGAGGATCCCAAGCTGGTGCTGTTCACCGGCGCGACGCCGACCGCCTGCGGCACCGGCCAGTCGGCGATGGGTCCCTTCTACTGCCCGCTCGACCGCAAGGTCTATATCGATCTCGCCTTCTACCGCGACCTGCGCGAGCGCTTCCGCGCCCCGGGCGAATTCGCCCAGGCCTACGTCATCGCCCACGAGGTCGGCCACCACGTGCAGCAGCAGCTCGGCATCTCGGATCGCGTGCAGGCCGCGCGCCGGCGCGCCGGCGAGGCCGAGGGCAATGCGCTGTCGGTGCGGCTCGAGTTGCAGGCGGACTGCTTCGCCGGCGCCTGGGGCCGGCAGGCCGACAGCATGAAGGGTATCCTCGAGCCGGGCGAGATCGAGCAGGCGCTGAAGGCCGCCGCGGCGATCGGCGACGACCGCCTGCAGCGCCAGGCCGGCGGCGTCATCGTGCCGGAGAGCTTCACCCACGGCACCTCGGAGCAGCGCGTGCGCTGGTTCCGGCGCGGCTTCGACAGCGGCGACCCGGGCGAATGCGACACCTTCAAGGCGTCGCGCCTGTAGCGTCCTACAGCAGCGGCGCCAGCCAGCGCTCGGCCTCGGCCAGGGTCATCCCCTTGCGCCGCGCGTAGTCCTCCAGCTGGTCGCGGCCGATCTTCGTCACGGCGAAGTAGCGCGACTCGGCATGGGCGAGGTAATAGCCCGAGACGGAGGCCGCCGGCTGCATGGCATACGACTCGGTCAGGGCGATGCCGGCGTTTTGCGTTGCCGCCAGCAGGGAGAACAGCGGCCCCTTCTCGGTGTGGTCGGGACAGGAGGGATAGCCGGCGGCCGGGCGGATGCCGCGGTATTTCTCGGCGATCAGTTCGGCGTTGCTCAGCGCCTCGTTGGCCGCATAGCCCCAGAATTCGCGCCGCACGCGCAGGTGCAGATGCTCGGCGAAGGCCTCCGCCAGGCGGTCGGCCAGGGCCTTGAGCATGATGGCGCCATAATCGTCGTGGGCGGCGGCGAACTCGGCCAGCTTCTTCTCGATGCCGATGCCGGCGGTGACGGCGAAGGCGCCGGCGTAGTCGGCCAGGCCGGAGTCCTTCGGCGCGACGAAGTCCGCCATGCAGTAGTTGGGCTTGCCGGTCGGGCCGACATGCTGCTGGCGCAGGTTGCGCCAGGTCATCAGCGGCTCGCCGCGCTCCTCGCCGGCATACAGCTCGACGTCGTCGCCGACGCTGTTGGCGGGGAAGAGGCCGAAGACGGCGTTGGCGCTCAGCCATTTCTCGGCGACGATGCGCGCCAGCATGGCCTCGCCGTCGCGCAGGACCTGGCGCGCCGTCTCGCCGTACTTTGGGTCGTCGAGGATGCGCGGATAGGATCCCGGCAGGTCCCAGACCTGGAAGAAGGGCGACCAGTCGAGGCAGGGCAGCAGCCGCGCCAGGTCGTAGTCGGCCAGCACCTGCACGCCGAGCGTGCGCGGCCGCGGCGCCGGCGCGCCGGAGAAGGCGAAGCGGTTGGCGCGCGCCTCGGCCAGCGTCATCAGCTGCACGCCCTTCTTCGCCGCGTGCTGCTCGCGCACCTTGGCGTATTCCGCGGCGATCTCGGCGGCGAAGGCCGCGCCCTTTTCCGCCGAGAGCAGCTTCGAGACGACGCCGACGGCGCGCGAGGCGTCGGGAACGTACACCGTCGTGCCGCCGTAGTGCGGCGCGATCCGGATGGCGGTGTGGCTGCGCGAGGTGGTGGCGCCGCCGATGAGCAGAGGCAGGGTGAAGCCCTGGCGCTGCATCTCGCCGGCGACGTGGGCCATTTCCTCCAGCGAGGGCGTGATCAGGCCCGACAGGCCGATCGCCTGGGCGCCCGTGTCGCGCGCCGCCTGCAGGATCTTCTCGGCCGGCACCATGACGCCGAGATCGTCGATCTCGGAGCAGTTGCAGGCGAGCACGACGCCGACGATGTTCTTGCCGATGTCATGTACGTCGCCCTTGACGGTGGCGACGACGATGCGACCCTTGGCTGCGGCCCCGGTCCTCTGCTTCTCCTCCTCGATGAAGGGGATCAGGTGGGCCACCGCCAGCTTCATGACGCGCGCCGACTTGACCACCTGGGGCAGGAACATCTTGCCGGCGCCGAAGAGATCGCCGACGACGTTCATGCCGTCCATCAGCGGCCCCTCGATGACGTCGAGCGGCCGGGCCGCCGCCAGGCGCGCCTCCTCGGTGTCGGCGACGATGAACTCGGTAATGCCCTTGACCAGCGCATGGGCCAGGCGCGCGCCGACCGGCTGCTGGCGCCAGGCCAGGTCGGCGAGCGGCTCCTTCGCCGCGCCCTTGACGCTGGCGGCGAGCTCGAGCAGCCGCTCGCCGGCATCGCGGCGCCGGTTCAGCACGACGTCCTCGATGCGCTCGCGCAGCTCCGGCGGGATCTCCTCGTAGACGCCGAGCTGGCCGGCGTTGACGATGCCCATGCTCAGCCCGGCGCGCACGGCATGGTAGAGGAAGACGGTGTGGATGGCCTCGCGCACCGGGTCGTTGCCGCGGAAGGAGAAGGAGACGTTGGAGATGCCGCCGGAGACCTTGGCGCCGGGCAGGTGGGCGCGGATCCAGCGCGTCGCCTCGATGAAGTCGACGGCGTAGTTGTCGTGCTCCTCGATGCCGGTGGCGATGGCGAAGACGTTGGGGTCGAAGATGATGTCGCCGGCCGGAAAGCCGTCCTTCACCAGCAGCGCGTAGCTGCGCTGGCAGATCGCGCTCTTGCGCGCCAGCGTGTCGGCCTGGCCCTGCTCGTCGAAGGCCATGACGATCACCGCCGCGCCGTAGCGGCGGACCAGCCGCGCCTGCTCGAGGAATTTCGCCTCGCCTTCCTTGAGCGAGATGGAATTGACGATGCCCTTGCCCTGCAGGCATTTCAGGCCCGCCTCCAGCACCTCCCACTTCGAGGAGTCGACCATCACCGGCACGCGGGCGATGTCCGGCTCCACGGCGATCAGGTTGAGGAACTTCGTCATCGCCGCCTGGCCGTCGAGCATGGCCTCGTCCATGTTGATGTCGATGATCTGCGCGCCAGCCTCGACCTGGCCGCGCGCCACGGCGACGGCCTCGGCGAAGCGGCCGTCGAGGATCAGCCGGGCGAAGGCCTTCGAGCCGGTGACGTTGGTGCGCTCGCCGACGTTGACGAACAGCGAATCGTCGCCGATGTTGCAGGCCTCCAGCCCCGACAGGCGCAGGGCGAGGCCGCGCGCCGCCGGCCGCCGCGGCGCCCGTCCCTCGACCGCGGCGGCGATGGCGGCGATGTGCGCCGGCGTCGTGCCGCAGCAGCCGCCGGCGATGTTGATCAGGCCGGCGCCGGCCCACTCGGCGATTTCCGCCGCCAGCATCTCCGGCGTCTCGTCGTAGCCGGTCGGTGCGAGCGGGTTGGGCAGGCCGGCGTTGGGGTGGGCCGAGACAAAGCAGTCGGCGAGGCGGGAAAGCTCCTCGACGTGCTGGCGCAGTTCCCTGGCGCCGAGCGCGCAGTTGAGGCCGAAGGACAGCGGCCGCGCGTGGCTGAGCGAGTTCCAGAAGGCCTCGACGGTCTGGCCGGAGAGCGTGCGGCCGGAAGCGTCGGTGATGGTGCCGGAGATCATCAGCGGCAGCCGCTGGCCGGCGGCCTCGAAGTGCTGCTCGATGGCGCAGATCGCCGCCTTGGCGTTCAGGGTGTCGAAGATGGTTTCGACGAGGATCAGGTCGGCGCCGCCTTCGCACAGCCCGGCCACCGCCTCGGCATAGGCCGCCACCAGCTCGTCGAAGGTGACGTTGCGAAAGCCCGGGTCGGCCACGTCCGGCGAGATCGAGGCGGTGCGCGCGGTGGGGCCGAGCACGCCGGCGACGAAGCGCGGCCGCTCCGGGGTGGAATGGGCGTCGGCAGCCTGCCGCGCCAGCCTGGCACCGGCGCGGTTCAGCTCGCGGGCGAGCGCCGCGAGGCCGTAGTCGGCCTGCGAGAGCGACGTCGCATTGAAGGTGTTGGTCTCGATGATGTCGGCGCCGGCCTCGAGGTAGGCGTCATGGATGGCGCGGATCAGCTCGGGCCGGGTCAGCAGCAGCAGGTCGTTGTTGCCCCTGAGCTCGCGGTCGTGAGCGGCGAAGCGCTCGCCGCGGAAGTCGGCTTCGGCGAGGGCGTGCTGCTGGATCATGGTGCCCATGGCGCCGTCGAGGACGAGGATGCGCCACTCGAGGAGGCTGCGAAGAAGTGCGCTGCGATCGGGCTGCATGGCGTTGGCGTGAGGTGTGTATGGCGGCCGGAAACAAAAAACCCGTTCGTCGGCATGGCGAACGGGTCTGCGCTCGCTTTAGCGGAATTTCTCTGCGCCCCGCAAGCTGACGATCAAATCGGCGCGAAGGGAACCTTACGCCGTTGCACCGTCGCTGTCAATTTGCCGCTCACTCCATGCCGGGTCCGCTGGCCTTGTAGATGACGCTGCGGTTGCTGCGCAGCAGGCGGCGGTCGCGGCCGAAGTAGGCATTGAAATATTCGTACTTCTCGCTGGTCTCGCCGACGAGCCAGCTCCAGACCTCCTCGTCGGGCTTGAGGTCGTAGCGCACGATTTCCTGCGGCGCGCCGAGCAGGCGGCGCACGTCGTCCTGCAAGAGGCCGGGCAGGACGCGGGCAAAATTCTTCTCCGTGAAGGCATCGCGGATCTCGCGCAGCTTGCCGTCCGGCCCGATGACGATCATGCGGCAGAAGGTGCCGTTGGGCTGGCCGGAATATTCGAGCAGCTTGCCGCCGTCGGGCTCGCTCCAGCTCATGCCGGGCTCGCCCAGCCGGGCGCGCACATCGGCCTCGCTGGCGACGCCCGGCAGCAAGCCGTCGGTGGCGAGATGCGCGCAGGCGGAGGCCAGCAGGGCGACCACAGCCAGGATCCATGCGTTTCTGCTCATGGCATTCTCTCCCGGGCAGGCGGCGCGCGGAGACTGCCGTCGCCCGCCCCCGGAGCACCTTCACGCCCTGTTATACTCGGAGCGTTCGCTCCGGAAATGATCAGGATTATGAAGCATCTCGAACCCAAGGAAGCCTTCCAGTTCCTGCGCGACCATCCGACCGCGCTCTTCATCGACTGCCGCAGCGAAATGGAGTTTCTCTTCGTCGGCCATCCGGTCGGCGCCATGATGATTCCCTGGAACGACGGGCCGGACTGGGAGATCAATCCGCATTTCGTCTCCCAGGTCAGGAAGGCGGCCAGCGTCGACCGCCCGATCGTGCTGATCTGCCGCAGCGGCAACCGCTCGGTTTCCGCCGGCCAGGCGCTTGAGGAGGCCGGCTTCACCCAGGTCTATAACGTGCTGCACGGCTTCGAGGGCGAGCTGGACGACAGGCACCAGCGCGGCACCCTTGGCGGCTGGCGCTTCGACGGCCTGCCCTGGGAGCAGTGCTGAAGCGCTCGCGGCCGGCGCCGCCGCCCGGGCGGCGCTTTTCCCTGCTGTGGAGACTCGGCCTGTTCCTGCTGGCCTTCGTCGCCCTGCAGTTCTGGCAGGCGCGCGAGATGCAGGCCGGCGCCATGCCGCCCGTCGAGGGCCGGCTCGCCGACGGCAGTCCGGCCAGCCTGGCCGGCGCGCTCGAGGGCGCCGGCGGCAAGCCGCTGCTGCTCTATGTCTGGTCGAGCAGCTGCCCGATCTGCCGTGCCGAGGAAGGCACGATCGGCGCGCTGGCGGCGGACTGGCCGGTGCTCACCCTGGCCATGCAGTCCGGCGATGGCGCGGCCGTGAAGGCGTTCATGCAGGAGCGCCAGCTCGCCTACCCGGCCCTGGTCGATGCGCGCGGCGAGCTGGCCTGGTTGCTCGGCGTGCGCGCCACGCCGTCCTGGTTCGTCGTGGACCGCACCGGCGCCATCCGCTTTTCCGGCATGGGCTACACCAGCGGCTGGGGGCTGCGGGCGCGGCTGTGGTGGGCGGACCGCGTCGATCCGCGCCGCTTTTCCTTTCTTTAGCGCGGGCTGAGCCGGCCGGGCCGGATCAGGCGCCGGCGCCACGCCGGTAATGGATCGCCTCGGCGACGTGCGGCGCCGCGATGTCCGTGGCGCCGGCGAGATCGGCGATGCTGCGCGCCACCTTCAGCACGCGATGGTAGGCGCGCGCCGACAGGCCGAGTCGGGCGATGGCCTGCTTGAGCAGCTGAGCGCCGGCGGCGTCCGGCGCGCACCATTGCTCGATTTCCTTGGCGGCGAGGCGGCCGTTCGGCTTGCCTTGGCGCGCCTGTTGCAGGGCGCGCGCCGCCGTCACCCGCTCCCTCACCGCCGCCGTGCGCTCGCCTTCGGCGCGGGCCTGCAGCTCGCCTTCGGCCAGCGCCGGCACCTCGACGTGCAGGTCGATGCGGTCGAGCAGCGGCCCGGACAGCTTCGCTCGGTAGCGCGCCACCTGGTCGGGCGTGCAGCGGCAGCGCGCCTCGCCGAGGTGGCCGCAGGGGCAGGGATTCATCGCGGCGACGAGCTGGAACTGCGCTGGATAGTCAACGCGATGGGCGGCGCGGGCGACGCGGATGTGGCCGGATTCGAGAGGCTCGCGCAGCGCCTCCAGCACGCGCCGCTCGAATTCGGGCAACTCGTCGAGGAACAGCACGCCGTGGTGAGCGAGCGAGATCTCGCCCGGGCGCGGATTGGCGCCGCCGCCGACGAGGGAGGGAGCCGAGGCGGTGTGGTGCGGCGCCTGGTAGGGCCGGCGCAGCCAGTGCTCGGGACGGAAATCGCCGGCGAGCGAATGGATCGCCGCGCTCTCCAGCGCCTCTTCCGCGGTCATCGGCGGCAGCAGGCCGGGAAAGCGCGCCGCCAGCATCGACTTGCCGGTGCCGGGCGGGCCGACCATCAGCAGGCTGTGGCCGCCGGCCGCGGCGACTTCGAGCGCGCGCTTGGCCTGGGCCTGGCCCTTGACTTCGGCGAGGTCGGGATACTCGGGCGCTGGCGCTGGCGCCGCGCTGGCGAAGGGCGCCAGCGGCTGCTGCCCGTTGAGATGGGCGCAGACTTCGAGCAGGGTTTGCGCCGGCAGGATCGTCGCGCCGCCGACGAGAGCCGCTTCGGCGGCGCTCTGCCGCGGCAGCACGAAGCTGCGCGCCTGGCCGCGCGCCGCCAGGCACATCGCCAGGGCGCCGCGCACCGGGCGCAGCTCGCCGGTCAGCGACAGCTCGCCGGCGAACTCGTGCTCGACGAGGCGCTTGCCGTCGACTTGCCCCGAGGCGGCGAGGATGCCGAGGGCGATCGGCAGGTCGAAGCGGCCCGACTCCTTTGGCAGGTCGGCCGGCGCCAGGTTTACCGTGATGCGGCTGGCGGGAAACTCGAAACGCGCGTTCTGGATGGCGGCGCGCACCCGCTCGCGCGCCTCCTTCACCTCGGTCTCGGCCAGGCCGACGATGGTGAAGGAGGGCAGGCCGCGGCCGAGATGGATCTCGACGGCCACTTCCGGCGCGGCCATGCCGGCGAGGGCGCGGCTCTTGAGGACGGCGAGCGACATGATGGCGCCGAGTTTAACCGACGGCCGGGCTCAGGCGGCGAGCCATGAAAAAGGGGCGCCGCGGCGCCCCTTGTCCGGCCGTGTCCGGGAACTCAGTCGGCGCGGATGGCCTCGATCTGGATGGCGAGGCGAACCTCGTCACCGTGCAGCGGCAGGCCGTAGCTGATGCCGAAGTCGGAGCGCTTGAAGCTGCCCGAGGCGTCGGCGCCGCAAACCTCGCGCTTGAGCATCGGGTGGGTGATGCACTTGAAGCTGTTGATGGCGAGGGCGAGCGGCCGGGTGACGCCGTGCAGGCTCATCTCCCCTTCGACGGCGGCCGGCGCGTCGCCGTTCCACTTGCTGATGCGGCCCTTGTAGGCGGCCTTGGGAAAGGCGGCGACGTCGAAGAAATCCTTGCCGCGCACGTGCTCGTCGAGATTGGCGTTGCCGAAGCTGACCGAGGCGGCATCGATCACGATATCGACCGTGCCGGCCTTCGCCGCGCGGTCGAGAGTGACGCTGCCCGTGGTCTTGTTGAAGCGGCCGCGCCACATCGAGATGCCCATGTGGCTCACCTCGAAGCTCGGATGGGTGTGGCTCGGATCGACGTTGTAGGTCTGGGCGAAGGCCGGGGCCAGGCTCAGCGCCGAGAGGCTTGCGACGAGGACTTTCAGGTTCATGGACGGATCTCCTGCTGCGGTTGGTCGGGTGCTACTTGCCGGTGGCGACGATGCGGAAGCGGATCTCGACTTCGTCGGCGACGGTCGAGGTGTCCTTCCACTCGCCCTCGCCGATGTTGAACTGCAGCCGACGGATCGGCAGCGCGCCCTCGAAGACCTGGCGGCCGCCCTCCGTCCGGTAGCTGACCGGGGCGACGACTTCGCGGCTGATGCCCTTGATGGTCAGCTTGCCGGCGGCCTCCAGGCGGCCGGCGCCGAGCGGCCGGATGGCGCTGGTGACGAAGCTGGCCCTGGGGAATTTCGCCGCGTTGAACCATTCCGGCTTGACCGTTTCGCGGTTGAACTCGTCGGCGCCGAGGTCGAAGCTGGCGATGTCGATCTCGACGCTGGCCTTGCCTTCGGCCGGCCTGGCCGGGTCGAAGACGACTTCGGCGGAAAAGCGCGAGAACTTGCCTTCGACCGGCACGCCCATCTGCTTCGAGACGGCGCTGACGCTGCTCTTCGCGACATCCACCCGGGCCAGGGCCGGCAGGACGAGGACGGCGGCGAGCGCCAGCAGGGCGAGGGCTTTCTTCATCGGCGGCTTCCTTTCGCGAGCAGCGGAATCATGCGGCCAAGCACCTCGTCGCGGTCGATGAAGAAGTGCTTCAGCGCCGCGGCGCTGTGCAAGAGCACCAGAGCGGCGAGGGCGAGGTTGAGCCCCATGTGCACGCCGGCCAGCAGCTCGCCGAGCGCCTTGTCCTTGTCCAGCAGGTCGGGCAGCTGGACGAGGCCGAGATACACGGTCGGCACGCCCTTGGCCGAGCTCATCAGCCAGCCGGAGAGCGGGATGACGAGCAGCAGCAGGTAGAGCAGGTGGTGGGTGGCGATCGAGGCGAGGCGCTGCCAGGCCGGCAGGCCGGCGACCGGGGGCGGCGCGGGATGGCGAAGGCGCCAGGCGACGCGCGCCAGGGCCAGCATGAATATCGTCACGCCGAGCCACTTGTGATAGGAGACCAGCCGCAGCTGCTTCGGCGAAAACGGCAGCTCGTGCATGTAGATGCCGAGCGGAAAGGCGCAGAAGATCAGCAGGGCGATCAGCCAGTGCAGGGTGATGGCGGTGCGGGTGTATTCGCTTGCTGCGGTGTTCATGTGAAACGTCCTCGGACGAGCCAGCCTTGCGACCGCCCTCGGCCGTGTTTGGTTCCTTTCGCGGGTTCTCGCCGCGCCCTCATGCAGGGCCGTTCTCGCCTGGCCGCGCGCTTCAGCGGCGCGCTTCGAGCTCGGCGAGCCGGGCCTCGAGCGCCTCCAGCTTCGCCCGCGTGCGCGCCAGCACCTCGCGCTGCGCCTCGAATTCCTCGCGTGGCACGAAATCGAGCCGGGCGAAGAAGCCGTTGAGCAGGACGCGCGCCTTCTTCTCCAGATCGCGGGCCGGTCCGCTGGCGGCGATCCCGGCGAGGCGGGCGGAGAGTTCGTCGAGGAACTTGGGATCGAGCATGGCTTTTCGCAAACGGGACTGTGTTGCCTGCAAGTATGCCGAAAAACGGCCGACTGATCGCACCGTCTTTGCGCGGTGACGATAAATCAGACGGGCATATTGGTGCGAACGGAAGTTGTGGAGCTCCTTGCAATATTACAACTTGTTGAATATCAATGATTATCGAGGGTGGCACGAGTGATGCCTAGAAGTAGATGTCTTTTTGGTTCTTCCGATTCGAGAAATTCATCATGCGTGAGACCCTGCTTTTCGCCATCGTCTCCACCGCACTGACTTTTCCGGAGTACGGCCAGGCGCAGACGGAGGCCGCTCCTGAGGCGGCCTCGGCCAGCCCGCACACCCTGAGCGCCAGCATCGGCCTCGCCAGCAGTTACCGCTTCCGCGGCATCGAGCAGACCTTCGGCAAGCCGGCCCTGCAGGGCGGCTTCGACTACGCGCACGCCAGCGGCTTCTATGTCGGCTACTGGAACTCAAATGTGAACTCCGGCGCCGGCTTTCCCTCCGGAAACCTGGAGATGGATTTCTACGGCGGCTGGAAGAAGGCCTGGGGCGACTGGAGCCTCGACGCCGGCGCCATCTACTACACCTACCCCGGCAGCGATGCCAGTCTGGCGAACGGCACGGCGCTGACCAATGCCCGCACGACTAGCGCGCACACCGGCCGCGTCGACAACAAGGAGCTCTACATCGGCGGCAGCTGGAAGTTCCTCTCGCTGAAATACTACCGCTCGCTCGGCGACTACTTCTCGGTACCGCACACCAGCGGCTCGGGCTACCTCGACCTGTCGGCGAGCTTCGATCTGGGCGACGGCTGGGGCGTGAACGGCCACCTCGGCCACCTGAACTTCAAGAACTTCCACAATGGCCGCGCCAACGGCGACTACACCGACTGGAAGCTCGGCGTGACCAAGGATCTTTCCGGCTGGATGATCGGCGCCGCCTGGGTCGGCACCAACGCCAGGGGCAGCTGCTCGCCTAACGTCGCCGGCCTGGTCCAGCCCTACTGCTTCGGCAACGATGCACCGGGCGCGACCAGCACGAAGAACGCCGGCCGCGACACCGTGGTCATCTCGGTCAGCCGCGCCTTCTGAAAGGAACCGCCATGAAACTGGTAACCGCCATCATCAAGCCGTTCAAGCTCGACGAGGTGCGCGAAGCGCTCTCCGCCGTCGGCGTGGCCGGCATCACCGTCACGGAAGTGAAGGGTTTCGGCCGCCAGAAGGGTCACACAGAGCTGTACCGCGGCGCCGAGTATGTCGTCGACTTTCTGCCCAAGCTGAAGATCGAGACAGCCGTGGCGGACGAACTGCTCGAGCTGGCGATCGAGGCCATCGAACGCTCAGCCCGAACCGGCAAGATTGGCGACGGCAAGATCTTCGTCTTTGGCCTTGAGCAGGCCATCCGCATCCGCACCGGCGAAATTGGCGCCGACGCGCTCTAGGGAGAGCATGCCATGAAGAGACTGGTCGCGATCGTGGCGCTGGCCGGCGCTACCGCGCAGGCCGCGGCCGCACCCGTGCCGGACAAGGGCGATACGGCCTGGATGACAGTGGCCACCGTACTGGTGGTCCTGATGACCATCCCCGGCCTGGCGATGTTCTACGGCGGCCTGGTGCGAGCCAAGAACATGCTGTCGGTGCTGATGCAGGTCTTCGTCGTCTTCTCGCTGATCAGCGTGCTGTGGTTGCTCTACGGCTACACGCTGGCCTTCGGCGGCGGCGGCGCCTTCTACGGCGGCTTCGACAAGCTGTTCCTGAAGGGCGTCACGGTCGAGTCGGTGGCGACCACCTTCAGCAAGGGAGTGGTCATCCCCGAGCTGACCTTCATCGCCTTCCAGGCCACCTTCGCCGCCATTGCCTGCGCGCTGATCGTCGGCGCCTTCGCCGAGCGCATGAGGTTCTCCGCGGCGCTGCTGTTCTCGGCGATCTGGTTCACCTTCGCCTACCTGCCGATGGCGCACATGGCGTGGTATTGGAACGGGCCGGACGCCATCACCGACGCCGTATCGCTTGAGAAGGTCACGGCGACAGCCGGCTGGCTGTGGGCGCGAGGCGCGCTCGATTTCGCCGGCGGCACGGTGGTGCATATCAACGCCGGCGTGGCGGGACTCGTCGGCGCCTGGCTTGTCGGCAAGCGCGTCGGCTACGGCAAGGAGTCGATGGCGCCGCATTCGCTGACGACGACTATGATCGGAGCATCGCTGCTCTGGGTGGGCTGGTTCGGCTTCAACGCCGGCTCCAATCTGGAAGCGAGCGGTTCCGCGGCGCTGGCCGTGGTGAATACCTTGGCGGCAACCGCCGCGGCGACGCTGTCCTGGACGCTGGCCGAGGGGCTGTTGAAGGGCAAACCCTCGATGCTCGGCGCCGCCTCCGGCGCGGTGGCAGGTCTGGTGGCGATCACGCCGGCCTGCGGCTTCGTCGGCCCGATGGGAGCCATCGCCATCGGCCTCGCGGCCGGGGCGGTCTGCCTGTGGGGCGTGAACGGGCTGAAGAAGCTGCTTGGCGCAGACGACGCGCTCGACGTCTTCGGCATCCATGGCGTCGGCGGCATTGTCGGCGCGATGCTGACCGGTGTCTTCGTCTCGCCGGAACTGGGCGGCACCGGGGTCTACGATTACGTCGCTAACCGGGTCGGCGATTTCAGCATGGGCGCCCAGCTCGTCAGTCAGTTCTGGGGCGTTGCCACCGCCATCGTCTGGTCGGCCGCGGTCTCATTTGCCGCCTTCAAGGTCGTCGAACGCGTGACCGGCCTGCGCGTGCCGGAAGAGGAGGAGCGCGTCGGCCTCGACATCACCTCGCACGGCGAGACGGCCTACCATCATTGACGCCGCGGGCTGGCGGGCGCATTCCCGTTCGCTGCGCTTTCAGCGAAACACCACCGTGCGGTTGCCGTTCAGCAGCACGCGATCCTCGACGTGGTAGCGCAATCCGCGCGCCAGCACCGCCTTCTCGATGTCCTTGCCGTAGCGCACCAGGTCGTCCACCGTGTCGGCGTGGTCGATGCGCACGGTGTCCTGCTCGATGATCGGCCCGGCGTCGAGCTCCGCCGTGACATAGTGGCAGGTGGCGCCGATGAGTTTCACGCCGCGCTGGTGGGCCTGGTGGTAGGGCCTGGCGCCGACGAAGGAGGGCAGGAAGGAATGGTGGATGTTGATGATGCGCCCCGGATATTTCTCGCACAGCTCGGGCGGCAGGATCTGCATGTAGCGCGCCAGCACCATGATGTCGCCGCCTGCCTCTTCGAACAGCCGGGCGATCTCGGCGCTGGCCTCGCGCCGCTTCTCCGCCGTCACCGGCACGTGGCGGAAGGGGATGCCGTGCCATTCGACGAGCCCGCGGAAGGTCTCGTGGTTGGAGATGACGCAGGGAATCTCGACGTCCAGCTCCTTCGACTGCCAGCGCGCCAGCAGGTCGTAGAGGCAGTGCTCCTGCTGCGAGACGAGGACGACGATGCGCTTTTTCACGGCCGAGTCGGCGATGCGCCATTCCATGCCGAGTTCGCCGGCGACGGGCGCGAAGCGGCGGCGCAGCTCGGCGAGATCGAAGGTCAGCGAGGCGGCCTTGATCTCGATGCGCATGAAGTAGCGCTGCGCCTCGCCGTCGGCGTGATGGCCGGTTTCCAGGATCCAGCCACCGTGTCCGGCGATGAAGCCGGCGACCCGCGCGACGATGCCGACGCGGTCGGGGCAGGAGGCGGTCAGGGTGTAGCGGCGCTGCGCGTGCATGGGGCTATCCTTCGAGTTCCTCTTGCGCGGCGAGCCAGGCGGCTTCCGCCTCGGCCAGATCGCTGGCCAGCCGCGCCTGTTGCCGCTGGCAGGCTTGCAGCTCGGCCCGGGCCGCCGGCAGGTACAGCGCCGTGTCGGCGAGGCGTGCCTCGAGCCCCTGCTTCTCCGTCGCCAATTGTGCCATGCGCGCCTCGAGCCGCTCGATTTCCCGCGTCAGGCGCTGCGAGGGCTTGCGCGGGGCAGGCTTGCGCGCGGCATCCGGCGCCGCGCTGCGGGAAGCGGCTTTTTCCGCGGCCTTCTGCGGCTGGTGCGGCTGCTCGAGCCACTTGCGATAGTCGTCGAGGTCGCCGTCGAAGGGCCTGAGCCGCCCCTCGGCGACGAGCATGAAGGCGTCGCAGACCGTGCGCAGGAGATGGCGGTCGTGCGAGACCAGCACCACCGCGCCTTCGTACTCGGACAGGGCCAGGGTGAGGGCGTGGCGCATCTCGAGGTCGAGGTGGTTGGTCGGCTCGTCGAGCAGCAGCAGGTTCGGCTTCTGCCAGATCAGCAGCGCCAGCGCCAGGCGCGACTTCTCGCCGCCGGAGAAGGGGCCGACCGGACGGGTTGCGCTCTCGCCGTGGAAGGCGAAGCCGCCGAGGTAGTTGCGCAAGTCCTGCTCGCGCGCCTGCGGATCGAGCTTCGCCATGTGCCAGAGCGGGGACTCGTCGCAGCGCAACTGTTCCAGCTGGTGCTGGGCGAAGTAGCCGATCTTCAGCCCCTTGCCTTCGCGGCGAATGCCGGCGAGTGCTGGCGATTCTCCCGCCAGCAGGCGGATCAGCGTGGACTTGCCGGCGCCGTTTCTGCCGAGCAGGCCGAGGCGCTCGCCCGGGCGCAGGGTCAGGGCGAGATCGGCCAGAACGACCTTTTCTCCGTAGCCGGCAGCGGCGTCTTCCAGCGCCAACAAGGGATCGGGGCTGCCGGCCGGCTCGAGGAAGCGGAAGGCGAAGGGGGTGTCGACGTGGGCGGCGCTGATTCTCTCCATGCGCTCGAGCGCCTTGATGCGGCTCTGCGCCTGGCGCGCCTTGCTGGCCTTGGCGCGGAAGCGGTCGATATAGCTCTTGAGATGGGCGATCTCGCGCTGCTGGCGGGCATGCTGCGCCTGCTGCAGGGCCAGCGCCTCGGCGCGCGCCCGCTCGAAGGCGCTGTAGTTGCCCGTGTAGAGCCGGGCGCGCCGCTCCTCGATGTGGAGGACATGGCCGACGACGGCATCGAGGAAGTCGCGGTCGTGGGAGATCACCAGCAGGGTGCCGCGATAATCGCACAGCCATTTCTCCAGCCAGATCACCGCGTCGAGATCGAGGTGGTTGGTCGGCTCGTCGAGCAGCAGCAGGTCGGAGCGGCACATCAGCGCACGGGCGAGGTTGAGACGCGCCCGCCAGCCGCCGGAGAAGCGCGCCACCGGCTGGTCGAATTCCTCGTCGCGGAAGCCGAGGCCGGAAAGCAGCGCGGCGGCGCGGGCGCGCGCGCCGTAGCCGCCGATGTGGCCGTAGTCCATGTGCAGGTGCGCGATGGCTTCGCCGTCGTGCCGCGCCTCGGCTTCGCGCAGCGCCGCCTCGATGCGGCGCAATTCGGCGTCGCCGTCGAGGGTGAAGTCGAGGGCGCCGGTGGCGAGCGCCGGCGTTTCCTGGGCGACGTGGGCGACAACCCAGTTGGGCGGCAGTTCGAGTTCGCCCGCCTCCGGCTGCAGCTCGCCGCCAAGCAGGGCGAACAGGCTCGACTTGCCGCAGCCATTGGCGCCGGTGACGCCGACTTTCCAGCCGGCATGCAGGCCGAAGCTGGCGTTTTCGATCAGCGGCCGGCCGGCGCGGGCGAGGGTGAGATTGCGCAGCAGGATCACAAATTGTTACAACGCGGAAGCGGCCGGCGGCGGGAAAAGGCGTTATTGTACGCAGGCTTTTTCACTGGACGACGATGCCGTGAAGCGCTTGTTTTTCCTTTTGGCCTGCCTGCCGTGGGCACTGGCCGCGCGGGCCGACGAGCCGGCGCCGGCAGCGACTCCGGCGCAGGAGCGGCAGGCGCTGCGCGATCGGGCGAGCGCCCTCAAGGCCGAGGCGGCAGCCATGAAGGAGGCGGCGCGGCAGAAGGAGCAGGAAGCACGGACGGCCTGCTGGAAGAAGACCCTGGTGTCCGCCTGTCTCCAAGAGGCGCGCAAGGAGTCGCAGGGCGCCATGGCGGCCGCGCGCAAGCTTGAAGTCGAGGCGAAGCGGATCGAGCGCGAGGTGCGCGAGCGCGACCAGGAGGAGAAGCGTCAGAAGGCGGCCGCCGAGGCGCCGAAGAAGCAGGCGGACAGGGAGAGCCGCGTCGCCCGGGAGCAGGCGAAGCAGGCCGACGAGCAGGCGCATCGCGAGCAGCGGGCGGCGAAGCGCGCCGAGGAGGCGAACAAGGCCAGCGCGCGCGCGGAAATGAGCGCGCGCCAGCGCGAGGAAAAGCTCGCGCAGCGCCGGCAGAAGGAGGAGCGGGCGGAGCGCAAGGCGCAGGAATGGCTGAAGAAGGACAAGAAGCGCGAGGAGGCGCGCGCCAGGCAGCGCGAGCAGCAGACGCCGCCGACGCAATGAAGGCCGCGGCCTTCGCGCGCCGGCCTACCTGAGGCGGATCTCGCCCTCGTTTTCGGGTTTCCTGCCGCGCCTGCCCGCGTAGCAGGCGCGGATACGCGCCAGATCGGCGGCCTCGTCGCCAGTCAATTCCAGCCAGTGCCCGATGCCGATTTCGCGGCGCGGATAGTCGATGAAGGCGAGGCCCAGCGGCACGCCGGCCGCCAGAGCGACGCGGTAGAAGCCCGACTTCCAGTGGTCGACCTTCGCCCGCGTTCCTTCCGGCGCGATGGCCAGATAGAGGCTGTCGGCGCGGGCGAAGGCGTCGACGAGGCTTTGCGTGAAGCCGCTGCGCTGGCGCCGGTTGACCGGGATGCCGCCGAGGCGGCGAAAGAGAAAGCCGAAGGGCGGGCGGAACAGCTCGTCCTTGCCGGCGAAGCCGATCGGCAGGGCGATGGCGCTGCGCGTCAGGATGCCGATGACGAAATCCCAGTTCGAGGTGTGCGGATAGAAGACCACCAGCGCCTTCGGCACTGGCGGCTGCACCAGCCTGACGCGCCAGCCGAACAGCCGCAGCAGCGCGCCGCAGCCGCGGCCGAGCCATCCGCGTCGCGTGTTAAGATTCAAGCCAGTTTCGTCCAGTGTCGGCGCCTTTTTTCCAGATTCTACCGGATCGCCCATGAGCACAGAGGCGCCACGCGATATCGTCCGTCGCGGCCAGGTCTTCACGCCGCCGGCCCTCGTCGAGGCGATGCTGCGACTGCGCCGCAATGCCGGGCGGGTGCTCGAGCCGGCCTGCGGCGAGGGCGTTTTCTCCTCGCGCCTGCCCGGCTGCGTGGCCATCGAGCTCGATGCCGCCCACTGCCCGCCGGGCGCGCTCAACCGCGATTTCTTCGCCTATCCGGAAACCGAGAAGTTCGACACCATCATCGGCAACCCGCCCTACGTCAGGGCGCGCCAGATCGAGCCGGCGACGCGCCGCCTGCTCGATTCGAGGCTGCTCAACGGCCACGCCAACCTCTACCTGCATTTCATCGAGAAGTGCGTGCGCCACCTGGCGCCGGGCGGCGAGCTGATCTTCGTCACGCCGCGCGACTTCCTCAAGGCGAGCGGCGCCGCGCGCCTGAACGCCTGGCTGTTCGACCAGGGCACGATCACCGACTACCGCGAGCTGGGCGACGCCCGCCTGTTCGACGGCGTCGTGCCCAACTGCGCCATCTGGCGCTTCGAGAAGGGCTTGCGCACGCGCCGGCTGGCCGACGGCCGCCGCATGGCGCTGGCCGGCGGTCAGATCCTGCTCACCCGCGGCATCTACAGCGTGCCGCTCGCCGGCGTCTTCTCGGTCAGGGTCGGCGCGGTCTCCGGCGCCGACGACGTCTTTGCCCACGCCGGGCTCGGCAACATGGACTTCGTCTGCTCGCGCACGGCGCGCACCGGCGAGCTGCGCCGCATGATTTTCCTCGAGCAAGAGGGGCCGATCGCCCACCTGCTGCCGTTCAAGGAGAGGCTTCTGACGCGGCGGGTGGCGCGCTTCGACGAAGGCAACTGGTGGAAATGGGGCCGGCGCCATTGCCGCTCCGACGCGCCGCGCATCTACGTCAACCAGAAAACGCGCCAGCCGCGGCCGTTCTTCGTGAACGACTGCCGCAATTACGACGGCTCGGTCCTCGCCCTGTTTCCCCATCGCCGCGACGCCGAGGTGGCGCAGCTGCGCGACCGGCTCAACGAGGTGGACTGGGCCGAACTCGGCTTCGTCTGCGACGGCCGCTTCCTCTTCGCCCAGCGCAGCCTGGAGCAGGCCCTGCTGCCGGAGGATTTCACCCCGTTCATGGCGGGCGGACTGGTATAAGATCGATCCATGGTTCCGCGCCTGACCACTGCCCTGACCGGCCCGCTGCTCGACCTCGAGCGCACCTTCCTCGACCGCGCCACTGACATCGAGCAATGGTTCCGTGCCCGCTGGCAGGAGCATGCGCCGCCCTTCTACGGCTCGGTCGACCTGCGCAATGCCGGCTTCAAGCTGGCGCCGGTCGACACCAACCTCTTCCCCGGCGGCTTCAACAACCTCAACCCGGCCTTCCTGCCGCTGTGCGTGCAGGCGGCGATGGCGGCGATCGAGCGCATCTGCCCGGAGGCGAAGAACCTGCTGCTGATCCCGGAGAGCCACACGCGCAACCGCTTCTACCTGGAGAACGTGGCGCGGCTGGCGGCGATCCTCGAGCGCACCGGACTCAACGTGCGCATCGGCACGCTGATCCCGGAGATCGCCGAGCCGACGGCCATCGAGCTGGCCGACGGCGCGCGACTGCTGCTCGAGCCGCTCAGACGCCTGAACGGCCGCCTCGGCCTGGCGGATTTCGACCCCTGCGCCATCCTGCTCAACAACGATCTCTCCGGCGGCGTGCCGGATATCCTCAAGGACCTGCGCGGGCAGGTCGTCATCCCGCCGCTGCACGCCGGCTGGCACGTGCGCCGCAAGTCGCGCCACTTCGCCGCCTACGACCGCGTCGCCGGCGACTTCGCCCAGGCCGTGGGCATCGATCCCTGGCTGATCAATCCCGGCTTCGCCGTCTGTGGCAAGGTGGATTTCCAGGCGCGCGAAGGCGAGGAGTGCCTCGCCGCCAACGTCGATGCGGTGTTGACGCGGATCAGGGCGAAATACGCCCAGTACGGCGTCGCCGAGCGGCCCTTCGCCATCGTCAAGGCCGACGCCGGTACCTACGGCATGGGCGTCATGACGGTGCATGATCCCGCCGAGGTGAGGGGCCTCAACCGCAGGCAGCGCAACAAGATGGCCGTCGTCAAGGAAGGGCTGCAGGTGAGCGAGGTGATCATCCAGGAGGGCGTGCACACCTTCGAGACCCTCTCGGGCAACGCCGCCGAGCCGGTGGTGTACCTGATCGACCGCTATGTCGTCGGCGGCTTCTACCGCGTCAACACCGAGCGCGGCCGCGACGAGAATCTGAACGCCCCCGGCATGCGCTTCGAGCCGCTCGCCTTCGACTGCGGCTGCTCGATGCCGGACCTCAACAGCGCGCCCGACGACGCGCCCAACCGCTTCTTCGCCTATGGCGTGGTGGCGCGCCTGGCGCTGCTGGCGGCGGCCATCGAGCTGGAGCTGACCGCGCCGCCGGCGCGAATCGCGTGAAACTCGCCTTCATCCTCGATCCGCTCGAGCGCCTCAAGCCGGCCAAGGACAGCAGCATCGCCATGCTGCGCGCGGCGCGGTCGCGCGGCCACGAGACCTTCGCCGTGATGCGCCCGTCGCTCGCCTGGCGCGCCGGCGCCGTGCGCGCGGCGGCCGCGCCGCTGGCGCTGCGCGACGACGACCGCGACTGGTTCTCGGCGCAGGCGCCGCGCGATATGGCGCTGGCGGATTTCGACGCCGTGCTGATGCGCCAGGACCCGCCCTTCGACATGGAGTACGTCGCCGCCACCTGGCTGCTCGAGCGCGCCGAAACGCAGGGCGCCCGCGTCTTCAACGCCGCGCGCGCCCTGCGCGACCACTCCGAGAAGCTCGCCGTCCTCGAGTTCGCGCAGTTCATCCCGGACACCTGCGTGGCGCGCGAGGCGGGAGCCCTGCAGGCCTTCATCGAGGAGACGGGGGACGCCATCCTCAAGCCGGTCGACGGCATGGGCGGGGCCGGCGTCTTCCGCGTGCGCCGCGACGATCCCAACCGCAACGTCATCGTCGAGACGCTGACCGACGACGGCGCGCGCACCATCATCGCCCAGCGCTTCCTGCCCGAGATCACCCAGGGCGACAAGCGCATCCTGCTGATCGGCGGCGAGGTCGTGCCGCACGCCCTGGCGCGCATCCCGAAGGCGGGCGAGACGCGCGGTAACCTCGCCACCGGCGGCCGCGGCGTGGCGCAGCCGCTGTCGGCGCGCGACCGCGAGATCGCCGAGACCCTGGCGCCCGCCCTCGCCGCGCGCGGCATCCTGCTCGCCGGCATCGACGTCATCGGCGACTGCCTGACCGAGATCAATGTGACCAGCCCGACCTGCTTCGTCGAGATAGCCGCGCAGAGCGGCTTCGACGTGGCCGGCATGTTCATGGACGCGCTGGAAAAGGCGGCGAGGCAGTAAGCAGTGAGCAGCGAGCGGCCGCGGTGCTGGCATCCTGCGCTTGCTGCCAACTGCCTGCTGCTCGCCCTCCTTTTCCTGTTCTCCGGCTGCGGCAGGACGCCGCCGCTGGTCCAGCGCGAAGCCTATGTCTTCGGCACCCGCGTCGAAGTCTCCGTCTGGGGCGAGTCGGCGGCAAGGGCGGGCGCGGCCCTGTCGGCGGTGCTGGCCGAGTTCGACCGCCTGCACCGCATGCTGCACGCCTGGCAGCCCTCCGAGCTGACGGCGCTGAACCGGGCCATCGCCGGCGGCGAGCGCGACATCCCGGTCTCGGCCGAGCTGGCTGCCATCCTGCGCGACGCGCAGGCGATCGCCGCGCGCTCGGACGGGCTGTTCGATCCGGCCATCGGCGGCATGGTGGCGCTGTGGGGCTTCCATGCCGACGAATACCGCCCGGCCCTGCCCGACCCGGCGGCGCTGGCGGCGCTGGTCCGGGCGAAGCCGCGCATGGCCGACCTGACGATCGAGGGCGACCGCGTCAGCAGCCGCAACCGCGCCGTGCAACTCGACCTCGGCGGCTACGCCAAGGGCTATGCGCTCGATCGCGCCGCCGCCATCCTGCGCGGCTTGGGCGTGAAGAACGCCCTCATCAACATCGGCGGCAACGTCATGGCGCTCGGCGACAAGGGCGGCACGCCCTGGCGTGTCGGCATCCAGCATCCGCGCGCCGCGGCGCCGCTGGCCAGCATCGAGCTGGCCGACGGCGAGGCGATCGGCACCTCCGGCGACTACCAGCGCTATTTCGAGCTGGACGGGCGGCGCTACTGCCATCTGATCGATCCGCGCAGCGGCCGGCCGGCCGAGGGCACACAGGCCGTGACCGTGCTGATTCCCCGGCGCGAGGGCGCCGGCGCCCTCTCGGATGCCGCCAGCAAGCCGCTGTTCATCGCCGGCGAAGCCGGCTGGCGCCGGCTGGCCGACGCACTCGGCGTCGATCAGGCCCTGCGCATCGGCAGCGACGGCGCGGCGCAGGCGACGGCCGCCTTGAAACGGCGGCTCGTCGTGCTGGACAAGGACCTGCGGCTCTCCGTCGTGCCCTGAAGCGGGCGCTCCGTCCGGCCGTACGCCGCCATCGGTTACAATCAGGACGGGTTTTTCCTTGCCACCATGATCGGCCTGCTCCTCATCACCCATGGCGGTCTGGGCGACGCGCTCGTCCAGTGCGCCGGCCACATCCTCGGCCAGCCGCCGCCGCGGCTCGCGCAGCTTGGCGTCGACGCCGCCGACAAGCCGGCGGAACTGCTGCCGCGCGCGCGCCGGCTGCTGCGCGAGGTCGATGCCGGCGCCGGCGTGCTGCTGCTCGCCGACGTCTGCGCGGCGACGCCGGCCAACATCGCCCGCCAGCTGCTCGAGCCGGGCCGCGTCGAAGGCCTCGTCGGCGTGAATCTGCCGATGCTGCTGCGCGCGCTGACCTATCGCGAGCAGGACCTGGCGACGCTCATGCAGCGGGCTGCCGCCGGCGGCCGCGACGGCATCCTCTCCCTGCGCGAGGCCTGCGATGCCCCGCGCTGAGGCACAAATCGTCAACCAGCTCGGCCTGCACGCGCGCGCCTCGGCCAAGCTGACCCAGGCGGCGACCGCCTTTTCCAGCGACATCTGGCTCGAGCGCAACGGCCGCCGCGTCAACGCCAAGAGCATCATGGGCGTCATGATGCTGGCCGCCGGCAAGGGCGCCACCCTCGTCATCGACGCCGAGGGCGTCGACGCCGAGGCGGCGCTGCAGGCGATCCTCAAGCTGATCGCCGACAAGTTCGGGGAAGGCGAGTGAGCCGCTCGCCGCTCCCCGGCCGCGGCGCATCGCAAGCGGCGCCGGGCGGCTGATGTCCTTCACCCTGCACGGGCTGGCGGTCTCGCAGGGCATCGCCATCGGCCACGCCCATCTCGTCTCGCACGCCACGCTCGAAGTCGCCCATTACGTCCTGCCCGAGCGCTTCCTCGACGAGGAAATCGAGCGCCTCGAGCGGGCCCTCGCCGAGGTGCGCCGCGAGCTCGAGGGCCTCAGGGCGGCCGGCGACGCCGGCGCGCCGGCCGAGCTGCTCGCCTTCATCGACCTGCATCGCATGCTGCTCGACGATCCGATGCTGGCCGAGCCGGTGCGCGCGCTGATCCGCGAGCGGCGCTGCAACGCCGAGTGGGCGCTGACGCAGCAGCTCGAGCAGATCGTCGAGCAGTTCGAGCAGTTCGAGGACGAATACCTGCGCGAGCGCAAGGCCGACATCGTCCAGGTGGTCGAGCGCGTGCTGAAGTCGCTGATGGGCCTGCCCGGCCATCCGCCGAAGCACGCCCGCGGCGAGAACCTGATCATCGTCGCCCACGACCTGTCGCCGGCCGACACTCTCCAGTTCAAGCAGCTGAAGATCGGCGGCTTCGTCACCGACCTCGGCGGCGCCACCTCGCACACCGCCATCGTCGCCAGGAGCCTCGGCATCCCGGCCGTCGTCGGCCTGCACCACGCGCGCGAGCTGATCCGCGAGGATGACCTTGTCGTCGTCGACGGCGCGCGCGGCGTGCTGATCGTCGACCCGGACGCGCGCGTGCTCGAGGAGTACCGCCTGCGCAAGAGCGCGCTCGAGCTCGAGCGCGCCAAGCTGAAGCGCCTGAAGAAGGCGCGCGCCGCCACCCTCGACGGCGTCGACATCGAGCTCTGCGCCAACATCGAGCTGCCCGGCGACGTGACGCAGGCGAAGGCGGCCGGCGCCGCCGGCATCGGCCTGTTCCGCACCGAGTTCCTCTTCCTCGGCCGCGACGGCGTGCCGCACGAGGAGGAGCAGTACGCGGCCTACCGCAGCGTGGCCGAGGCGATGGACGGACGCCCCGTCGTCATCCGCACCCTCGACATCGGCGCCGACAAGAACCTGCGCGGCGTCGAGCGCAGCGAAGCCAACCCGGCGCTCGGCCAGCGCGCCATCCGCTACTGCCTGGCCGAGCCGCAGCTGTTCCTCACCCAGCTGCGCGCCATCCTGCGCGCCTCGCACCATGGCCGCGTCCGCCTGCTGGTGCCGATGCTGGCGCACGCCCACGAGATCGAGCAGACCCTGGCGCTGGTCGAGCAGGCCAAGGCGCAGCTGCGCGAGCGCGGCCAGCCCTTCGACGAGCTCATCGAGGTCGGCGGCATGATCGAGATCCCCGCCGCGGCGCTGGCGCTCGGCGTGTTCCTGAAGAAGCTCGACTTCCTCTCGATCGGCACCAACGACCTGATCCAGTACACCCTCGCCATCGACCGCGCCGACGAGGCGGTGGCGCACCTCTACGACCCCCTGCATCCGGCCGTGCTGCGCCTGATCGCCCACACCATCCACGCCGGCACGCGCGCCGGCATGGCGGTGGCGGTGTGCGGCGAGATGGCCGGTGACCCGCAGCTGACGCGGCTGCTGCTGGGCATGGGCCTGCGCCAGTTCTCCATGCACCCGGCGCAGATCCTCGCCGTCAAGCAGGAGGTGCTGAGAAGCAGCCTGGCCGAGCTGCGGCGCAAGGTCGCCCGCCTGCTCGCCGGCGACGATCCGCTGCGGCTGCGACAGCAGCTGGCGCGGCTGAACGCGGCGCAGGCCTCGGGCGTTGCGCCAAATTGACAAGCCGCGAGCGCCAAGGTAACGTTGTTTGACAGCGCCGATTTGACCATCAGCTTGCGGGCGCTCTAAAAGTACGGCTAAAACGAGGACACCCGGTCCTGCTTGGCCTTGCGCAGCCGACCGGGTTTTTATTGCATGGAAGAAGCGAAAGACTCCGTCGGCGCGGTGCTGCCGCAGCACGCGCACTTCACCGCGCCGCTTGCCCTGGCGGGGGGCAGCACGCTGCCGGCCTTCGACCTGGTCTATGAAACCTACGGCGAGCTGAACGCCGCGCGTTCCAACGCAGTGCTGGTTTGCCACGCCCTGTCCGGCAACCACCACGTCGCCGGCCACTACGCCGGCCAGCCGCGCAGCGGCGGCTGGTGGGACAACCTGGTCGGGCCGGGCAAGCCGCTCGACACGCGCAAGTTCTTCGTCGTCGGCGTGAACAACCTCGGCGGCTGCCACGGCTCGACCGGGCCGATGACGGTCGATCCGGCGAGCGGCCGGCCGTGGGGCGCCGATTTCCCGGTGGTGGTGGTCGAGGACTGGGTGGCCGCCCAGGCGCGTCTGGCCGACCGCCTCGGCATCGACGCCTGGGCGGCGGTGATCGGCGGCAGCCTCGGTGGCATGCAGGCGCTGCAATGGGCGCTGGAATTTCCGCAACGCGTGCGCCACGCCCTGGTGATCGCCTCGGCGCCGAAGCTGACGGCGCAGAACATCGCCTTCAACGAGGTGGCGCGCCAGGCCATCCTCACCGACCCCGACTTCCACGGCGGCCACTACTACACCCACGGCGTGGTGCCGGCGCGCGGGCTGCGCCTGGCGCGCATGATCGGCCACATCACCTACCTGTCGGACGACAAGATGGCGGAGAAATTCGGCCGCCGCCTGCGCCAGGGCGTGCTCCAGTTCGGCTACGGCATCGACTTCGAGATCGAGTCCTACCTGCGCCACCAGGGCGACCGTTTCGCCGGCCACTTCGACGCCAATACCTACCTCATCGCCACCAAGGCGCTCGACTATTTCGACCCGGCGCGCGACCACGGCGGCAACCTCGTCGCCGCGCTGGCGCGGGCGCGGGCGAAGTTTCTCGTCGTCTCGTTCACCACCGACTGGCGCTTCGCGCCGGAGCGCTCGCGCGAAATCGTCTACGGCCTGCTGCACAACGGCCGCGACGTCAGCTACGCCGAGATCGACTGCAGCGGCGGCCACGATTCCTTCCTGCTCGACGACCCGCACTACCACGCCGTGATGCGCGCCTACTTCGAGGGCATCGCCACATGACGAGGGGGCCGAAATTCCTCTTGGCGCGGCGGCGGCCGGCGGTGGCAGGCGCCGGCGGCGGCAGCACGGGAGCGGCGCCATGACCAACGTCCTCGGCCGCTACGACTTCGAGCTCATCGCCAAGTGGATCCGCCCGGGCGAGAAGGTGCTCGACCTCGGCTGCGGCGACGGCAGCCTGCTGCGCTTCCTCAGGGAGGACAAGGGCGTGCTCGGCTACGGCGTCGACAACGATCCGGCCAACGTGCTGGCCTGCGTCGGCAACGGCGTGAACGTGATCCAGATCGACCTCGAGGCCGGCCTGTCCGGCTTCGCCGACGGCTTCTTCGACCATGTCGTCATGTCGCTGTCGCTGCAGACGGTGCGCCACACCGAGCGCCTGCTGGCGGAGATGCTGCGCGTCGGCCGCCAGGCGGTGGTGAGCTTCCCCAACTTCGGCCATCGCAGCCACCGCGAGGCGATCGCGCGCGGCCGCATGCCGGTGTCGAAGAGCCTGCCCTACCAGTGGTTCAACTCGCCCAACGTGCGCTTCTTCACCATGGCGGATTTCGAGGCCCTGTGCGCCGAGCGCGGCATCGCCATCCGCGAGCGCCATGCCTTCGACGAGGGTAGGCCGGTGACGGAGGATCCGAACCTCAACGCCAGCATCGGCGTGTACCGTCTGGGCCGGGCGGCGGCGCCGCCCGCCGGATGAGGGAGCAAGCCGGGCCGCCGCTCCTCGCCGCGCTGTTCAGCCGGCGCATGCTGATCTGCGTGTTCACCGGCTTCTCCTCCGGCCTGCCGCTGTTCATCCTGCTCAACCTGCTGCCGGCCTGGCTGAAGACCGAAGGGCTGAGCCTCGCCGCCATCGGCGCGCTGACCCTGGTGCAGATGCCCTACACCTGGAAATTCCTCTGGTCGCCGCTGCTCGACCGCTACGCCCTGCCCGTGCTCGGGCGCCGGCGCGGCTGGATGCTGGCCACCCAGCTCGGCCTGCTGGCGGCCGTCGCCTGCTTCGGCCTGCTCTCGCCGCAGGCCGACCTCGGCCTGGTGGTGCTGTGCTCGACGGCGGTGGCCTTCCTCTCGGCGACCCAGGACATCGCCCTCGACGCCTATCGCCGCGAGCTGCTGCCCGACGCCGAGCTGGGCCTGGGCAACGCCGTGCATGTGAATGCCTACAAGATCGCCGGCCTCGTGCCCGGCTCGCTGTCGCTGATCCTCGCCGACCGCCTGCCCTGGCCGCAGGTGTTCGCCATCACCGCGCTCTTCATGCTGCCCGGCGCGGCGATGACCCTGCTGGTGCGCGAGCCGGCCGCCGGCGCCGCGGCGCCGAAGACGCTGCGGGAGGCGGTGAGCCTGCCCTTTCGCGAATTCATCGGCCGCCAGGGCTGGCGCGAGGCCGCCTGCGTGCTGGCCTTCATCTTCCTCTACAAGCTGGGCGACTCGATGTGCACCGCCCTGGCGACGCCCTTCTACCTCGAGATGGGCTACTCGATGTCGGACATCGGACTGGTGGCCAAGCACGCCGGCCTCTGGCCCGGCGTCATCGGCGTGCTGCTGGGCGGCCTGTGGATGGTGCGCCTCGGCATCAACCGCGCCCTGTGGCTGTTCGGCCTGGCGCAGCTGCTCGCCATCCTCGGCTTCGCCTGGCTGGCCGCGCAGGGCCCGCGCGTGGAGATCGATGCGGCGGCGCGCATCGCGCTCGCCGCCGTCATCGGCAGCGAGGCCTTCGGCGTCGGCCTCGGCACGGCGGCCTTCGTCGCCTTCATCGCGCGCGCCACCAACCCGGCCTACACGGCGACGCAGTTCGCGCTGTTCACCAGCCTGATGGCGGTGCCGCGCACCTTCGTCAACGCCAGCACCGGCTGGCTGGTCGGCCTGCTCGGCTGGCTCGATTTCTTCCTGCTGTGCGCGCTGCTGGCGATTCCCGGCATGCTGCTGCTGCTGCGGGTGGCGCCCTGGAACGCGCCGCCGGCGCGGGACTAGCCGCGCGCCCTGCGCAGGCGGACTAGGCGCGGACGCGCCGGCGCCGGTCGAGCCACCAGGACAGCAGCGGCAGCAGCAGCGCCGAGCCGGGCACGGCCAGCGCGAGGAGATAGGGCGAGATCTGCGACAGGGCGTGCAGCCGCGTCCTCAGCTCGCGGCGCTCCTCGGCGGTCCAGCGTGCGCCGTTGCGCTGCTTCATCAGCAGCGGCATCAGGCCCCTGGCCTGGAGCACTTCCTGCAGGATGCGGGCGCGCTCGCGCGACTGGGCGTCCAGCACGCGCTGAACCAGCGTGGCGGATGCCTGCCGCCCTTCGGCGAGCGCGGTCTTGCCGGGCGGGCGGTTGCCGCGGGGAGACTGCGCCACGGCGCTCAGCGGGCGGACAGGAGCGCGTCGATCGCGCTGCGCGCCTTGCGCGCGGAACGCCAGAGCAGGAAGCCGCGCCGGGTCCAGCGCAGGACACCGCGCGGGCGGGCGACGAGGAGGAGGGCGGCGAGGGCCGCCAGCCATTGCGGATGGGCTTTCACCCAGCGCCAGCCGGCACCGGCCTTGTCGGCGATGCCGAGCGCCGGCGCGGCCGATGCCAGCGTCTGCAGGAGCATGACCCGCTGTGCCGCTGCCTCGACCTGCAGCCGCTGCCGCTTCAGCGCAAGCTCAAGGGCTTTCGGATTCATGCTCGGGGCGCAGCAGCTCGCGGTCCTGGGCCAGCTCGGCGAGGCTGGCGGCGAACAGGCGCGAGCCCTGGCGGGCGGCGCGCGCGGCGGTGACGAGGGCGACCAGGCCGCCGCAAAGGAACACGGCCGTGAAGACGCCCAGCGCCAGCAGCCGGTGGCTGTCCCACAGCAGGACGGTGAGGAACAGGGCCAGCAGGACGACGCCGAATCCGAGCAGGAAGAAGGCGGCCGCGGCCCAGCCGAGCAGGCTGCCGAGGCGCAGCTTCTCCTCCTGCAGCTCGGTGGCGAGGAGCTCCAGCCGTGTCTGCAGGATGCCGATCGCCCCGGCGGCGATGCCGCGCAGGCGCGAGCCGAGGCTGCCCGGTGCGGGCGCCATGCCTGCCGGGCCGCTCAGCGGCGGCCGATCAGCAGGCCGACCAGCAGGCCGATGCCGGCGGCGATGCCGACCGAGCGCCAGGGATTGTCCTGGACATAGTCATCGGTCACCCGGGCGACCTGTTTCGAGCGCTCGACGACGGCGGCCTGGGCCTCGGCCAGGCTGTGGCGCGCGCTGCTCAAGTGATCCTGCAGCTTCGCCCGCAGGTCGGCCATCTTCTCGCCCGCCTGGCCGGCGGTGGCGCGCAGGATCTCCTCGGCATCGGCGACGACCACCCTCAGGTCGGCAAGGAGCTTCTGCTTGTTGACTTCATTCAGTTCAGACATGTTCGCTACTCCGCGTTAGTGATTGATTTTCATGGCCAAGGCTACCGATTTTCGGCCCTCATGGCAAATGCCATTTCAGCCGGCCTCATGCGCGTAGTCGATGGTCAGGGGCGCGTGGTCGGAGAACCATTGCCCCTTGTACACCTCCGCCCGCCGCGCCTTTTCCGCCAGCAGCGGCGTGGCAATCTGGTAATCGATGCGCCAGCCGACGTTCTTCGCCCGCGCCTGGCCGCGGTTCGACCACCAGGTATAGGCCTCGCCCTCGGCGTCGGGATGCAGTCGACGATAGACGTCGACGAAGCCGGCCGGCCCGAAGACCTCGCCCATCCAGGCCCGCTCTTCGGGCAGGAAGCCGGAATTCTTCTGGTTGCCCTTCCAGTTCCTCAGGTCGATCTCGCGGTGGGCGATGTTCCAGTCGCCGCACAGCAGGACCTCGCGGCCCGAGCCGCGCAGCCGGTCGAGATGTGGCCGGAAGCGCTCGAGGAAGCGGAATTTCGCCTCCTGCCGCTCGGGCGAGGAGGAGCCCGAGGGCAAGTAGACCGACACCACCGACAGCTTGCCGAACACCGCCTCGATGTAGCGGCCCTCGGCGTCGAACTCCGGGATGCCGAAGCCCTCGATGACATGCCGCGGCTTGCGCCTGGTGTACAGGCCGACGCCGCTGTAGCCCTTTTTCTCGGCGAAATGGAAATGGCCGTGGAAGCCGGCGGGAGCGAGGAATTCGGCCGCCATGTCGGCGATCTGCGCCTTCAGTTCCTGCACGCAGACGATATCGGCCTGCTGGCAGTCGAGCCAGTCGAAGAAGCCCTTGCGGGCGGCCGAGCGGATGCCGTTCAGGTTCAGGGTTATGATACGCAGCATTTTCGGAGAGGGCAGGCGGAGATTCATGGATTGTAGCGGCGAGTTCATCGCTTTCGCCATCGAGACGGGCGTGCTGCGCTTCGGCGAGTTCAGGACCAAGGCCGGCCGCCTCAGCCCGTATTTCTTCAACGCAGGCCTGTTCAGCGACGGCGCCTCACTTGGCCGCCTGGCCGATTTCTACGCGCGCGCCCTGCTCGATGCCGGGCTGCAGTGCGACAGCCTGTTTGGTCCCGCCTACAAGGGCATTCCCCTGGTTGCCGGCATGGCCATTGCGCTGGCCGAAAAAGGTCGCAATCTGCCGTTTTGCTTCAACCGCAAGGAGGCCAAGGACCACGGCGAGGGCGGCGTCCTCATCGGCGCGCCGCCACGCGGCCGGGTGCTGATCGTCGATGACGTGATCTCCGCCGGCACCTCGGTGCGCGAATCGGTCGAGTTGATCCGCGCCGCCGGCGCGACGCCCTGTGGCGTCATCATCGCCCTCGACCGCATGGAGCGCGGCCAGGGCGAGCTCTCCGCCGTGCAGGAGGTGAATGAGCGCTACGGCATGCCGGTCGTGGCGGTGGCGACGCTCGACCATCTGCTCGACTACTTGGGAAAACATCAGGAGCTGGCGCAGAATTTGCGTGCTGTATTCGAGTACCGCCAGCAATACGGAATAAGGAAATGATTCACCGACTCGCCATTGCCATCTCCGCGGCCATTGCCGCGTCATTGCCCTGGCTGGCGGTCGCCCAGACCGGGGCGTCGTCGCCAGGCCGCATTACCTATTGCTGCACCGACGCCAGCGGCAAGCAGGTCTGCGGCGACGTGCTGCCGCGGGAGTGCTATGGCCGGGCCTATCGAGAGATCAGTCAGCAGGGCCGGACGATCCGCCGTGTCGATGCGCCGCTGACGCCCGAGCAGCAGGCCGCCAGGGAAGCCGAGACAAGGAAGGCCAGGCAGGCCGAGGCCGAGCGGCTCGAGCAGAATCGCCAGGATCGAGTCCTGCTCGCCACGTATTCCAGCGAGGAGGAAATCGACCTGATGCGCGATCGCGCGATAGATGGCGCCCAGCGGGTGATCAAGGACGCGCAGGAGCGGCTGGAGACGCTGGCGAAACGGCAGAAGCAGCTGGACGAGGAGGCGGAGTTCTATCGCAAGAAGCCGATGCCGGCGCCCCTGAAGGCGCAGATCAGCGCCAACCAGGTGGAAATGCGCGGCCTCCAGGCCGAGATCGAGGGCAAGCAGAAGGACATGGCGGCGTTCAAGGCCCGATACGACGAGGAGAAGCGCCGCTTCCGCGAGCTGACGCAGAAGGACGGGGCGCCGGCCGCGGCTTCGCGCCCGCGCTGATCAGGTGTCATGCCGCCCGTCGCGTTGGCTCTCGTCGCGGCTGCCCTGACTGCCTCTGCGTGGGCGATCCGCGCCCATTACCTCGGGGAATCGGCGCGCGGGCAGGTTTATGTCGCCAAGCCGCTGGCGACGCTGCTGATCCTGGTGCTGGCCTTCGTCCTGGTGCCGATCCGGGACGATTACCGCTGGCTGGTTGCCGCCGGGCTGCTGTTCTCGCTGGCCGGGGACGTCTTCCTGATGCTGCCGCGCGACCGCTTCGTCGCCGGGCTGGCCAGCTTCCTCGTCGCCCACCTGTTTTATCTCGCCGCCTTCTCGGCCGACGTCCCGTTCGGCGCCGCGCCGTTCTTCTGGCCGCCCTTCTTCGCCGCCGGCGGCGTGGTGCTGGCGCTGGTCTGGCCTGGCCTGAAGCCTGCCTTGCGCGCGCCGGTGGCCGCCTATGTGGTCGTCATCGCGGCGATGGCCGCACAGGCGGCTGGACGCTGGTCTCTCCTGGGCGGCGGCGCGGCGCTGTCGGCGGCGATCGGCGCCGGGCTGTTCATGGCGTCCGACGCGGTGCTGGCGATCAACCGCTTCCGCTGGCCCTTCCGCGCCGGGCGCGCGATCAACCTGGCCGCCTACTGGGCGGCGCAGCTGCTCATCGCGTTTTCCGTCTCAGCCGGCTAGCTTTCTCTTCAGCAGCTCGGCGACCTGCTGGGGATTGGCCTTGCCCCGGCTCGCCTTCATGGCCTGGCCGACCAGGGCGTTGAAGGCCTTCTCCTTGCCGGCGCGGTACTCCTCGACCGATTTTTGGTTGGCGGCGAGCACTTCGTCGATGATCTTCTCCAGCGCGCCGCTGTCGGATATCTGCTTCAGGCCGCGCGCGGCGATGATGGCGTCGGCGGCACCCGCCGCGCCGCCGCCCTCGCCGTGCCACAGGGCATCGAAGACTTCCTTGGCCATTTTCCCGGAAATCGTGCCGTCGGCGATGCGCGCCACCAGCCCGGCGAGCTGCGCCGGCGCCAGCGGCGCTTCGGCGATGTCCTTCTCCTCGCGGTTGAGCCGCGCGGCGAGCTCGCCCATCGTCCAGTTGGCGCACAGCTTGGCGAGCGCCGCCGCGCCGGCGGCCTCGCCCGGCAGGGCAACCGCCGCCGCCACGGCTTCCTCGAAGAAGGCGGCCGTCTCGCGCGAGGCGGTGAGGGCGCCGGCATCGTAGGCGGACAGGCCGTAGTCGCGCGCGAAGCGCGCCTGCATCGCCTGCGGCAGTTCGGGCAGCCCGGCCCGGATCTCGTCGATCCAGGCTTCCGAGATGGCCAGCGGCCGCAGGTCGGGATCGGGAAAATAGCGGTAGTCGTGCGCTTCCTCCTTCGAGCGCATGGCGCGCGTCTCTCCGCTGGCCGGGTCGAACAGGACGGTGGCCTGCTCGATGCGGCCGCCGTCCTCGAGCGTCTCGATCTGCCAGCGCGCCTCGAACTCGATCGCCTGCTGCAGGAAGCGGAAGGAATTGAGGTTCTTGATCTCGCGCCGCGTGCCGAGCCGCTCGCTGCCCTGGCGCCGTACCGAGACGTTGGCGTCGCAGCGGAAGGAGCCTTCCTGCATGTTGCCGTCGCAGACGCCGATCCAGCGCACCAGGGCGTGCAGGGCGCGGGCGTAGGCCACCGCCTCCTCGGCGCTTCTCATGTCCGGCTCGGAGACGATCTCCAGCAGCGGCGTGCCGGCGCGGTTGAGGTCGATGCCGGTGCGCCCGTGGAAGTCCTCGTGCAGCGACTTGCCGGCATCCTCCTCGAGGTGGGCGCGGGTGAGGCGGACGAACTTCTCCTGCGCCGCCTCGCCGCCGCCGGTGCGGATCGCCAGCCCGCCGCCGCTGACCACCGGCTGCTCGAACTGGCTGATCTGGTAGCCCTTGGGCAGATCCGGGTAGAAGTAGTTCTTGCGGGCGAAGACCGAGCGCGGCGCGATGCGCCCGCCGACGGCGAGGCCGAAGCGGATGGCGTGCTCGACGGCGGCGCGGTTGAGCACCGGCAGCGTGCCGGGCAGCGCGATGTCCACGGCGCTGGCCTGGCTGTTGGGCGGCGCGCCGAAGGCGGTCGCGGCGCCGGAGAAGATCTTCGAGGCGGTCTTCAGCTGGGCGTGGGTTTCCAGTCCGATGACGATTTCCCAGTCGGCAAGGGCCATGGTCGTTCCTCTTTACGCGCAGCTGGCGTCGCGCCGGTCGTAGATCATCGGCAGCAGCTGGTCCCAGGCGCTGCCGGTGCACAGCTTCTCGCACTGCTGAAAGGCCACCGTGACGCGGCTGCCCTGCTCCCATAGGCGCACCACGCAGCTGCCACCGATCTGCGCCAGGTCGACTGTCGGCATTTCCCTGACCTGGCGGAAATCCTTCAGCTGGAAGCGGCAGCTGCCATGCTGCGGGAAATTCGCCTGCGCCTCGAAGGCGCGTACCCGCGCCGCCTCCACGTCGAGCCTGAGCAGGCCGCTGCCGCCGGCCTCGTCGCGGTAGCTGCAGTCGGCCTTGACGGTAAGTGGGCGCAGCGGGATCGGCGCTGCCCGCTCGGGCAGCGGCAGGGCGCAGGCGCCGAGCAGCGCGGCCAGGCTCCCCAGGGCAAGCCAGCCGGCCAGCCTCAGCCCGTTCGCCGCGCTCATGCGCAGGAGCCGTCCTGCCGGTCGTTGAGGATCGGCCACAGGTAGTTGTGGGAATTGCCCGAGCACAGCTTCTCGCATTGCTGGAAGGCCACCGTGACGCGGCTGCCCTGCTCCCAGACGCGGACGACGCACTTGCCGCGCTGCTGGCTCAGCTCGACGGCGGGCAGCTCGCGCGTCTGGCGGAAGTCCTTCAGGTCGAAGCGGCAGGCGCCGCGCTTCGGAATGTTCACCGTCGCCGCGAAGGCGCGCACCTTCGCCTCGCTGACGTCCAGCTTGAGCGCGCCGTTGTAGCCGGTCTCGTCGCGGAAGCGGCAGTCGGCCCTGACGTTGAGCGGGCGCAGCGGCAAGGGGCCCGGCCGGACCGGCTTCTCCGCCACCGGCGGCGGCTCGATCGCGGGCGCCGCCGGCGGGGCCTGCGTCGCCACCGGCGGCGCCTGCTCGGGGGTGGCGCAGGCGCCGAGCAGCAGGGCGGCGAGGACGACAGCGAAACAAGGCCGCAGGATCATGGTTGCGGACTGCGCCGGTGCCAGTCGGTGGCGAGCTGATAGCGGTGGGCGGCATTGAGCATGCGCGCCTCGTCGAAATGGTTGCCGATGATCTGCAGGCCGACCGGCAAGCCGCGCTCGCCGAAGCCGCAGGGCAGCGACAAGCCGGGCAGCCCGGCCAGGTTGACGCCGATGGTGTAGATGTCCGACAGGTACATCTGGATCAGGTCGCCGGCCATGTCGCCGATGTCGCAGGCGACGCGCGGGCTGGTCGGCCCCATGATCAGGTCGCAGGACGTGAAGGCCTCGGCGAAGTCGGCGGCGATAAGGCGGCGGATGCGCTGCGCCTGCAGGTAGTAGGCGACGTGGTAGCCGTGCGAGAGCGCGTAGGTGCCGATCAGGATGCGCCGCTTCACCTCGGCGCCGAAGCCTTCAGCGCGGCTCTTGCGGTACATGTCGATGAGATCGGCGTATTCCGCGGCGCGGTGGCCGTAGCGCACGCCGTCGAAGCGCGACAGGTTGCTCGAGGCCTCCGCCGGCGCGATGACGTAATAGGCCGGCACCGACAGCCCCATGTTGGGCAGGGGCACCTCCACCGTGCGCGCGCCGAGACGGCGGAATTCCGCGATCGCCGCCTCCACTGCCCGCGCCACGTCGGCCGCCAGGCCCTCGCCGAAGTATTCGCGCGGCAGGCCGATCTTCAGGCCGTCGAGCGGCTTGTCTCCTCCGCGCGCAGCGATTTCCCTGGTGTAATCCTCCGCCGGCCGCTCGAGGCTGGTCGAGTCGCGCGCGTCGAAGCCGGCCATGGCGTTGAGGAGCCAGGCGCAGTCCTCGGCGCTTTTCGCCATCGGCCCGGCCTGGTCGAGCGAGGAGGCGAAGGCAACCATGCCGTGGCGCGAGACGATGCCGTAGGTCGGCTTGAGGCCGGTCAGGCCGCACAGGGCGGCGGGCTGGCGGATCGAGCCGCCGGTGTCGGTGCCGGTGGCGGCGGGCGCTAGCCGCGCGGCCACGGCGGCCGCCGAGCCGCCCGAGGAGCCGCCCGGCACGGCCTCGGGCCGCCAGGGGTTTTTTACCGGGCCGTAGAACGAGGTCTCGTTGCTTGAGCCCATGGCGAACTCGTCCATGTTGGTCTTGCCCAGCGTGACCATGCCGGCCTCGCCGAGGCGCTTCACTACCGTGGCGTCGTAGGGGCTGACGAAGTTGGACAGCATGCGCGAGCCGCAGGTGGTGAGCCAGCCGGCGGTGCAGAAAAGGTCCTTGTGGGCGAGTGGGATGCCAGTGAGCGGGCCGCCCTCGCCCCGCGCCAGGCGGGCGTCGGCGGCGCGGGCGAGCGCGAGGCTCTTCTCCGGATCGGTGGTGATGAAGGCGTTGAGCGACGGATTGAGCCGCTCGATGCGCTCGAGAAACAGTTGCGTCAGCTCGACGCTGGACAGCCGCTTCGCCGCCAGGGCGCCGGCAAGCTCCCTCAGGCTGGCGTCGATCATTCGATGACCTTCGGCACCAGGTAGAGGCCGGCCTCGGTTTCGGGGGCGATTTTCTGGAAGTCGGCGTGCCGGTCGGCCTCGGTGACGCGGTCCTCGCGCAGGCGCTGGGCCAGGTCCTGGCCGTGCGCCATCGGTTCGACGCCGGCGGCATCGACCGCCTGCATCCGGCCGATCAGGGCGAAGACGCCGTTCAGCTCGTCGCGCACGCGCTCCGCCTCGCCTTCGGCCAGCGCGATGCGGGCGAGGTCGGCGATGCGCCGCACCTGGTCGAGGTCGAGGGACATGGCTGGGGCCGGCGAATATTGCGAAGCGCAATAGAGTATCATAGGCGTTTGCGTTTCAGCAGCCCGCAGGGTTCTTGCAATGTTCGGCTTCTTCCGCTCCTATTTCTCCAACGACCTGGCCATCGATCTCGGCACCGCCAACACCCTGATCTACGTGCGCGACAAGGGCATCGTGCTGAACGAGCCCTCGGTCGTGGCGATCCGCACCGAGGGCGGCCCCAGCGCCAAGAAGACGATCATGGCGGTCGGCGGTTCGGCCAAGCAGATGCTGGGCAAGACGCCCGGCTCGATCACTGCCATCCGGCCGATGAAGGACGGCGTCATCGCCGACTTCACCGTCACCGAGCAGATGCTGAAGCAGTTCATCAAGAAGGTGCACGACTCGCGCCTGTTCTCGCCCAGCCCGCGCATCATCATCTGCGTGCCCTGCGGCTCGACCCAGGTCGAGCGCCGCGCCATCCGCGAATCGGCGCTGGGCGCCGGCGCGTCGCAGGTGTACCTGATCGAGGAGCCGATGGCCGCCGCCATCGGCGCCGGCCTGCCGGTCTCGGACGCCACCGGCTCGATGGTGGTGGACATCGGCGGCGGCACCACCGAGGTGGGCGTCATCTCGCTGGGCGGCATGGTGTACGCCGGCTCGGTGCGCGTCGGCGGCGACAAGTTCGACGAGGCCATCATCAACTACATCCGCCGCAACTACGGCATGCTGATCGGCGAGACCACCGCCGAG
>CAUJIV010000037.1 GCA_963205435.1 Pseudomonadota bacterium
CTCGGCCTGCAGGGCTGCCTGCGCCTCGGCCGCATGAAGGACGAGGGCGTCGCCTCGGTCGAGATCACCTCGATCATGAAGCGCAACTCCTGCGGCAAGGCGCTCGACGTGGCGCGCATGGCGCGCGACATGCTCGGCGGCAACGGCATCTCTGACGAGTTCGGCGTGATCCGCCACATGGTGAACCTGGAGGTGGTGAACACCTACGAGGGCACCCACGACATCCACGCCCTCATCCTCGGCCGCGCCCAGACCGGCATCGCGGCCTTCAGCGACTGAGCACCCCGCCATTCCCGCGCAGGCGGGAATCCATGAAAAAGCCGGCTCCTGCCGGCTTTTTTCTTGCAAGACAAAAGTCAGTCGCCGCGACACGGCGCGGCAGCCGCGCTATCCTTGCACCCCATGATTGGACAAGTCTTTCGCTGGCTGATTTTCACCGCCCTCCTCGCCGCCGTGCTGGTGGCCGTCTTCGTCGCCTGGTGGCTGGCCCTGCTGATCGCCCTCGTCGCGCTAGCCCTCGGCGCACTGCGCCGCCTGCTCGGCGGCAAGCCGGTCGTGCGCGAGTCCGGCGAAGCCGTCATCCTCGAGGGGGAATACACCGAGGTCGAGCGCGAGGCCCGTCCCCTGCCCGACCGCGACAAGCCGTCGCCATGACAATCCGCCAGTCCGCGCCGCGCCGGGTCCTGATCACCGGCGTCAGCCGCGGCCTCGGCCATGCCATGGCCGAGGAATTCGCCCGGCTCGGCCATGTCGTGATCGGCTGCGGCCGCAGCCACAAACCCATAGAGGCCCTGCAGACGCACCTTGGCGCGCCGCATCGCTTCGACTGCGTCGACGTCGCCGACGACGCGGCGGTGAAGGCCTGGGCGATGGAAGTGCTGGCCTCCCACGGCGCCCCCGACCTCCTGCTCAACAACGCCGCCCTGATGAACCGCAACGCGCCGCTGTGGAAAGTGCCGGCGCGCGAGTTCGACGCCGTCGTCGACGTCAACATCAAGGGCGTCGCCAGCGTCCTCCGCCACTTCGTGCCGGCAATGGTCAAGGCCGGCCGCGGCGTCATCGTGAACTTCAGTTCCGGCTGGGGCCGCGCCGTCGACGCCGAGGTGGCGCCCTACTGCGCCACCAAATGGGCCATCGAAGGCCTGACGCGCGCGCTGGCGCAGGAACTGCCGGCCGGCCTGGCCGCCGTGCCGCTCAACCCCGGCATCATCGACACCGCCATGCTGCGCAGCTGCTTCGGCGATGGCGCCGGCGGCTATCCCGGGCCGGAAGAATGGGCGCGGCAGGCAATGCCCTTCCTTCTTTCCCTCGGCCCGCGCCATAACGGCAAGCCGCTGACGGTGGAATAAGAAACTAATCCAAAACAACCCATTTGGGATACGATAATTCTGTACAGCACAACAGTGGACGAAATTGGCTATGGCTGACGACAAGAGCAAGCTCCCGTCTATCGCATCGATTCTTGCAGCTGGAACTGGCCGGGGACTGGGGAATTCCGGTCATTCTCCCCCGCCACCTCTTGGGGGATTGGGTTTGGCCCTGCTGGGACTAGGGAGGCCTGAACTCAATAGTGTCTATTACAACAGCAAGGTAGTTTCACTAGATGGGTATCGCTTTGTCGGATGCCGGTTTGATAACTGTACCTTGCAGGTTTCATCCCTGAACTTCGAAATAGTTCAATGCGTACTCGATCCATCAACGCGTATCGAGTACTCTGAGTCTGCTGCCAGAGTGATCCGTCTATTTCTCGGTCGGTATGATTGGGCTTATACAACGTTCCATGAGTTCTTCGTGCCTAAGCGCAATTCAGACGGGACCATAACGATTTCATTTGGAGGCGCGTGATGGGCAACTCTGCGAGCGCAGAAGTTTCCGCTACCGTCGACTTGAAGCCAACGCGCAGTCAGCCGTTCTTAGTCTCCCTTACGATCCTGGCTGGAATCAGCGTCATATGTGGCACAGGCCTACTGTCTCTTGGAAATCCAGCGGGTTGGGGGCTTCTAGCCTTCGCCGCCGTCTCGATTGGGGCAGGTGTATGGGCTTGGCGTCAGTCCCAGCCAGATGTTGACCTTGAAAATGCCCAACCAACCAGCTTTACATTGCCCGACGGGACATCTGTCGTTGCCGATGCGCGGCTACTTCGCTCCTTAGAAGGAACCACAGCCCTCGTCCGTTTGATTGAAGGGGTATTGCATCGTCGGCCACTTCCTGAGCCTGACGGGCTTGTCGACAGCAACGGACAGCCAATCCCTGACAGCAAGGCTGCAGCAGCAGCACTGATACACAAGGTCAATAGCGATACTCAGTTGGCTACGAACCAAATCTGTGATGCGCTTGGTCTTTCGGTGGATAGCCCCCACGCGCTACAGGAGATTCCAAACGCTACTGACACGGGGCCGGAATCCGTCACTTTGTCTGGGCTAAATTGCCCACCCCCATCTCAGACTGTCACGACTAGCCCATCTAAACCTTCTCCATAGCCTTTACTTCCACCTGCCACTCTAAGGCCACTCCAGCGTCCTCAATCCACTCTACTCTATGGAATAGCTCATGGCTGTTCGATCTCCATTTACCGCCCTTTCACAGCGGTAACCGCCGCTTCCTGACACATAATAACGATTGACAATACTATTCGACTCCAATACTATCCCTTCTCATGATCAAGACATTCGCCGACAAGCGGACGGCTGCGATCTTCGAGGGTTTTCAGGTACGAAAGCTGCCGAACGAGATCCAGGAGACCGCCCGGCGGAAGCTGAAGCAGATCGACTCGGCGGCGACGCTGGAAAGCCTGCGCGTGCCGCCGGGAAACCGCCTGGAACAGTTGAAGGGCGATCGGGCCGGGCAATGGAGCATCCGCATCAACGACCAGTGGCGCATCTGCTTCGAGTGGGTTGGCGGCGATACCTTCAATGTCGAGATCGCGGATTATCACTAGGAGGCTGCATGGCTATCAAACGCGAAGATTTGAAGGGAATGAACTTCCGGGATGTCGCCACCGGACGCCGCCTGGCGCCCGTGCATCCGGGGGAAGTGCTGATGAAGGACTTCATCGAACCGATGGCGCTCACCCGCTACAAGGTCGCCAAGCTGGCCGGCGTTCAGCAGCGGCGCATCGACGAAATCTGCACGGGTCAGCGCGGCATCACGGCCGACACGGCACTGCGCCTTGCCCGGCTGTTCGGCACCGACGCGCAGTTCTGGGTCAACCTGCAGGCGCAATACGACCTGGAGACGACCGAAAAGGAGATGCGCAAGCGCATCGAGCAGGAAGTCACACCCCTCGCCGCCTAGTCCCCACGGGGATTGTGAGCGTCTCGCCTTACGGCGATCCACTCATCCCTCGCATTGCGAGGGACCGCCCTGCGGGCGTCCTGCGCACTCCTCCCACTGGTCGGAGCACTGGTCGAACCGCGGGATTCTGCTGCACCCGCAGGAAAGCCAAACAAAAAACCACCCTTGCGGGTGGTTTCTTTGTTTGGCGTCCCCACGGGGATTCGAACCCCGGTTACCGCCGTGAAAGGGCGATGTCCTAGGCCTCTAGACGATGGGGACCCGAGGTGCTACTCGAAAGTCGTAGTGTCTTGTGGTGGAGGTAAGCGGGATCGAACCGCTGACCTCTTGCATGCCATGCAAGCGCTCTCCCAGCTGAGCTATACCCCCACAGAGGAGCGCGCATTATACGTAGCGTGCCGGTGCTTGTAAACCCTCCGCAACGCCTCAAAGCACCTTGCCCGGATTCATCAGGCCGTGGGGGTCGAGGGCCTGCTTGACGGCACGCATGAGATCGATTTCCACGGCGCTCTTGTAGCGCAGGATTTCGCCGCGCTTGAGCTGCCCCAGACCGTGCTCGGCCGAGATCGAGCCGCCCAGTTCGGCGACGATGTCGTGCACGATGCGGTTGGCCTGCGGCGTCTGCGCGATGAAGTCGGCGTTGGCCGCCGCTTCCGGCCGCGACAGGTTGTAATGCAGGTTGCCGTCGCCGATGTGGCCGAAGGTGACGATGCGCACGGCGGGAAAGGCTTTCCCGAGCGCGACGTCGGCGCGGGCGATGAACTCGGCGATGCGCGACACCGGCACGGCGATGTCGTGCTTGATGCTGAGGCCCTCGATGCGCTGCGCTTCCGAAATGCTTTCGCGCAGACGCCAGAAGGCCTGCTGCTGCGCCAGATCCTGCGCCACGGCGGCGTCCGCCACCCTGCCCGCTGCAATCTCCGCGCCGAGGATGGCCTCCAGCGTGCCGGCCAGGTCGAAATCCGCCAGCGTGTCGGTGAGTTCGGCCAGCACGTACCAGGGCGAGGCGGCGGCGAGCGGATCGCGCGCGCCGGGGA
>CAUJIV010000038.1 GCA_963205435.1 Pseudomonadota bacterium
GCCGGCGCGCCAGGTGCTGGAGGACTTCCTGCGCGCCATCGGCTATGAAGCCTGGCTCTTCGACAGCTGCGAGCCGCGCGAGGCGGAAACCAAGTGGGCCAACGTGCGCGACTTCGTCGACTGGCTGTCGCGCAAGGGCGAAGAGGAGGGGAAGACCCTGCTGGAACTGACGCAGACCGTGGCGCTGATCTCGATGCTGGACAAGAACGAGGACGGCGGCGACCAGGTGCAGCTCGCCACCCTGCACGCCGCCAAGGGCCTGGAGTTCAAGCACGTCTTCCTGGTCGGCGTCGAGGAGGGCATCCTGCCGCACCGCGAGGCGATCGACGCCGGTACCGTGGAGGAGGAGCGCCGCCTGATGTACGTCGGCATCACGCGCGCCGAGCGCAGCCTGACGATCACGCACTGCGAGCGGCGCAAGACCGGTCGCGACTGGCGCGACTGCGAGCCCTCGCGCTTCATCGCCGAGATGGGCGACGACCTGAAGCTGACCGGCGGCAAGGCCGACGCGCCGGCCGACCGCGCCACCGGCGCGGCGCGCCTGGCGCAAATGCGCGCCCTGCTCGTCGGCGCCAAATGAAGAGGGGCGGGTCGCCCCGCCCCTTTTGCCAGGGAAAGCGGCCTTACCTGGCCGCGGCCGTCATGTACTCCACCGCGGCGCGGATGTCGGCGTCGGGGATCGAGGGATTGCCGCCCTTCGGCGGCATGGCGCCCTTGCCCTTTATGGCACTGTTGGTCAGGGCGTCGAGCCCGCTGGCGATGCGCGGCGCCCAGGCCGCCTTGTCGCCGAACTTAGGCGCGCCTGCCACGCCCGAGGCGTGGCAGGCGACGCAGGCGCTCTCATAGGTCTTCTTGCCCTTGCCTGAATCCGCCGAGGCAGCCGGGGCGGCCGCCGGGGCTGCGGCGGCAGGCGCCTCGGCCACGACCGCTGCGGCCGGCGCAGGGGCCGCTGGCGCGGCGGCCGCCTTCGGCGCGGCCGGCTCCTTGAAGCCGGCGCCGGCCTTGTTCGCCATCCAGGCGACGACGCGGGTGAAATCGGCGTCGGAAATGTCGGCGCCGCCCTTCGGCGGCATGGCGCCCTTGCCCTGGATGCCGGATGCCGCCAGCTTCGCCAGCCCCTGCGCGATGCGCGGCGCCCAGGCCGCCTTGTCGCCGAGCTTCGGCGCGTCGGCGACGCCGCTGTCGTGGCAGGCCGAGCAGGTGCCCTTGTAGATCTCCTCGCTGCCTTTCGCCGCGGGGGCGGCGTCCCCGCCGCCGGCGAGGGCGAGCTGCGCCACCGGACGGATGCGCTGCAGCACCGCCTCATCGCTGAAGTCGCCGGCCGGCTTGGCGCCGAAGAGCTTCGAGACGTAGAAGCCGGCGAGCGGCAGGACGATGGCGAGCGCCAGGGCGATGACGATCACGGCGGGCGAGCCGCAGGCGCCGCAACGCGGGTTGTTTTCGGTCATGCTGGAAGTCCTCGTGGAACTTGCGAAAGCGGGATTATAGCCTTCCCGATTGGACGCTGAGCGGGAAACCGGCTATCCTTTCCCACCTCGCGCCCGTAGCTCAGCTGGATAGAGTACTGCCCTCCGAAGGCAGGGGTCGGACGTTCGAATCGTCTCGGGCGCGCCAATTCCCGCTTGCTTCCTTTCCCGGCTCGCTCGGCCTTGGCAGGCCATTGTGATAGGCCACACATCGTTTCAAGCGAACGCCGTGTCGCCAAGCCAGATTGGACCGCGCCTTCATCCGGCTCATCTCCTGAGCCCTGGCATGGCTAGGATGATCGCTCGTGAAAACGAGCGACGAAACCGGGACGGGTGATCATCGCGGCAAGGTCATCGGCATGAGCCGGCGCCAGGCGGCCAACGCGGCGGCGCTCGAGGTGCTGCGGCAAGCCACGGCTTGGGTCGAGGCACATCCCGAGGCGGCCAGCCTGGTCGTCCTCGTCGGCAGCCCCGGCCGCTGCCAGCCGTTCTCGACGCCGATCGACCGGCCGCTGGAATTCATCGGCATGCTGGAGCTGATGAAGCACGATCTCTTCCGCGAGAAATGACGTTCTTCGCGGCGGCATTGAAGGCTTCATCGACCTCGTCCCCGCGTTGCTCCTCGGTGTGGATGGAATTTCCTCTTCTCTGAGGGCAACCGGAACCTGGCCTCGGAATTCGGTCCCCCTCGCGCCTTTCCCGTCATCCCGGCCTGATGGTCATGTACCGTTGAAAAATTAGGGTCTCAGAATCTCAATGAGATCGCGGAAAAGAGGAGTGGTCGAAGTTGTAAATCATGCTAAATGGCGTACGCTGGTTTATAATCATTCAGAGCAGCAACATCCAATAATTGTTCAGGAGATATGGGATGAGACAAATCAAAATAATCTTCACCATCATTGCAGCAAGCATTTTGGCCATGCCTATTTCTAACGCTGCCGAGTTTGCCCCCTATGGAACGGCTAAGGTCGATATGCATGACATGCCTGCAACGAATGTTGTGTTCGACGTCAATTATCAAGATCCACAGAAACTAGCCATTCTTTACAACTTCATAAAAAATACAAAAAAAGAAACAAAAGGCAACGTTGTCGTGGTCTCTCATGGCCCTGAGTTGCGAGCGTTCGCAAAGGAGAACTATGAGAAATATCAGGGAATCATTGACAAGATGGCTGAATTGAGCAGTGAGGGAGTGGAGTTCAAGATGTGCAATAACGCCATGAAGGCGGCGGGCTTCAAGGCGGAGGATATGCATGGATTCATTACAGTTGTGCCCGCGGGTTTTCCCGAACTGGTCTATTGGCAGTCAAAGGGCTATCAGTACGTCAATCCCAATCCTTTGTCTGTAAAGGATGTACGCTATATCGATCAGCCTCAATTGAAAAAGTGACTGAAAAGGGTGAAGTTATCCCGCCCGATCGTTTTGTAAAACCTTATAGTCGGATAAGGCTGAAATACAACTCTCTACCCTGAAAAATGAGGAAGGTTTGTAGGAATACTTTGCTTGCTTAAAAGACGATTGGCATGTCATGCAGACTGCGAAACCCGCGCTGTTGACGCCTTCATCCAACCCAACCGACGATGGATCCTCTCGCTTTCGGCCTGGCCGCGTGGCGCGCCGGCGCGCCGCTGCCCGGACTGGCGGGCTGGGCCGCCATCGCCGGCAGCGCGCTGGTACATGCCGTCTATTCGCTGGTGCTGCAGAAGGACTACCAGGAAAGCGACTTCACCGTCGTCTATCCGCTGGCGCGCGGCACCGGCCCGCTTCAAGGTCGTGCGCCAGATTCGCCCCAAGCTTGCCTGCGCACGCTGCGACGCCATCGTCCAGGCCGAAGCGCCCGACCGGCCGATTCGGCGTGGCCTGGCCGGCCCGGGGCTGCTCGCCGATGTCCTTGCCGCCAAATACTGCGACCACCTGCCGCTCTACCGGCAAAGCGAGATCTACGCGCGCGAAGGGGTGGAATTGGAACGCTCGACGCTGGCCGAGTGGGTCGGCAAAGCGCCGCACTGCTCTCGCCGCTGGTGGAGGCCTTGCGGCGTCACGTCCTCTCCGGCGACAAGGTGCACGCCGACGACACCCCGGTGCCGGTGCTGGCTCCGGGCAGCGGCAAGACCAAGACCGGGCGGCTGTGGACCTAC
>CAUJIV010000039.1 GCA_963205435.1 Pseudomonadota bacterium
AGGCCGCCGACTTCGTCCAGCGGACGCAGTGCGACGCGCTGGCCATCGCCATCGGCACCTCGCACGGCGCCTACAAGTTCACGCGCAAGCCGACCGGCGACATCCTCGCCATCGACCGCATCAAGGAGATCCACGCCCGCAGTCCCAACACCCACCTGGTGATGCACGGCTCCAGCAGCGTGCCGCAGGAGTGGCTGGAGATCATCCGCAAGTACGGCGGCCAGATGAAGGAGACCTACGGCGTGCCGGTCGAGGAGATCGTCACCGGCATCAAGCACGGCGTGCGCAAGGTGAACATCGATACCGACATCCGTCTCGCCATGACCGGCGCCATGCGCCGCCACATGTTCGAGAAGCCCGCCGAGTTCGACCCGCGCAAGTTCCTCGCCGACGCGCAGAAGGCGGCGAAGGAGATCTGCAAGGCGCGCTACGAGGCCTTCGGCTGCGCCGGCCAGGCGGCGAAGATCAGGCCGGTGCCGCTGGAGAAGATGGCCGAGCGCTACCGGAAGGGCGAGCTGAACCAGGTCGTCAAGTAGCTCTTCGCGAATACGCGGGAATGCGGCCGCCCGGCGCAAGCCCGGCGGCCGCGGTCTTTCCATCGGCCGCCGGGCAGCGTATAGTTATAACTTTGTACAACATTGCGGAGATTCCCATGCGCACCGCCATTCGCAAGATCGGCAATTCCCAGGGCGTGCTGATACCCAAGCCGCTGCTGGCCGAGGCCGGCCTGGAAACCGATGTGGACATGGCCGTAGAAAACGGCACCCTCGTCCTGCGGCCCATCCGCGCCCATCCCCCCCGCGCCGGCTGGGCCGAGGCCGCGCGCGAGTTGGCTAGCGCTGGCGACGATGCCGCAATCTGGCCCGGCTTCGCCAACGCCGAAGACGCCGCCCTGAAATGGTGAAGGCTAGGGTCGTCAAGCGCGGCGAAGTCTGGCTTGCCGCGCTCGACCCGACCGTCGGCGCCGAAATCCAGAAAACGCGGCCCTGCGTGATCGTCTCGCCGCCCGAGATTCACGACTGGCTGCGCACCGTGCTGGTGGCGCCCATGACCACTGGCAGCCAGCCGGCGCCGTTTCGCGTGCCCGTCGCCTTCGGTCGCAAGAACGGCCTGGTCCTGCCCGAGCAGATGCGCGCCCTCGACAAGGCCCGCCTCGTCAAGCGCCTCGGCGCCGTGGATGCCGCCACCCTAACCGCCTTGCTGGCGGTGCTGCGCGACACCTTCGAGGAATGACGCTCTTCCACCAGCCCCTCTTCAACGCCCGTTTCCTCGCCCAGCGCGCCGGCGGGGAGCCGACGCCGCCTGAACACAAGCGGCTGCTCGCCGACTGGGCGGCTACCGTCCGCGACGGCAGCATTCGCGCGCAGAGGGAAAGCGAGTTGCGCGGGCCGTTCATCCAGCGCTTCTTCGTCGAACTGCTGGGCTACCGGTCTTTCGGCAGCGGCACGGACTGGACGATCAACGACGAGAAACGCACGGGCAGCGGCTCGGCCGACACCGCCCTCGGTTTTTTCAGCGCAGCCGAAAAACGGGCCGTCGTCCCGGTCGAATTGAAGGGCGCCGACACGTCCGATCTAGACGCCATCATGCCCGGCCGCCACAAAAGCCCGGTGCAGCAGGTCTGGGAATACGCCATGGACACCCCGGGCTGCCAGTTCCTGCTCGTCTCCAACATGGTCGAGTTCCGCCTCTACGCCGTCGGCCACACCCGCCAGGTATTCGAGCGCTTCGACATCCCGGAGCTCGCCGACTCGGACGCTGCCTACCGGCGTTTCCGGCTGCTCCTGGGCGCCGACCGGCTGCTCGCGGGCGAGACCGCAAAGCTACTCGCCGAAAACGCCCTGGCCGAGAAGGAAATCACGCGCAAGCTCTACCGCGACTACAAGACCTGGCGCATCAACCTGCTCATCGCGCTCATGCAGCGCACCGGACAGCCGGCCGAGGCCCTGATCGAACCCGTGCAGAAACTGCTCGACCGCGTGCTGTTCGTCGCCTTTGCCGAAGATCGCGGCCTGCTGCCGCAAAAGTCGCTGGTGCAGGCCTGGTCGCACCGCGACCCCTACCACCCGCGCCCGGTGTGGGAAAACTTCAAGGCCCTGTTTGCCGCCATCGACAAGGGCAATTCGGCGCTCGGCATCCTGCCCTACAACGGCGGCCTGTTCGCGCCCGACCCGACGCTCGACGCGCTGCCCCTGTCCGACGAATCCTGCCGCCTGTTCGCCGCGCTGGGCGAGTACGACTTCGCCGACGACGTTTCCGTCACCGTGCTCGGCCATATCTTCGAGCAGTCGGTGGCCGACATCGAGCAGCTCAAGGAACTGGCCGGCACCGAAGGCTTCACCCTCGGCGCGCTGGAGGCGCAGGTCAGGGAAACCGCCCGCTCGGTCTCCGGCAAGCGCAAGGAACACGGCATCGTCTACACGCCCGACGCAATCACGCACTTCATCGTCGAGCAGGCCCTCGGCACGTATCTCGAATCGGAACGGCAGCGGCTACGCGCGGAATACGAAAGCGCGCCCGGCGCCTGGCGCAAGCCGACCGAAGATGAAAAGAGGCTCGTCGGGCGCGGGCGGCAGGTCAAGCTCAAGTCGCAGGAACGCCTCGTCGAATTCCTCTTCTGGCACGCCTGGCGCGAACGCCTGCGGCGCTTGCGCGTCCTCGACCCGGCCTGCGGCTCGGGCGCCTTTCTCGTCGCCGCCTTCGACACGCTGGACGCGGAATATCGCCGCGCCAACGAACAGCTCCAGGCCATCACCGGCAGCTTCGACGTGTTCGATGCCGGCCGGGAAATCCTCAACGGCAACCTCTACGGCGTCGACCTCAATCCGGAGAGCATCGAGATCACCAAGCTCTCGCTGTGGCTGAAGACGGCGCAGCGCGGCAAGCCGCTGGAGAGCCTGGAAGCCCACCTGCGCGTCGGCAACAGCCTGATTTCGCCCGC
>CAUJIV010000040.1 GCA_963205435.1 Pseudomonadota bacterium
GTGGGGCCGGCTCTCCGCGCTCGGCATCGTCATGATCCTGATCTCGACCGGCCTGGTCGTGCTGGCGACGCTGATTGGGAACCGGTTCAAGATTACTGCGGCGTGAGCTGCGGACATCACTGCCCGATGAGTTGATATAGCGCTACCGCTTAGGGCGGATCATGAGCAATGCGCGGAACGAAGAGGAGAAGTGTGTGGCGCCGTATTGTGGGGACTGACTTTCTGTATGTATTGAAAAGTCAGCCTTCCTAATACGGCGGAAGAGTGCATTTAAACCGCGGCTGACCGCTAGAACAAGTAGAGCTTCTGCTTATCGGCCGAAGCGGTTGTTCGCGTTGGAGGCGCTGAACGCCGGCTCTCGGCCAGAAGCAGACTGCTATACCTTTGAACCGGATGGGGTCAAAGCAGCTTCGGTTGCAGAAACGAGAGAGCGTAGGAAGCGAATTACCTTTTCCAACTCTTCCTTGGTGACTGGATGGGGTTGCGGTGGCCCGGGCGATATAGTCCTTGAGCGGTGAACGACATCACCTCGTAGCTTCATATATTGATTCAGGCGCTCGCGAACCGTTTTTGCATCATAGTTGTTCCATGTCCATTGATTCGTCAGGTCAATGTCTGCGTAGTCACGGAACAGTTGAATGGTTTTTTCGGATGTTGGGTTATGTAGTCGCTTGATTTCATCAGCAAGCTTTGACTGCACAAAGGATGCAATCGAGCTATCAGCCAACCCATGAAGCCGTGCTGTTGATGCCTCTACCACTCGATCTTCGACATAGGTTTCCCATGCTGTCATCGCCATGATCAAACCGGCACGCTTGAGGACTTCAATTTCAGGGGGAGGTGGCTTCGTGTTTAGCTTGTTGAAATGTGCGAGCAGGTTCTCGGCATCCAGTATTGACTGAGCAAAGACATCGGCGGCGACTGACGGCATAGCGATCGGAACATTAATGGATATGCTGTGATGCTGGCAGAAACCTTTTCAACCTGGCCGCTCCCGATGACCGCTTTGGGTCGATAGCGCCTGCTCGCCGTCCTCCAGCGACTGCCTTTTAGTTTCGGCATAACGCCCACTTACGTGGGCATTAGCCTTCACTGAAACTTCGTTTTCCTGCAGGTTCAACTCCGGCTGGCGCGTTGCACGCCGCCGATGGCGCCGATCAGTTTCAGCGCGCGCTGCAGCTGGGCGACGCCGCTCACTTCGATGGTGAAGCCCATGCGGGCGGCGCCCTGGCGCGAGTGGGTATGCACCGCCGTGACGTTGATCTTCTCGCGCGAGAGCACTTCGGAGATGTCGCGCAGCAGGCCCTGGCGGTCCTGCGCCTCGACGACGATGTCGACCGGGTAGAGCGCGTCGACGCCCCCACCCGTACCCACTCTCCACTCGGCGCTGATGACGCGCTCGGGGTTGCGCGCGCTCATGTTGCGGAAGTTGGCGCACTCCAGGCGGTGGATGGAGACGCCCTTGCCGCGGGTGACGAAGCCGGCGATGGCATCCGGCGGCACCGGCTTGCAGCAGCGGCCCAGCTGGGTCAGCAGGCGGTCGACGCCGACGATGAGGACGCGGCCGGCGGCGTCCTGCGCCCGGCTGCGGCGGGTCAGCGCCTCCGGCTCGGGTGCCGCCGCAGGCGGCGCCTCGCGCAGGGCCGCCTGCAGCTGGCGCGGGCCGGCCTCGCCGCGGGCGAAGGCCAGGTAGAGCGCGTCGGTATTGGCGAAGCCGAGCTTGCGCGCCAGCTCCTCGAGGTTGACGCCGCCCTGGCCCTCGCGCTGCAGCTCGCGGGCGACGCCGACGCGACCCTGCGCCAGCGTCTCGGCCTCGTCCTGCGCGGCGAACCACTGCCGCACCTTGGCGCGCGCCCGCGGCGTGGCCAGATAGCCCTGCGCCGGCTGCAGCCAGTCACGCGAGGGGCCGCCCTGGCGGGCGGCGACGATCTCGATCGTCTGGCCGTTCTGCAGCGGGGTGTTGAGCGGCACCAGCGCGCCATCGACCCTGGCGCCGCGGCAGCGGTGGCCGAGCTCGGTGTGCAGGCGGTAGGCGAAATCGACCGGCGTGGCGCCGCGCGGCAGGTCGATGACGCGGCCCTGCGGCGTCAGCACGTAGATCGTGTCGTCGAGGGCGGCGCGGCGGAACTGGCGCACCCACTCCGAGGAGTCGCCGATCTCGTCGCGCCAGGACAGCAGCTGGCGCAGCCAGGCGATCTTGTCGTCGTAGCGGGCGTCGGCGCCGCTCTTCTCCTTGTAGCGCCAGTGGGCGGCGACGCCCAACTCGGCGTGCCGGTGCATCTCGCGCGTGCGGATCTGCACCTCCAGCGTGCGCCCGCCCGGGCCGATCACCGCGGTGTGCAGCGAGCGGTAGTCGTTGCCCTTCGGCTGCGAGATGTAGTCGTCGAACTCCTGCGGGATCGGCTGCCAGATATGGTGCACGACGCCGAGCGCCGCGTAGCAGTCGCGCACCGTGTCGACCAGCACGCGCAGCGCGCGCACGTCGTAGACCTCGTCGAAGCCGAGGCCCTTCGCCTTCATCTTGGCGTAGATGCTGTAGATGTGCTTCGGCCGCCCGCTCACCTCGGCCTCCACCCCCGCCGCCGCCAGCTCGGCGCGCAGCCGCGCCACCGCCTCCTCGATGAAGGCGGCGCGCTCGGCGCGGCGCTCGTCGAGCATGCCGGCGATGCGCTTGTAGGTCTCCGGCTCGAGGAAGCGGAAGGCGAGGTCCTCAACCTCCCACTTCAGCTGCCAGATGCCGATGCGGTTGGCGAGCGGCGCGTAGATGTCGAGGCTCTCGCGGGCGATCTCCGCGCGCTCCTGCGGCGGCCGCCCGGCGAGGAAGCGCAGGGTCTGGACACGGCTCGCCAGCCGCAGCAGGACGACGCGGATGTCGGCCGACATCGCCAGCAGCATCTTGCGCAGCACCTCGGCCTGGGCGCGGGCGGCCTGGGCGCCCTCCCGCGCCTGGCGCCCCTGGCGCATCACCTGCTGCAGGCCCTTCAGGCGGCGCTGGCCCTCGACCAGCTCGGCCACCGCCGCGCCGAAGCGCGCGGCGAGCGCCTCGCCGGCGGCGGCGTCGAAGTCCGGCGCGGCGAACAGCAGCGCCGCCAACCGCGCGTCGAGGTCGAGCCTGAGTGAAGCGACCACCAGCGCCATGCCGAGCGCATGCGGCCAGGCCGGCTCGCCGCTGCCGAGCGCCCCCTCGCCATAGAGGCCGCGGGCGTATTCGCAAGCCTGGCCGAGCAGCTCCCGCGCCGGCGCCGGCAGGCCTTCGGCGAGCAGATCGAGCGGCGCCTCGGCGGCGCCGTCGCGGGCGAGGGAGTGGGTGACCGAGACCACTTCGGCAATCGGCTGGAAAGGTCTCCGGATTATCGCCGAAAAGCCGCGACGGCCAAGCGCCGCGGCGCGGAACGGAAGGCGGCCGCGCTAGAATGATCGGCAAAGCGACGCCAGACATCTTGACCTCACAGCCCCCCGTTCCTTCGCGCGCCTTCGCCTACCTGCTGCTGACGCTGACCGTGCTGTTCTGGTCGGGCAACTGGGTGGTCGGCCGCTGGATCCGCGGCGACGTGCCGCCGATCGCCCTGTCCTTCTGGCGCTGGGCGATCGCCTTCGCCTGCCTGCTGCCCTGGGCCTGGCCGCACCTGCGCGCGCAATGGCGCGAGCTGCTCGCCCACTGGAAGGTGCTCTCCCTGCTCGGCCTGTTCGGCGGCGCCTGCCACAATGCGCTCACCTACATCGGCCTCGCCCACACCACGGCCACCAACGGCGTGCTGCTCGCCTCGTCGACGCCGATCATGATCATCGCCCTGTCCTGGGCGCTGTTCGGCAAGCGCCTGCGCCGGCCGGAGTGGATCGGCATGGCGCTGTCCTGCGCCGGCATCCTCTTCATCGTCTCCCAGGGCGAGCTGGCGCGCCTGCTCGGCCTGCGTCCGAACGAGGGCGACCTCTGGGTGCTGGCGGCGATGCTCTCCTGGGCGCTGTACACCGTGCTGCTGGCGCGGCGGCCGCCCGGATTGCATCCCCTCTCCTTCCTCGCCGCCATCACCCTGTGGGGACTCGCGGCGCTGGTGCCCTTCTATCTTTGGGAGATGGCCGCGGGCAGGCTGATCATTCCCGGCATCCCGGCCTTCGCCGCCATGGCCTACGCCGGCATCTTTCCGGCCGCTCTCGGCTTCATCTTCTGGAACCGCGCCGTCGCCGAGGTCGGCGGCAACCGCGCCGGCCAGTTCATGCACCTGATGCCGGCCTTCGGCACGCTGCTGGCGATGATCTTCCTCGGCGAGCAGCCGGCGCTGCACCACCTCCTCGGCATCGCGCTGATCCTCGCCGGCATCTTCCTGACGACGAGGGCGCGCGCGTGATCTGGAACCCATTCGCCCGCCGCGCCCGCCGCGCCGCGCCCGTCGACGAGGCGCGCTGGAGGCGGCTGGAGGCCGGCTTGCCTTTCCTGCGCCATCTGGCGCCGGCCGAGCGCGCCCGCCTGCGCGCCATGGCGCTGGAGTTCGTCGCGCAGAAGGAATGGCACGGCGCGCGGGGACTGCGGCTCACGCCCGACATCCAGCTCGCCATCGCCCTGCAGGCCTGCCTGCCGGTGCTCGAGCTCGGCCTCGACTCCTACCGCGGCTGGGTCGGCATCATCGTCTATCCCGGCGACTTCGTCGTGCCGCGCCGGCAGATGTCGGAAGACGGCGTGGTGCACGAGTACGACGACACCGTGGCGGGCGAGGCCTGGCAGGGCGGCCCGGTGCTGCTCTCCTGGTTCGATCGCCCCGAGGAAGCCGACGGCATGAACGTCGTCATCCACGAGTTCGCCCACAAGCTCGACATGCTCAACGGCGTCCCCGACGGCTTCCCGCCGCTGCACGAGGGCATGAGCCGCCAGGCCTGGAGCGAGGCCTTCCTGCCCGCCTACGAGGACTTCTGCGCGCGCGTCGATGCCGGCGAGGAGACCCGGATCGATCCCTACGCCGCCGACAGCCCCGCCGAATTCTTCGCCGTGGCGAGCGAGGTCTTCTTCGAGGCGCCGGAGCTACTGCAGGCGGAATACCCGGCGGTCTACGAGCAGTTGCGCCAGTTCTACCGCCAGGATCCGCTGGCCGGCGCGCCGCGAGGCTTGGCAGGCCGGCGCTTTCGTCCATAATCGCTGCCATGCCGGTCGCGCCGCGAGGCCGGCCGGCAAGCACCGCCACGACGCACCATGAAACGCCTGCTCCTCCTCTACCACAGCCAGGGCGGCCGCACCGCGGCTCTCGCCGAGGCGGCGCTCGCCGGCGCGCGGCGCGAGGCCGCCGTCGAGACGCTGCCGAAGCGCGCCGGCGAGGCGACGCTGGAGGATCTCCTCGCCTGCCACGGCCTGCTCATCGGCACGCCGGAGAATTTCGGCACCATGTCCGGCATGGTCAAGGATTTCTTCGACCGCACCTACTATCCGGCCGAGGGCCGCACCGTCGGCCTGCCCTATGCGCTCTTCATCAGCGCCGGCAACGACGGCAGCGGCGCCGCACGCGAGATCGGCCGCATCGCCACCGGCTATGGCTGGAAGCGCGTCACCGAGCCGGTGATCGCCCGCGGCGAGCCGACGCCGGCCGACCTCGCCGCCTGCGGGGAACTGGGCGAGGCGCTGGCGAGCGGCATCGCCCTGGGGATTTTCTGAATGCCCTTCGCCTATTACAGCCGCCTGTCGCCGGCGCGCCGGCGCATCTATGACCGCAGCGACGCCATCGAGCGCATCGCCCTGCCCGACGCCGCCGCGCTGCGCCCGCTGCTGGCGCCTCTCGAGGCGGCGCTCACCGGCGAGCGCCGCGCCGAGGCCGAGCGCCTCTGCGCCGCCCTCGCCGCCGGCATCGTCGGCCAGCTGCGCGCGCCTCCGCTCAGGGTGGCGGTGCTGGCGGTGCGCCCGAGCAGCGACTGGGGCGAGCTGCACGGCCTCTACCTGCCCGAGGACGAGGGCCAGCTGGCGCTCATCAAGCTGTGGATGCGCACGGCCAAGAACAAGCGCGTGGTCGCCTACAGGAGCTTCCTGCGCACCCTGCTGCACGAGCTGTGCCACCACCTCGACTACGAGCTCTACCGGCTGGAGGAGACCTTCCACACCGAGGGCTTCTACAAGCGCGAGTCGAGCCTGTTCAACCAGCTGCTGCCGAAGGCGCTGCCCGCCGCCGCGGGCGAAGCGCAGGCCAGGCAAGGAGAAGGCGCGTGAGGCTGCCGGCGCCCGCCCTCGCTCTCTTCTCCCTCTGCGCGCTCGGCATGCTCGCCTCGCCGGCGCGGTCGCAGGTGAACGCCGGGGCGCTCGCCGCCGAGCCTGAGCTTCCCTTCGTCCTCGAGGAAGTGGCGCGCTTCGACCACCCCTGGCGCATCGCCTTCCTGCCCGACGGCCGCCTGCTCGTCACCGAGAAACCTGGCGCCCTCTGGCTGGTGACGCGCCAGGGCGCGAAAACGCCGGTCACCGGCGTGCCCGCCGTCCTCCACCAGGGCCAGGGCGGCCTGCTCGGCGTCTTCCTCTCGCCGCATTACGCCTCCGACCGCGGCCTCTACCTGACCTACGCCGAGCCGGGCGACGGCGGTTCCGGTCTGGCGCTGGCGCGGGCGCGGCTGGAACTCGACGGCGGCGCGCCGCGGCTCACCGGCCTGCGCGTGCTCTGGCGCGAGCTGCCCAAGGGCCGCGGCGGCCAGTTCGGCGCCCAGCTCGCCTTCTCGCCCGACGGCCGCTTCCTCTTCCTCGCCGTCGGCGAGCGCCAGCGCATGACGCCGGCGCAGGATCCCGACTCGGCGCTGGGCAAGATCCTGCGCCTGACGCTCGACGGCGCGCCGGCGCCCGACAACCCTATGGCGGGCCGCGAAGGCGCGCGCGAGGTGGCGCTGATCGACCCGCCGCGCGACACCGAGGAAGCCAAGCGCGCACACGTCGTGCGCCGCTACCGCCTTCCCGGCCCCAACCTCGCGCCGGCGCAGACCTGGACCTCGGGGCACCGCAATCCCTACGGCCTCGCCTTCGCGCCCGACGGCCGCCTCTGGTCGGTCGAGCACGGCCCGCGCGGCGGCGACGAGCTCAACCTGATCGAGCCTGGCCGCAACTACGGCTGGCCGCTGGTCTCCCACGGCATGAATTACGACGGCGTGCCCATTCCCGGCCACGCCACGCGGCCGGACTTCGCCCAACCCGTGCTCTACTGGACGCCGGTGATCGCCCCCGGCAACATGGTCTTCTTCCGCGGCGCCCTGTTCCCGCAGTGGGACGGCTCGGCCCTCGTCAGCGGGCTGGGCAGCCGCTCGCTCAGCCGCATCGTCTTCGACGGCCGCGGCGGCGCGCAGCCGGCCGAGCGCTGGAACCTCGGCTTCCGCGCCCGCGACGTGGCGGTGGCGCCCGACGGCGCGCTCTGGTTCCTCGAGGACGAAGGGCCGCAGGGCCGGATGTTTCGCGCCGTGCCGAAGTAGGCGCGCCGGGCGCGGCCCCGATCAGCGGGCAGCCAGTCCGGCGTGCAGGCATTGCTTCGCTTGCGTACTGTACCTATAATACAATGTACCGTACGTTTGGAGCTCGTCATGCAGAAGCTTTCGATTACCGCCTTGCGCCAGAAGCTGTTCCAGGTGGCCGACGAGGTGCTGGAGAGCGGCGTGCCGGTGGCCATCGAGCGCCGCGGCAGGACGCTGCTGCTGGTCGCCGAAAACGCCGGCAAGCCCCGCCTCGCCGCGCTCAAGCGCCGCAAGCTGGTCAAGGGCGATGCCGCGGATCTGGCCGAGGTGAAGGTGGGCGAATGGCGCGAGCCGAAAAACCTGGGCTGATCCATCTCGACACCCACGTCGTCTGCTGGCTGTACGAAGCCAGGATCGACCTGCTCTCGGAACCCGCCCGCGCGGCGATCGAGCGCGGGCGCCTTGTCGTTTCGTCCGTCGTCGACCTCGAACTGCAATATCTGTTCGAAATCGGCCGCATCAGCAAGGGACCGGCAGCGGTGCTCTCCGCCCTTGCCGCCGAAATCGGCCTGGCGCTCGATCAGCAGCCCCTGGAGAAGATCGTGCGCCAGGCCCGAGAGCTCGGCTGGACGCGCGATCCCTTCGACCGCCTCATCGTCGCGAGCGCGCTGCTCGCCGGCGGCCGGCTAATCACCAGGGACGCGCTGATTCGCAAGCACTGCAAGGTGGCGCTCTGGTAGCCGCTCTCGCGGATCGCGGCGACCTTCAGGAAATCCGCTCGATGAATTCGGCCATCGCCTCGAACGTGGCCTGCGGCTGGTCCTTGTGCGGGGAGTGGCGGCAGTCGGCGAGCATGCGAATCGTCACCTCGCCCGCCGCCTGGGCGCGGATGGCCTCGACCTGGGCCGGCGTGCCGTACTCGTCGTCGGCGCCCTGCAGGGCCAGCACCGGGCAGCGCACGCCCGGCAGGTATTCCTCGATGTTCCAGGCGCGAAAGTCGGGGTGCAGCCAGATGTCGTTCCAGCCCCAAAAGGTCTTTGCTGGATCGCGGTGGTAGCGGGCCAGCTTCTGCGCCAGATCGGTGGTCTCGAACACCGTCTTCGCCTTGGCGATGCTGGCGATCGAGAGGTCCTCGACGAAGACGTGCGGCGCCATCAGGATCAGGCCGGCGACCTCGCGCCCCGCGCCGCCGGCGTGGATCAGCGCGATCGAGCCGCCGTCGGAGTGGCCAACCA
>CAUJIV010000041.1 GCA_963205435.1 Pseudomonadota bacterium
GAGGCCGAGCAGGCTGCCGGCGGCGATCGACAGCGCCAGCCCGATCAGGGCGCGGCGCGCCGTGACGGCGAGTTCCGGCCAGGCGGCGCCGCTGCGCGCGAGCTCGGCCAGGGTGGCGAAGGTGCTGAGCGGATCGGGCAGGATCAGCGGCCCGTAGACTTCGCTGGCGCCCTCCCAGGCGGCGAGCATCAGCAGCAGGCTGGCGATGGCGCCCCAGCCGCTCCACAGATAGGCCGGCAGGCTGCCCAGCCAGGAACGCAGCAGGCTCATTTGCTGCCGTAGTAGAAATCGTCGGGCGGCAGCCGGCCGCCGATCAGCTGGGGCTGGCGCTCGAGCAGCCTGGCATAGAAGAACTCCAGCTCGGGCCGTGCCTCGCGCGCGGTGACGAAGGCGGCCTGGCCGCTGCGCACGGCGTCGGCGACGGCTTCCGGCGTCAGGATGTCGATGTGCCGGGCGACCATGGCGCCGCAGGCCTCGGGCTCGGACTGGCACCATTTCAGCGAGGCGGCGTAGGCCCGCTGGAAACGCTCGACCAGCGCCGTGTTGTCGAGCGCCTTGCCCATGACGGCGATGCCCGCCTGCGGCATGCGCGGCGGCCGCTCGAACAGCCGGCCCCACTCCTTCTGCAGGTCGACGCTGCGATGCAGCTCGGGCGCGATCAGGCTCACCGGAAACGACTTCGTCTTGCGCAGCGCCATCGACACGCCCGGCTCGGAGAGCACGACATGGTCGGCGCGGCGCGTGACCATCAGCTGCATGGCGTCGAAGGGCGAGGCGACGTAGCGCAGCCTGAAGTCGCGCTTCGGGTCGAGGCCGGCCTTCTCCGCCAGGGTCTGGAAGATGATGTCGGGCATGTCGGCGCGGAAGGGCATGACGATCTCGCGGCCCTTGAAGTCGGCCAGCGTCTTCGCGTTGGCGTCGCGCGACACCAGCCAGAGCATGCCCCAGACCGAGACGTTGATCAGGCGCAGGCGCACGCCGCGGTTGTGGAGGTTGGCCGCGACGCTGCTCGGCGTGGCGAGGAAATCGGCCTGCATCTTGCCGTCGATGGCCATCGCTCGCAGCTGGTCGGGGTTCTTCCAGGCGACGAATTCGACGGACTCGGCGACGTCCTTGAGGGCGCCGCTCTCGACCATGTGGATGAGCGGGAAGGAGACGGCGGCGAAGGGCCCGGTGAGCACCAGCTTCGGCAAGCGCCCGGCGGCCTGGGCACTCGTGCCTGCCAGCAGGGCGGCCGCCAGCAGGCAGCCGCCGAGCAGACGATACAGGCCTTGCATCCAGCGCCTCCTTTCAAGACTGAGGGCGGCAGCTTGCCGGATGCCGCTCTTGTCCGGCCCGCCCTGCCAATCGAATTCCGATCCAGCGTGCATGATACTAAATGATAATGATTCTCACTTGATGCGAATCAAGCTTGAAACCCTTGCCCGGAGGGGCATTCAGCGACGGGGCAGGGCGGGCAGGCGGCTCGCCAGCAGCATGCCGACGACACAGGCCGCGCCGGTGACGGCCCAGGTCCATTGCCAGCCGCCGGCGTTGCCGGCCACCCAGGCGACCAGCGGCGCGCCGGCGAACTGGCCGAAGGCGGAGCATTGCTGCACCCAGCCGACGCTGGTCGACACCGTGCGCTCGCCCGGCGCCAGGCGCACCGCCAGCATGAACAGGGTGGCAGGGATCATGCCGCCCATGCCGGAGAAGAGCAGCACGCCGGCGTAGCGCAGGGCGGCCGGTGCGGCGTCGAGGCCGAAGGCGGCGAAGGCGCCGAGAATCATGGCGACGAAGCCGGCGTTCAGCAGCCGGCGTGGCGCGACATGGCGGTGCAGCAGGCGGCCGGCGCTGACGTTGCCGATCACGTTGCTCGCCGAGGCGAGCGCCGTCAGGGCGCCGGCGAGTTCGCCGGAGACGCCGGCCTGGTCGTAGATCGTGGGCAGGAAGCCGATCACCGCCAGCCACTGGCCGGAATAGACGGCAAAGATCAGCGCCACCAGCCAGGGACCCCGGGCCGTCAGGGTCAGGCGCAGGCGCTGCCACCAGCGCTCGCCGCTGGCGCCCTGCGGTGCGGCGGCGGCCGCCGCGGCCTGGTGCCGCATCGCATCGCCCGGCACGCGCAGCGCCATCCACAGCGCCATGGCGGCGGCAAGCGCGGCGAGGCTCCACCACCACCCTGGCCAGCCGAGCGCCTCGATCACCCAGGGTCCGGCAAGCAGCGCCAGCGCCGCGCCCAGGGGCATGTAGGTGCTCCACAGGCCGAGCCGCAGGCTGAGCCGCTCCGGCGGCACCAGTTGGCGGATCAGGCTCGGCGCCGGCAGCACCACCAGCAGGAAGCCGCAGCTTTCGGCGCCGCGCAGCCAGAGCAATTCCTCGGCGCTGCGCGCCCAGCCGCCGAGCGCGCCGGCGAGGGCCAGAATCGACAGCCCGACCAGCATGCTGCGGCGCAGGCCGATGCTGTCCGCCGTCAGGCCCAGCGCCAGGCCGAGCGTCATGCCGGCCACCTGCACCAGTGAGAGCAGGAAGCCGGCCTGCAGCAGGGTGACGCCAAGCGCCTCGCGCAGCGCCGGCAGGGCCGGCGGCAGCTTGCCGACGTACAGGGCCGCACAGACGCCGCTGAGGATGACGACGAGGTCGGCAGGCAGCGCTTGGCGCGAGGGGGCGGACAAGGTTGGCGGCACGGATGTCAAAACCCGCCGAGTATAATTTCAAACAACTCCGCCTGCCGGGCGGATGCCGCTTCGCGAGGTGCGCCATGCCAAACCAGATCGCCGCGCTCGACCAGGCGCAGAACACCTTCATCGACCTTGCCGTCAAGTTCGGGCCGAAGGTGCTGGTTGCTGTCCTCATCATCGTCGCCGGCTACGCCGTCGGCCGCTGGGTTGGCCGCTTCGTCGACCGCTGGCTGGGCAGGCTCGGCCTCGAGCCGCCGGTGCAGCTGCTCATCGTGCGCCTGGCGCGGCTGGCGGTGCTCGCGCTGTTCTTCGTCATGGCGCTGCAGAACCTCGGCGTCGACCTGCTGCCGCTGATCGCCGGCCTCGGCGTCGTCGGCGCCGGCATTGCGCTGGCGATGCAGGGCGTCCTCGGCAACCTGGCGGCCGGCCTCGTCATCATCTTCACGCGGCCGTTTCGCGTCGGCGAGTACGTCTCGATGGTGGGCGTCGAGGGCGAGGTGCGCGAGATCGACCTGTTCTCCACCCGGCTCGGCCACCCCGATCAGTCAGTCGTCGTCGTGCCCAACCGCAAGATCGTCGGCGAGATCCTGCACAACTACGGACAGGTGCGCCAGCTCGACCTGAGCGTGACGATTGCCCGCGCGGCGGACATCGAGCGGGCGCTGGCGCTGGTGAACGAAGTGGTGGCGGGCAACCCGCGCGTGCTCAAGGAGCCGGCGCCGGTCGTCGGCGTTGCGGCCCTTGGCGAGCGGGCGATCGGCATCGCCATCAAGCCGTGGACCAGCGTGGCGGACTTCCTGCCGGCGCAGGCGGAAATCAACCGCGCCATCGTCGAGCGGTTGGCCGAGGCCGGCGTCGATTATCCCGAGGCGGCGCGCGAGATCCGCCTGGTCGGCGCCCTGCCCGCGCGCTGAAGCGAGTTCCGCGGCCTCAGGGCCCGGCGCAGCCGCGCTCGCGATCCTCGAAGCTGCAGCCGGTGGCGTGGATGTGGCCCGGATAGTGCTGCTCGAACGAGCGGCACAACTCCGGCCGCGTCATCCAGCGCCCTCCGGCGCCGACGAAGCGCCGGGCGTCGATCGGCGTCTCGCGTTCCTGGAAGATCTCGAAGATTTCCGTTGCCGCCGGATCGACGCGGTTGCGCTCGAGGTGCTCGACCAACCCGCAGATGGTGTCGGAGAGATAGGTCTTGGGATCGCTGCCATCTTCGAAGACGCGCACGCGTGCCTCATAGCTGTAGGGCAGGCTTTTTTCGTATTTCGATTTCGGGCCGAGAATCCTGGCGACCAGTCCCATGCTGCCTCCTCGAAACCATTCTTGCGGTGGGGTAAATGTAGGCCAAGGGCGGCGGCTTGGCAATGACCGCGGCAATTCCGGCTCAGGGCTGGCGCACGACCGGCAGCAAAGGCCCTGGCGCCGGCCAGACGCCGCGCGCCAGCAGGCGCCCGTTCTCGAAGGCGAGCCAGCTCTGGCCGCCGTAGTGCGGCAGCGGGCGGGCGAGGGCGGCGAGGGCGGCGGCATCGCGCGCCGAGACCACCAGCAGGGGGCTGCCCTTTTCGCGCAGCACGGTCCACGCCCGGGCGTCGCCGCGGCCTTGAAGCGCGGCCGGGGGCGGCGGCAGGCCGGCCTGCGCCAGGGCGGCGGCGACCCCGGCGTCCGCGCCGATCAGCAGCATCGGCTGGTCCTCCTGGTCGAGCGCCGCCAGGGAGGCGGTGCGCGGCGAATTCTCGAATAGCCGCCGCGCCACCGCGGCGGCGGCTTCAGCCAGCGAGGGATCGTTGCCGGCCAGCGCCAGGCGCGGCGCCCGCGCGGTGATCCACTGGCGCAGGATCGGCGGCAGCTGCGCAACGTCGAGGCGCCGCCACAGCCGCAGCTCGGGGTCGAGCCGCACGCCTTCAGGTGGCCACGAGGCTTCGAGAGTCACGGACTGGCGCGGGCGGTCGAGGGCGATGCGCCGCGTCTCGCTGGCGCCGTCGGCAAACACCAGCCCCACCGGAACATCCAGCGCATACGCCGGCTCGGGCTGCTCGAAATCGAGCGTGAGCAGCGCCTTGCCATCGCGCGAGACGGCGCGCGCCGCGACGATGCGCGGCTGCGGCATGTCGGCGCGCTCCAGCCACTGCGAGAAGAAGCCCGCCAGCGGCTGCCCGGCCGCCTGCTCGAAGGCCGCCTGCAGGTCGCGCCAGGAGGCGGCGCGAAAGCGCTGCGCCTGCCAGAAGCCGCGCAGTCCGCGGCGGAAAGCCTCGATGCCGATCGCGTCGCGCAGCATGAGGAAGAGCATCGCCGACTTGCCGTAGCCGACCGCGGCATCGGCGCCGTGGCTGCGCGCGCGGAAGGCGGCGAGCGGCGCCTGGCTATCCGGCGGCAGGCTGGCGGCATCGCGCAGCCAGCCGAGGCGCATCTCGCGCGCGGCCTCTGCCGAGGCCTCCTCGCGATAGGCGTAATCGGCCATGAAGGTGGTGAGTCCTTCGCTCCAGTTGCCGCCGGCGTAGTCGACGAAGACGCCGTTGCCCCACCAGTTGTGCAGCACCTCGTGGCCGAGCGAGGTGGCGCGGATGAAGGGCAGCCTGAGCACCTCGGCGCCGAGGTAGGCCAGCGTCGGCATGCCGAAGCCGGTCGGCAGCGGGCTGGCCACCACCGAGAACTCGCCGTAGGGATAGGGGCCGATCTCGGCGGCGTAGCGCTCGAGGTAGCGCTGCGTGTCCTCGAGATAGCCCTCGGCCAGTCCGGGCAGGGCGTCGAGTTCGGCGGTGAAGTAGGTGCGCAGCCGCAGGGCCGTGCCGCCGCTGCGCGGCGCGATCTTCTCGCGCACTTGGTAGGGTCCCGCCATCAGGTCGATGCCGTCGGCGGGCCGCTCGAAGGCGAAGCGGGCGTGGTAACCGCCGTCGGCGACGGATTCGGAGACCAGGCGCCCCGGCACCAGCCCGCGCTGGTCCGCCGGCAAAGTCAGGGCGACCGCGTAGCTGAACGGCCGCGCCGGCTGCGGATACCAGCCGGAGCCGGCGGGCAGGAAGCTTCCCGATGCCGAAGCCATCGGCGCCAGTCCGCCCAGCACGTCGCGATGGTCGAGGCGGCGGTCCAGCGGCGGCAGGACGCCGCCGTAGGCCAGTTGCAGCCGGCGCGCGCCGGCCGGCAGGGCGATGCGCCAGGCGCGCAGCGGACCGTGCGCGCCAAGCCGCTCGACCTGCAGCGGCCGGCCGTCGGCGCTGGCGGCCTCGACTGCCAGCGATTCGTGAAGCGTGAAGCGGAACTCGCGCGCGGGCGCCTCGAACCGCGCCACGGCATCGAGGCGGCGCGAATCCGGATCGAGGGCGACCTCGAGGTCGAGGCCGGCGGCGTGCAGCGACCCCTGCAATCCGAGCAAGAGGGCGAGCAGCGCGGCGCGGCGGCCGCTCATGGGCTTGCCGGCGGAAACTTGACGACCAGCTCCAGGGTTTCCTCGCCGCGCCTGAGCTTCACCGGCAGCCAGGTGCCGGCCGGCTGCAGCCGCACCATGCCGACGGCGACGAGCGATTTCTTCAGCGGCTGGCCGGCCATCTCGACGATGAAATCGCCTTCCTTCAGCCCGCTGCGCTCGGCCAGGCTGCCAGGAGTGACGGCGAGGATGCGCACGCCTTCCGGCCGGTCTTCCAGCTGGATGCCGAGTCGCGGCGGGGGCGGCTGCTCCCGGGGCTGGGCCGGCAGCATGAAAACGGCATCGGCCAGGCCGGCGACCAGCTCCTTGCAATCGCCGCCGGCGGACACCGGCAGCAGGGTGCCGATGTCTTTCACGCCGAGATCGCGCAGCTGGTGCGGCACGCCATGGCCATGGCGGATGTGGCCGCTGCCCATGATGCCGACTTGCAGCGGCTTGCCGGCGCCGGTGCCCCGCGCCAGCGCCTCGGCCATGGCGCGGTCCCAGGCCAGCTGCGATTCGACGAAGCGGCGGAAGGCCGGATCGCCGCGCTCCGGCGGGGGCGCCTTATCGCCCCTGCGTTTCGCATCGGGGTGCTGGCGATAGACCTCGAACAGGCTGTCACGGTAGGCCTCGCCCGGCGGCGCCGGGCGGCCGAGGCCCTCGCGCCCGGCTTCCGGCACGGCCTCCCAGCCCTTCTCGCCGATGGCGCGGCTCAGCCTGCGCTCGATGTTGAGGGCCAGCATCGGAATGCGGTTGATGCGGGCGAACTCGAAGAGCGGCAAGTAGAGCTCGGCCGGCATGTTCCAGTTGGCATGCCATTCGGCTTGCTCGAGGAACTGTCTTGCCGTCAGTTCGCCCGCCACCCAGCGGTCGAGGACGGGCTGGACGCGCCGCGGAAACATCTCGAAGCCGATGACCATGTCCGGCCGGCGCACGTGCAGGGCAGCGAGCGTCTGCAGCTGCCAGGCGTGGTGGTCGGCGTTGTCGTGCTGCTCGCCGAGCAGCAGCACTTCGCGCGCGGCGGCACGCTCGATGAGGGCGGCTGCGGCGACGCCGCGCGGTTGCGGACCCTCGAGAGCGGCCCAGCTTGCCGCCTCGGGACAGGACTGGGCGCGCGCGGTCGTGAAGCCGATCAGAAGGGCAAGGCAGGCAAGCAGACGCAAGGTGGCAGGAGACATGGCGCGGCAGGGCGGTTCGGGGATCGGTCCATGGCAAGCTTAACAGGCTGCCGACGGAAAGACTGCCGCGGCTCGCCAGCGGCGGGGGTCGCGCTTGCCGGCCCGGCAGATTTCCGCGGCAAATGATATTAGAATCCGGCGATGGATCCCGAGTCGGCGCAAATCATTATCAATCTGATGGCCGCGCTGGTCGCCGGCAGCATCATCGGCCTGGAACGCAGCTATCACGGCCGGCCGGCCGGCTTCCGCACCCACGCGCTGGTTTGCCTCGCCTCCAGCCTGCTGATGCTGGTGACCGTGCACCAGAGCAAGTGGCTGACCGGCATCCCGCTCGAGGCGGTGCGCACCGATCCCACGCGCATGGCCCAGGGCATCATGACCGGCATTGGCTTCCTCGGCGCCGGCGTCATCTTCAAGGAAGGCCTCTCGGTGCGCGGCCTGACCACGGCCGCCTCGATCTGGATCACCGCCGCCATCGGCATCCTGATGGGCATCGGCTTCTACCTGCCGGCGATCTTCGCGACGCTGGTGACGATCGCCACGCTGTCCCTGTTCCGCCTGATTGAAAGCGGCCTGCCGTCGCACTTCTACGCCCATCATTTCGTCCGCTTCGACCGCGACAAGGTCATGTCGGAGATGGAATTGCGGCAATTCCTCGAGCGGCACGGCTTCAAGGTGGCGAACATGAGCCACATCCTCTCCGACGACGGGGCGCAATTCGAATACCGCATGGTCATCTGGACCATCGATCCGAAACGGCTGTCCGAGCTGTCCTCGGCACTGCGCGACATGAGCACGGTGCGCGCCTTCCGCATCTCTCCCACCGGCGACTGAGCGCGGCAACCGCTGCGCGGCCGGCGGCAGGCTTGATCTTCCGCGCGGTTCACGCCAGCATGCGGGCATGGGGCGTGCGGCCCCGCCGGAGCAGTCCGGCTTCCAGCTTCGCAATCCCCCGGGAAAGGATGGGGCACCGATGAGCGATTCACGGTCGTCGGGCGCTTTTGCCGGTCGCCTGGTCATGATCGGCTGCGGCAGCATTGGCCAGGCCGTCCTGCCGGCGATCGGCCGCCATCTCGACGACATGCGAGGGCGCATCACCGTCTTCTCGGCTGACGAGTTCGGCCGCGGCATCGCCGCGCGCTGCGGTGCGCGCTTCATCCATTGCAACCTGACGCCCGGCAACTTCCGCGCCATGCTGCAGGAGCATGTCGCGGCGGGCGACTTCCTGCTGAACCTGTCGATCGACATCTCCAGCCTCGACCTGATCCGCTTCTGCGCCGAGCGCGGCGCCCTCTATGCCGACACCTCGGTCGAGCCGTGGCCCGGCGTGTTCGACAATCCGATGCTGGAGCTGAGCCAGCGCACCAACTACGCCATCCGCGAGAAGGTTCTGGCGCTGGCCAGGGAACTCGGGCCGGACGCGCCCACCGCGGTGGTCGATCACGGCGCCAATCCGGGCCTCGTCTCGCATTTCGTCAAGCAGGCCTTGGTCGACCTCGACCGCGCCATCCGCGGCGGCGATGCCAGGCCGCGCACGCGCGAGGAGTGGGCGCGGCTGGCCTGCGAGCTGGGCGTCACCACCATCCAGATCTCCGAGCGCGACACGCAGGCCAGCCAGCGGCCGAAGCGCCACGGCGAGTTCATCAACACCTGGTCGATCGACGGCTTCATCGACGAGCTGATGCAGCCGGCAGAACTGTCCTTCGGCAGCTTCGAGCGGCAGCGGCCGCGCGGCGGCCGCGAGCACGCCCCCGGCTCCGGCACGCTCTACCTCGAGCGGCCCGGGGCGAGCACCTTCGCCCGCAGCTGGACGCCCTCGGTCGGCGGCTTCCAGGGCATGCTCGTCACCCACGACGAGGTCTTCTCCATCGCCGACTACCTGACCATTCGCGACGGCGAGGGCTTTGCCTACCGGCCGAGCGTGATGTTCGTCTACCACCCCTGCGACGACGCCATGCTGTCGGCGCTCGAGCTGGAGGGTCGCGGCTGGGCGCCGCAGCCCGTTCGCCGCCGCCTCGGCGCCGATGTCGTCGAGGGCATGGACGAGCTCGGCGTCCTGCTGGCGGGTCACGAGCGCAATGCCTACTGGTACGGCTCGCAGCTCGCCATTGCGGACGCGCGGCGCCACGTCGATTTCGCCAATGCCACCACCCTGCAGGTGGTGGCCGGCGCGCTCTCCGCCATGCTCTGGGCGATGCGCCATCCGCGGCGCGGCATCGTCGAGCCAGAGGATCTGGATTTCGAGGAATGCCTGGCGCTGGCCGCGCCCTATCTCGGCCGCATGACCGGCGAATTCACCGACTGGACGCCGCTCGAGGGGCGCGGCCGCTATTTCCCCGAGAAGCTCGATGACCTCAGCCCCTGGCAGTTGCAGAACATCCTCGGCCGCCAGTGGCTGGATGACTGAAGCCCGGCGCTAGCGGGGAATGGACCCCAGGCGGCGCAGGCCCGCCGGCGGCCGGCCGAAGGCGCGCCAGAGCCAGAGCGCGATCAGGGCGAAGGCGGCAGCGCGAATGACGAGCGCGGCGCCGGCGCCCAGCGCGAGATGGCCGGCGATGACCGGCCCGGCGAACCAGTAATAGAGGCCGATGGCCAGGGCGCCGAGCAGCCGCAGCGCGGTGTCGGCGGAAAGCCGCAGGCCGCGCACCAGCAACTGGCTGGCCGCATGGCTCGCCAGCATGGCGGCGGCGACGGTCAGATAGACGGAGCCGGCGCCGGAAGGCGGACCGTCCGTCGTGAGGTAGTAGCCCAGCACGAAGCCGGGGAAACTGGTGGCGAAGACGCCGTAGCCGGTTTTCAGCCAGGCGTGCGAGCAGCCCGCGCGGCCGAGCGTCTGGGCGACGGATTTGGCCGGCGCGACATCGATGCAGGCGCGCGGAACGCACTGGCTGCAATCGGCGCAATGGGCGCTGCCGATCTTCACCAGCGGACTTTGGCCGTAGAGGCGCTCGACCGGCAGCACCGGGCAGACGGCGTTGCAGAAGCCGCCCTTGCGCCGGAACAAGGCGCCGAGCGAGAGCGCCAGCGCGGCGACCGCGAGGATGGCCAGCGCCAGCGCCGTCCCGTTCGTGTTGAAGAGGAAGCGGCGCGCCGGCACCATCAGCAGCAGCAGCGCGATGCCGGCGCCATTGGCACCGGCGAGCAGCCGCCCGGGCAGCGGATTGTCGCGCAGGCGGCCGCTGGCGAGCATGTTGAGCGTGCCGAGCGGGCAGACGTTGCGCCAGATGACCGGGTTGATGAGGAAGGTCGCCGGCAGGATCGGGATGGCGATGTCCCACAGCAGGCTCAGCGCCGCCTCGGGCGCGACGAAGAAGCCGCAGATCAGCGCCGCGGTGAGGACGAGGCCAATCAGCTGCGCCGCGCGCCAGAGGCGGCCGGCGAGGGCAGCGGAAGTTCCCTGGCGGCGAGCCATTCCAGTCTTCCGCTCAGGCTTCGCTCAGCAGCGCCCAGTGGTTGTCGATAGCCATCGGCTGCGGCCAGGCGAGGATTTGCGCCTTCGCTTCGGGATGCCAGCGCACCAGGCCGACCGCGGCGGCGACCAGCGCGCCGCCGCCCCGCCCCGGGCCGTGCCAGGGCGCCAGCGCGTAGGCCTCTTCCATCTCGATGATGGTCTGCAGCTTTCCCGGGATGCCCGGATGCCACAGCAGCGCCTTGCCGGCGATGCTGGTGAGGGCGAAGCCGCCGCGATGGGCCGGCGCGATGTTGCCGCAGTAGCCGGCGCCATCGCCGAGGTGCGTCGGCAGGACGAAGGTTTTGCCGTCGAAGACGGCGAGCACGGGCGCCGAGCGACGCCGCTCGGCTTCCCTGTGCTCGGCCTGCAGGGCGAGTCCGAGCAGCGCGCCCGGCTCGGCGGCCGGGCGGTTCCAGGCCATGTGGCGGATCGACAGGCGCGAGTCGGGCAGCCGCCACTGGCCGAGCAGGTCGCCGTTGCGACCGTCGAGACGCACCAGCGAGGGATCCATGTCGTCGAGGGGAAGCTTGCTGTCGTCCTCGGGCCGGCGCGGCACGCCGCCGTTGGCGACGAGCAGGCTGCCGTCGTGATCCACTTCGATCTGGTGCGGGTCCACGCCGCGGGTTTCCCATTCGCCGATCTTCTTGAAGCTGCGCGGGTCGCGCGCGCTGACCCAGCCGCGGCCGCTGCGAACGTCGGTCTCGGTCGTGTAGAGCGCCGAGCGGTCGGGGCTGTACACGGCATGGCCGCAGAGCAGGCGGCCGCCCTCGGCCTCCAGCGTGTGGCGCTGCGCCTCCCGGCCCTCGCTGTCGCAGCGCAGCAGCCAGTTGCCGAAGCGGTAGGCGACGACGAGCAGACCGCCGTCCGGCTCGGCGCGTACGTCATGGGCGCGGCCGGGCAGCGGCAGCGAATGGCGGATCACGACCTTGCGGCTGTCCCAGTCTGCCTGCAGCACGCCGGCAAGATGGGGATCGCCCTTGTTCGGGCCGCGCCATGCCGCGCCGATCGCCACCCGATGGTCGCTGTCGGCCAGGGCGAGCCGCGGCAGGCCGGCCAGCGCCGCCAGTCCGGGCAGGGTGAGCAGGGCTTGTCTTCGGTCCATTCGGATTCCTTTCCTTCTCAGAACTTCAGCTCGCCGGTGAGGATGACGGCGCGGCGCGGCCCCGGTATGGCGAAGCCGCCGTTGTCGTAGAGCGAGTCCCAGTAGACCTTGTTGAAGAGGTTGCGGATGTTGAGACGCGCCCCCCAGGTCTTCTGCTCGTAGGAGAGCATGGCGTCCCAGCGCGTGTAGGCCGGTGCGGTGTTGGGGTGGTACTTGCCGTTCAGGGTCGGCAGCGGGCCGGCGCCGCTCGGGTTCATGCCGTGGCGATCGCCCTTGGCCTCGACGCCGCCGCCGAGCTTCCAGCCGCCGCCGAGCTTGTAGGTGGTCCACAGGTTGAAGGTATAGCGCGGCGTGTTGCGGGCGCGCTTGCCCTCGTAGCCCGGATTGCCGAAGGTGACGGCGCCGGTGGTCGGGTTGACGTTCTCCGCCACCTCGAGGATCCTGGCGTTCATCAGGGCAAGGCCGGAGAAGACTTCCCAGTCCTCCGAGAGGCGGCCGGCGGCCTCCAGCTCGAGGCCGTCGGTGCGCCGCTTCTTGGTGAGAATGGCGGCGGTCGATTCGAGGTCGGTGTTGCGCTCCCAGAACTTGGTGGCCCGGTAGAGCGCGGCGCGCAGCGCCAGGTCGCCGTCGAGGAGCAGCCACTTGGCGCCAAGCTCGATCACCTCGCTGCGCTCCGGCGGCTGCGGCTTGACGGTGAGCTGGTAGAGGTCGGCCGTCGGGCTGAAGGAGTCGCTGTAGCCCAGGTAGTAATGGGTATCGCTGCTCGGGTGGAAGGAGAGCGCGCCGCGATAGCTCCACTCGCGGAACTTCAGTTGCGGCGAGGTGACGCTGGCGTAGTCGGCGTCCATGCGGTCGTGACGGGCGCCGAGGGTGAGCTTCCATTGCGGGATGAACTCGATGGTGTCCTGGGCGTAGAGGCCGTACGATTTGCCCTTGAAGGAGACCGGAGTGCCGGCCGTGTTGGCGAGATAGGGCTCGAAGTACGGCGGGTTGGCGACCGTCGTGCCGCCGAGGTTCAGCAGCGAATGACGGAAGCTGTCTTCCTTCAGGTATTCGAAACCGATCAGCGCCTCGTGCTGCATGCCGGCAGCGGCAAACTGGGTGGTGTAGTCGGTCTGGAACGTCACGGTATTGTAGTCGGCCGTGCGCGTCGGGCCGGCGTTGCAGTTCGTCGTGCCGCCGCCGCCGGTGCAGACTAGGCTGCCCGCGTTGGGGGCGATCGTCAGGTTCGGTGTGCGCACCCAGTAGCTGCGGTCATAATCGGCGACGCGCAACTGGCTTCTGAGCTGGCTTTTCGGCGAGAAGTGGTATTCATGCACGAGCGTGGTCATCGACGTCTTGCTCTTGTCGAAGTTGAGGTCGGTGCCCCAGAAAGTGCTTGCCGGGAAACGCTTGTTCGGCTTGCGCGTGGCGGCATCGAAGCTGATGCCGTAGTCCTGGTTGTCGTCGGTCCACAGCGTGGAGTGGTTGATCCAGATCGGGCTGTTCGTGTCCTGTGCAAGGGCCAGGCTGATGCCGATGCCCTTGCGGTGGATGTCCGGTTCGTCGCCGGTGACCGGATTGCTGCGCCAGCTGCCTTCGTCGCGTCGCATGAGGTTCACGCGCAGCCCTGTGCCCGGTGAGAACACCTTGTTGAGATCCGCGGTGACTTCGCGGTAATCGTGGCTGCCGAGGCTGCCGGTGAGCTTGTACTGGTCGAAGCGCAGCGGCGTCTTGGTCACCTGGTTGATGACGCCGCCGGCCTGGCCGCGGCCGAAGAGCATGGCGCCGGCGCCGCGCAGCACGTCGACCTGCTCGAGGTTGAAGGTCTCGCGGTTGTACTGGGCGGTGTCGCGGATGCCGTCGAGGTACATGTCGCCGAAGGTGTAGAAGCCGCGCAGGTTCATGTTGTCGCCCGAGCGGCCGCCCTCGGCGGCGTTGAAGGAGACGCCGGAGACGTTGCGCATCGCCTCCTTCAGGCTGCCGACCTGCTGCTCCTCCATCAGCTGGCTGGTGACGGTGGTCACCGCCTGCGGGATGTCGTGCGGATCCTGCAGCACCTTGCCGACGCGGGTGGTGGTGGCGCGGTAGCCGTCGGGCGGCTCGGCATCGGCCGAGACATTGACCGTCGGCAGCTCCTTCGCCGCCTCGGCACTCTTGTCCTGGGCGAAGGCGGGCAGGGCGCAGGCGGCCAGGATGCCGAAGCCGAGCAGGCGGGAGGAGCGCCTTGCCCAGTCTTGCATGCCGCCCCCGTCGCCGGCCGCCAGCTGGTGTCTCCCGGCATCGGTCTTGCTGCACTTCATGAGCCTGTGTCTCCCTCTATCGGTTCTGCTGCGTTTCATGAACTTGTATCTCCCCGATTTGATTCCGTTGCGTTGCATGAGCTTGTGTCTAGCGTGTTTTCGGCTCGGTGACGAAGCCGATACGGGTCAGTCCGTCGCGCGCCGCCGCCGACATCACCTCGGCGACCTTTTCGTAGGGCGTGCTGCGCTCGGCGCGCAGGTGCAGCTCCGGCTGTGGCGCCAGCGCGGCGGCGGCCTTGATGCGCTGCTCGAGCGCGGCGGCGTCCACCGCCTCGCCGTTCCAGTAAACCTGGCCTGCCGCGTCGATGGCGAGCTGCACGTTCTCCGGCTGCGTCAGGTTGGGTGACGAGCTGGCCTTGGGCAGGTCGACCTTGACGGCGTGGGTGAGCAGCGGCGCGGTGACGATGAAGATCACCAGCAGGACCAGCATGACGTCGATCAGCGGAATCATGTTGATCTCGGTCAGGTCGCCGTCGGGCTCGCTGTCGCTGAAGGTTCCGAAGGTCATGGCGTCCTCCTCAGGCCGAGCGCGCGGCGACGCGGGCGAGGATGCGCTCCGAGGTGGCGGCGACCTCGTCGTCGGCGGGATCCGTCTTCAGGCCGGTGGCGAGGAAGGCGAAGACGTCGTGGGCGAAGGAGTCGAGCTCGGCGAGGATGTTGCGATTGACGCGGGCGAAGGCGTTGTAGGCGATGGCGGCGGGAATCGCCACGGCGAGGCCGATGGCCGTCATGATGAGCGCCTCGCCGACCGGGCCGGCCACCTTGTCGAGCGTGCCCTGGCCGCTCATGCCGATCGCCATCAGGGCGTGATAGATGCCCCAGACGGTGCCGAAGAGGCCGACGAAGGGCGCGCTGGAGGCGACCGTGGCGAGGAAGGTCTGGCCGTATTCGAGGCGCGACTTGTCCTGCACGATGGCGCGGCGCAGCGCGCGCGTGAGGAACTCGTCGGGCGTGCCGGCGTCGATCAGGCCGCGGCTGCCGTCGCGCCCGGCGCGATGCTGCTCGATGGCGGTGAAGCCGTGGTGGACCAGGTGCGAGAACGGCTCGTTGATGCCGCGCTCGTAGAGGCGCTGGGCCACGGTGTCGAGGTTGGGCGCGCGCCAGAAGAGGGCGAGGAACTCGCGGCTGCGCCGCTGCGAGAGCAGGCCGCGCACGCCCTTGGTGACGATCAGGTACCAGCTGCCGACCGACATGACCAGCATGATGGCGAGCACCACGCGGGCGACGCCGTCGGTGCTGGCGAGGAAGTGGGCGAAGCCCAGGTTGTATTCCATGGTTACTCCTTCAGCTTGAACGCGATCGGGACGAGGACCCAGGCCGCCACCGGCTCGTTGCCGAGCCGGGCGGGAACGAATTTCCAGCGGCGCACCGTCTGCAGGGCCGACTGGTCGAGGCGCGGCGAGCCGCTCGAACCGTGCAGCTGCACCTCGTCGGGGTTGCCGTCGGCGCCGACATGCACGCGCAGCACGACGCGGCCCTGCTCGCCCATGCGGCGCGACAGGGGCGGATAGTGCGGCTTGGGGTTGTCGAGGTAGTCGGCGTCGAAGCGCGGCCGGGTCGGCTGCGGCGCCGGCGGCGCGGCGGCGGGCGGCGCCGGCTCCGGCTGGGCGGGGACGACGGCGGCAGCCGGCGCCGGTGAGGCTTCCGGCGCGGCGATCTGGACCGGCTTCGGCGCCACGACCGGCCTCGGCTTGACCGGCTTGGGCTGCGGCGGCGTTATCTCCGGTTGCGGCTTGGCGACCTCGACCGGCAGGATCAGGCTGACGGTGAGCACCGAAAGCTGCTCCGGCAGCTGGATGACGTTGGCGCGCAGCAGCAGCCAGAAGACGAGGGCGTGCAGCAGCAGCACGACGGCCAGGCCGCTGCGGGAAAGCCGCGGCCGGTGCGAAGAGGAGACCGAAAAATCCAGTCGCGGCGCGGCGGGGCGGTGCAGTGTGACTGAGGCCATGGCGAGGCTTTCGCTCTAACTCCGATCGTTCCGGCTGTCCGCTTGCCGGAAACGCGGCTGGAAACTTCCCGCTGCAAGCGTCAGATGCATGGCGATGCTTGCCGGGTCATCTCGGACGCGCAGGTTCATCCCCTGGCCCCGTCCGGACGAGTGCCCGGCCGCATCGAACACGGACGAGACGAAAGGTTTGCGATGCTGGCGAATATCCTCTGCGCAAACATGCTTATTCAATGCAAATGCGAACGATTCGCATTATGACGTGATACCAATTTCGCTGTCAAGGGGAATTCTGGCAGGGTTCCCTGTGCTGGCCCGTCCGGGTAATTCATTTTCGTCGGCAGCCTGCGGGTACGGTCGTGCGGCGCCGGAACGGCCGAAAGAAGATGGTAGGCGGGGCGGTGACAAGCCTGTAGGTGTACGCGTGAATGCGGCAGACTGGTTGCCTGGTGGCGCCTGCGACAAAAAGCAGGCACCGACCCGGTGCTTCCGGTTTCGAACGGCCCTTCAGGAGCCGCGACGCGCGTTGAGGCTCAAAGAACGGCGAGCATGCGCTCGAGGGCTTCCTGCGTGTTGTCGGGCGTGTTGAAGGCCGTCAGGCGAAAGTAGCCTTCTCCGGACGGGCCAAAGCCCGACCCCGGAGTGCCGACGACCTGCGCCTGATGCAGCAGCAGGTCGAAGAATTGCCAGGAATCGCGTCCATGCGGCGCCCGGAGCCAGACATAGGGTGCGTTGATGCCGCCATGGACCTGCAGGCCCGCGCCTTCGAGCGCGGTCACGATGCGCCGGGCGTTGTCCATGTAAACGCGGATTTGCTCGGCCACCTGCGCCTGCCCGACCGGCGACAGTGCTGCGGCGGCCGCCCTTTGCACCGGATAGGAGACGCCATTCTGCCGGCTGGCGATGCGCCGTTTCCAGAGCGCGTTCAACGAAACCCTGCGGCCCTCCAGTTCGGCCTGCAAGGCCCGCGGGATGACCGTGTAGGCGCAGCGCATGCCGGTGAAGCCGGCCGACTTGGAGAACGAGCAGCATTCGATGGCGATGTTCTCGGCCCCTTCGATCTGGTAGATCGAGCGGGGAATCGACGGATCGGTGACGTAGGCCTTGTAAGCGGCATCGAACAGGATCAGCGTGCCGGTCTGGCGCGCATGGTCGACGAAGCGCGCCAGCCGCTCGCGCGTCAGCACCGTGCCGGTCGGATTGTTCGGATAGCAAAGATAGAGCAGGTCGACCGGCGTGGAAGGAGGCTCCGGGGCGAATCCGTTGTCGGGCGAGCAGGGCAGGGTGACGAGTTTCGTCCAGGCGCCGTTCGCGTGCCGGCCGAGCCGACCGGCCATGGCATTGGCATCGATGTAGGCCGGGTATACCGGGTCGGTGATTGCCACCCGCGCATCGGCCGCCAGCAGTTCGGGCAGGGCCGAGGTGTCGGTCTTGGCGCCGTCGGAGACGAACACCTCGTCCGCATCAAGAGCGACGCCGAGCGGCGCGTAGTCGGCGTCGATGATCGCCTGCCGCAGGAACGGATGGCCCTGATCTGGCGGATAGCCGCGGAAGCCGTCGGCAGTACCCATTTCACGGGCGCACTCCACGAGGGCCTGCACGATGGCCGGCGCCAGGGGCTGGGTCACGTCGCCAATGCCGAGGTGGATGAGCCTGCGCGGAGCGGCCGCCTCGTATTCCTTCACCCGGCGCGCGATCTCGGCAAAGAGGTAGTTGCCGGGCAGGTTGGCGAGATGGGCATTCAGGCGCACGTCAGTCTCCCAGCCAGACGCCATCGAAGACGAAGGCGGCCGGTCCAGTCTGGTAAACGCGGTTGTCGCCAGCATCCCAGCTGACCTGTAGTTCCCCGCCGGCCAGCCGGATGCGCGCGGCGCGATCGGCGCGATCCTCGAGGACGGCAGCGACCAGCGCCGCCGCCGCTCCCGTGCCGCAGGCCAGCGTCTCGCCGCTGCCGCGCTCCCAGACGCGCATTTCCAGCAGGTCGCGCCTTGCGACGCGGACGAATTCGACATTGGTCCGTTCTGGGAACAGCGCATGGTTTTCGATGGCAGCGCCGATGGTGGCGACGTCCGTCGCCGACGGGTCGTCGACAAAGATCACGGCATGGGGGTTGCCCATGCCGACACAGGTGATACGGACGCTTCTGCCGGCCGCCTCGAGCGGAACGCCGACGGCCCGCTTTCCCGGCAGGCCGACCGGAATGCGCGCGGGCGCCAGCGCCGGCTCGCCCATGTCCACCCGGACCCGTGCGACGCGGCCGCCTTCGACGTCCAGCTCGAGCGTTCGCCGGCCGGCCCGGGTGGCGAGCGTCAGGCGGGTTTTTCGGGTAATGCCGCGGTCATAGACATACTTGCCGATGCAGCGGGCGGCGTTGCCGCACATCCCCGCCTCGGAGCCGTCCGCGTTGAACATGCGCATGGCGAAATCGTCGGTAGCGGACGCCTCGATCAGGACAAGGCCGTCGGCATGGACGCCGAAGTGGGGCCGCGACATGGCGATGGCCAGCGCGGGCGGGTCGCGCACTTCCTGCTCGAGCGCGTCGATGTAGACGTAGTCGTTGCCGAGGCCGTGCATCTTGGTGAATCTCATGACGCGGTGCTCTCACAGGCTGTAATACAGGTCGAACTCGGCCGGATGGGTGGTCATGCGGATGCGCGTGACCTCCGCCATCTTCAGCTCGAGGTAGGCGTCGATCATGGCGTCGGTGAATACGCCGCCCTTGACGAGGAAGCCGCGGTCCCGGTCGAGAGCCTCCAGCGCCTGGTCGAGGCTGTGGCAGACGGTCGGAATCCTGGCGTTTTCTTCCGGTGGCAGGTGATAGAGGTCCTTGTCCATCGCGTCGCCGGGATGGATCCGGTTCTCTATGCCGTCGAGCCCGGCCATCAGCAGGGCGGCGAAGGCCAGATACGGATTGGCCGTCGGGTCGGGAAAGCGCACCTCGATGCGGCGGCCGTGCGGATTTGCCGTGTACGGAATGCGGATGGCGGCCGAACGGTTGCGCGCGCTGTAGGCGAGCTTCACCGGCGCCTCGAAGCCGGGCACCAGCCGCTTGTAGGAATTGGTGCCCGGGTTGGTCAGGGCGTTCAGCGCCGGCGCGTGGCGGATGATGCCGCCGATGTAGTGCAGGGCCAGTTCGCTCAGCCCGGCGTAGCCGTTGCCGGCGAACAGGTTCCGTCCTCCCTTCCACATCGACTGGTGCACGTGCATGCCGGAGCCGTTGTCGCCGACGATCGGCTTGGGCATGAAGGTGGCCGTCTTGCCGTGCCGCTGGGCGACGTTGTGGATCACGTATTTCTGCAGCTGCAGCCAGTCGGCACGCTGCACCAGCGTGCTGTATTTGGTCCCCAGCTCCATCTGCCCGGCGGTGGCCACCTCGTGATGATGCACCTCGACGGGGATGCCCAGCGCCTCGATCAGCTGGCACATTTCGGAGCGCATGTCCTGGAAGCTGTCGACCGGCGGCACGGGGAAGTAGCCGCCCTTGACCGCCGGTCGGTGGCCGGGGTTGCCGCCGGCGAAATCCCGGGCGCTGCTCCAGGCGGCCTCCGCGGAATCGATCTCGACGAAGCAGCCCGACATGCCGATGTTCCAGCGCACGCTGTCGAAGACGAAAAACTCGGGTTCCGGGCCGAAATAGGCGACGTCGCCGATGCCGCTGTGCAGCAGATGGGCTTCGGCGCGCCGGGCCAGCGAACGCGGGTCGCGCTCATAGGGCTTGCCGTCGACCGGTTCGTGCACGCTGCAGGTGAGGATCAGCGTCGGCTGGGCGAAGAAGGGGTCGAGGTTGGCGGTGTCCGCCTCGGGCATCAGCAGCATGTCCGAGGCCTGGATGCCTTTCCAGCCGGCGATCGAGGAGCCGTCGAATGGATGGCCGTCACTGAACTTGTCCTCGCCGAAAGAGGCTGCCGGCACGGTCACATGCTGCTCCTTGCCGAGCGTGTCCGTGAAACGCAGATCGATGAACCGGATGCCTTTCTCCTTAATCATCGCCATGATGTCGGTTGGCGTCTTAGCCATTTGCCTGCTCCATGCTGATTGGGTGACGATGGTCATGTGCAGGATTCGTGCCCGTTGCGTTTCTCGGCCCGAACCGCATGGCGGGCGACAAGGGCAGGGCGATGGTTTCCATTGGCGCGGACAGACCATCTGGCCGTGTCTGGATGCAGGACCTGGGCAAGAGACGGGGGCGTTGCGTGCGGATCGCCCTGGTCGCTCTCGCTTCAGGCGCACTGCCGTGGTGCAACTTTCGCAAGTCAGGCGACATTTTGGTGCTCGCCTTGCGCGCGCTGGTTGATAATTCGAAGCCAATCATCGAATTAGGCCTCGATCTTCTCCTGGTACATTTGCTGCTTGCAATCGCGGACATGAGCGGCATTCCAGAAAGCACATCGATTTCCATCGGATTTGCCATGCCTCTCCGGCGTCTGCGGGCTGGAAGGCTGCTCGGCATCACGAAGCGGCGGCAGGCCGCTGGCGCAAGCGGCGCGGAGTGGGCAGACCGTCCGGCGGCCGCTGCGGAGCGAAGCCGGAAACGGCGGCCGCCGGTCGGCCTGGGCGCGGCCTTGCGGCACTTGACAGGCTTTTCACGCAGGTCGCAATGTGGCGATGATTCCCGGATACGATCCTGATGCGCAGCTTGCGGAAGACTCCTGCCATGCGTGAACAGGCTGGCGACAGTGGCGCCGCGGCCTTTGCCGGTCTCGAGCTTCTCGTATCGGCCGTCATCCTGCTCGACCGGCGGCTGTGCGTCCGCTACTGCAACCCGGCGGCGGAGAACCTGTTCGCCATCAGCCGCCACGCCTGCATCGGCAAATCCTTCCCTCGGCTCATCAGCGCGCCGCCTTCCCTCGTTGCCACCCTGGAGAGACTGCTGGCCGATCGCTGGAGCTACACCAAGCACGACATCGTCGTCCTGTCCCGCGGCAGTGACCCGGTTCACCTCGATTGCACGATCAGCCCGCTGGCCATCGCCGAGGCGCAACTGCTGCTGGAATTCCGCCCGATCGACCAGCAGCTGCAGACGGTGCGCGAGGAGCGCGAGGCCCTGCAGCAGTTCGCCAGCCGCGAACTGATCCGCAACCTGGCGCATGAGATCAAGAACCCGCTCGGCGGCATCCGCGGCTCGGCCCAGCTGCTGGCCCTCGAACTCGGCGACGCCGCCCTCAGGCAATACACCCAGGTCATCATCGACGAGGCCGATCGCCTGCAGGCCCTGCTCCGGCGGCTGCTCTCCTCGCATCGCGCCGCGCAGCCGGCGCAGGTCAACATCCACGAGGTGCTGGAGCCGGCGAGAAAGCTGATCTGCGCCGAGTTCCCGGCGCTGCGCGTGCGGCGTGACTACGACATCTCGCTGCCCGACATCACCGCCGACCGCGAGCAGCTGATCCAGGCCATGCTCAACATCATGCTGAATGCCGCCCAGGCCGTCGAGGGAAAGGGCGAGATCGTCCTGCACACGCGCATCCGGCGGCAGATGACGCTGGCCAAGAAGCGCCACCCGCTGGTGGTGGAGGTGCAGGTCATCGACGACGGCCCCGGCGTGCCGGAAGAGATCCGCGAGCGGATTTTCTATCCGCTGGTGGCCGCCCGCGCCGGGGGCAACGGACTGGGGCTGGCGCTGGCGTGCGACTTCATCCAGCAGCACCAGGGCGCCATCGAGGTCGAGTCGGTGCCGGGCCGCACCTGCTTCACCGTCCGCCTGCCCCTGACCGGCATGACGGCGAGGGAAGCCTGATGGGCGAAGTGTGGATCGTCGACGACGACCGTTCGATACGCTGGGTCCTGGAGCGGGCGCTGGCGCGCGAGAACATCCCGTCGCTGGCGTTCGGCACGGCGGATGAGGCCCTGGCGAGGCTTGACCGCGGCGAGGCGCCGGCGGCCCTGCTGTCCGACATCCGCATGCCCGGCACGAGCGGACTCGAGCTGCTGCGCCAGGCCAAGGCGCGCCATCCCGGCCTGCCGGCCATCATCATGACAGCCTACTCGGACATGGACTCGGCCGTGGCGGCCTTTCAGGGCGGCGCCTTCGAGTACCTGCCCAAGCCCTTCGACGTCGATCAGGCGATCGCGCTGGTTCGGCGGGCGCTGCAGGGCGGCACGGCGAAATCCGCCGGCGGCGAAGCGCCCCCGCTCGCGCCCGAAATCCTCGGCCAGGCGCCGGCCATGCAGGAGGTTTTCCGCGCCATCGGGCGGCTTTCGCAGTCGCATGCGACGGTGCTGATCATCGGCGAGTCCGGCACCGGCAAGGAGCTCGTCGCCCGCGCCCTGCATCGGCACGGCCCGCGCCGCGATGGCCCCCTGGTGGCCCTGAACATGGCGGCCATCCCGCGCGACCTGATGGAATCGGAGCTGTTCGGCCACGAGAAGATCGCGGTCACGGGCGCCCACGCCCGGCGGCGCGGCCGCTTCGAGGAGGCCGCCGGCGGCACCCTGTTCCTCGACGAGATCGGCGACATGCCGATCGACTTGCAGACCCGCCTGCTGCGCGTCCTCTCCGACGGCCAGTTCTATCGCGTCGGCGGCCACCAGCCGATACGCGCCGACGTGCGCATCATTGCGGCGACCCACCAGGACCTCGAGCAGCGCGTCAGGGAGAACCTGTTCCGCGAAGACCTGTTCCACCGGCTCAACGTGATTCGCCTGCACCTGCCGCCCTTGCGCGAGCGCCGCGAGGACGTCCCGCTGCTCATGCACCATGCCCTGGCCTCCAGCGCGCGGCGGCTCGGGGTCGCGCCCAAGCGCCTGACCGGGGCCGCGCTCGACGTGCTGCGCGCCGCGTCCTGGCCGGGCAACGTGCGCCAGCTCGTGAATCTCTGCGAATGGCTGACCATCATGGCGGCCGGCGACGAGATCGGCGTCGGCGACCTGCCTCGGGACATGCGTCCGCCTTCGCAGGCGGCGCTGCACGGCGGCTGGCAGGGCTTGCTGGCACAGGCTGCCGACGAGTTGCTGGCCGCCCGCCCGGAAGCCCTCTGGGATGACTTGAGCCGCCAGTTCGAGGCGATCCTGATCGAGCGCGCGCTGGCGGCGAGCGGCGGGCGGCGCATGGAGGCGGCGCAACTGCTCGGCATGGGGCGCAATACCCTGACGCGCAAGATCCAGGAATTCGGCCTCGACGCCGGCCTGCGCAAGAAGAAGGAGTGAGATGAAACAGCCAGCGGATCGGGCGGGGCTCTACGACGCCCGCAACGAGCATGACGCGTGCGGTGTCGGCTTCGTCGCGGACATCAGGAATCGCAAGAGCCACGCCATCATCGAGCAGGGCCTGCAGATCCTGAAAAACCTCGAACACCGCGGCGCCACCGGCTACGATCCGCTTCTCGGCGACGGCGCCGGCATCCTGATCCAGATTCCCGACGCCTTTTTGCGCGAGGAACTGGCGAGGCAGGGCCTCGCCCTGCCGCCGGCCGGCGAGTACGGCGTCGGCATGGTTTTCCTGCCGCGCAATTCCGAGAGCCGGCGTGCCTGCGAAGCCGCCATCGAGCGCACGGTGCGCTACGAGGGCCAGACGCTGGTCGGCTGGCGCGACGTGCCGTGCGACAACACCGGCCTGGCCCGGGCCGCCAGGGACTGCGAGCCGGTGATCCGCCAGGTCTTCATCGGCCGCGGCGCCGGTCTGCGCGACCAGGACGCCTTCGAGCGCAAGCTCTATGTCATCCGCAAGGAAGCCGGCCATCGCGTCCAGGCCCTGAAGCTCGCCGACGGCAAGATGTTCTACGTGCCGTCGCTGTCCTCCCGCACGGTGGTCTACAAGGGCATGCTGCTCGCCGACCAGGTGGGCCAGTATTTCCGCGACCTCCAGGACGGGCGCCTGGTTTCGGCGCTGGCGCTGGTGCACCAGCGCTTCTCGACGAATACCTTCCCGACCTGGGATCTCGCCCACCCCTTCCGGCTGATCGCCCACAACGGCGAGATCAATACGCTGCGCGGCAACGTCAACTGGATCCGTGCGCGGGAGAACGACATCTCCTCGCCGCTCTTCGGTGAGGACCTGGAGAAGATCTGGCCGCTGATCTACGACGGCCAGTCGGATTCGGCCAGCTTCGACAACGCGCTCGAGCTTCTGCTGATGGGCGGCTACAGCCTGCCGCACGCCATGATGCTGCTGATCCCGGAAGCCTGGGCCGGCAATCCGCTGATGGACGAGGATCGCCGCGCCTTCTATGAGTACCACATGGCGCTGATGGAGCCGTGGGACGGTCCGGCAGCGGTGGCCTTCACCGACGGCCGCCAGATCGGCGCCACGCTCGATCGCAACGGGCTGCGCCCGGCGCGCTACCTGGTCACCGACGACGGCCTGGTGGTGATGGCCTCCGAGATCGGCGTGCTGCCGATCCCGGAGGAGCGCATCGTCAAGAAGTGGCGCCTGCAGCCGGGCAGGATGCTGCTGATCGATCTCGAGCAGGGACGCATCGTCGATGACGAGGAAATCAAGCACACCCTGGCGCAAGGCAAGCCCTATCGCGCCTGGCTGGAGCGCTCGCGCCACTATGTCGACGACCTGCCGGATGTCGCCTCGCCCGACCGCCTCGCCGTGCCGCTGCTCGACCTGCAGCAGGCCTTCGGCTACACGCAGGAAGACTTCAAGTTCATCCTCGAGCCGATGGCGACGAACGGCGAGGAGGCAACCGGCTCGATGGGCAACGACGCCGCGCTGCCGGTGCTGTCGAACCGCAACAAGCCGCTGTTCAGCTACTTCAAGCAACTCTTCGCCCAGGTCACCAACCCGCCGATCGACCCGATCCGCGAGGAAATCGTCATGTCGCTGATCTCGCTGGTCAGCCCGAACCCGAACCTGCTCAACATCGACGAGGCCGAGCCGACGCCGCGCCTCGAAGTCCTGCAGCCGATCCTGGCGCCGGAAAACATGGCCAAGCTGAAGCGGATCGACAGCCTGACCGGCGGCATCTTCCGTTCCAGGGTGATCGACATCACCGCTCCCGTTGCCGAGGGCGCGGCGGGCCTCAGCCGCGCCCTCTACCAGGTGTGCGTCTCCGCCGAGCGGGCCGTTGGCCAGGGCGGCAACGTCATCATCCTGTCCGATCGTGGCGTCGATGCCGGCCGTGCGGCGATTCCGTCGCTGCTGGCCTGTTCCGCCGTGCACCAGTACCTGGTCAAGGCGGGGCTGCGCACCGCCTGCAGCCTGATCGTCGAGACCGGAGATGGCCGCGAGGTGCACCATTTCGCCCTTCTCGCCGGCTACGGCGCCGAAGCCATCCATCCCTGGCTGGCCTTCGCCAGCATCGACGCGCTCGCGCCCGCGCTGCCCGGCAAGCCGTCCGCCGCCGAGTGCCGCAAGCGCTACATCAAGGCCATCGGCAAGGGACTGATGAAGGTGATGTCGAAGATGGGCATCTCCACCTATCAATCCTATTGCGGCTCGCAGATCTTCGAGGCTGTGGGTTTGTCCTCCGAGTTCGTCGCCCGCTATTTCACGGGCACGCCGACCCGTATCGAGGGCATCGGCCTGAAGGAAGTCGCCCTGGAGGCGCTCAACGTCCATGCCGCCGCCTTCGGCAACGATCCGGTGCTGGCGAACATGCTCGACATCGGCGGCGAATACGCCTTCCGCGTTCGCGGCGAGGCGCACATGTGGACGCCGGATTCGATCGCCAGGCTGCAGCATGCGACGCGCTCCGGCAAGTACGAGACCTACAAGGAATACGCCCGGCTCATCAACGACCAGACGAAGCGCCACATGACGCTGCGCGGCCTGTTCGAGATCAAGCCCGCCGGCGCCCCCGTGCCGCTGGAGGAAGTCGAGCCGGCGAGGGAGATCGTCAAGCGCTTCGCCACCGGCGCCATGTCGCTCGGCTCGATCTCGACCGAGGCGCACAGCACGCTGGCCATCGCCATGAACCGCATCGGCGGCAAGTCGAACACCGGCGAGGGCGGCGAGGACCCGCGCCGCTTCCGCAGGGTCGGCCGCGGCGAGTCGGTGGCCGGCGTCATCGGCGACAACCGCATCGAGCGCGACATCCCTCTGCGGGAGGGCGATTCGCTGCGCTCGGCCATCAAGCAGGTCGCCTCGGGCCGCTTCGGCGTCACCACCGAATACCTGGCCAACGCCGACCAGATCCAGATCAAGATGGCGCAGGGCGCCAAGCCCGGCGAGGGCGGCCAGCTGCCGGGGCACAAGGTCAGCGAGTACATCGGCCTGCTGCGCCACTCCGTGCCGGGCGTTGGGCTGATTTCGCCGCCGCCGCACCACGACATCTACTCGATCGAGGACCTGGCGCAGTTGATCCACGATCTGAAGAACGCCAATCCGCGGGCTTCCATCTCGGTCAAGCTGGTGTCCGAGACGGGCGTCGGTACCGTCGCCGCCGGCGTCGCCAAGGCCAAGGCCGACCACGTCGTCATCGCCGGCCACGACGGCGGCACCGGCGCCAGCCCGATCTCCTCGATCAAGCACGCCGGCTCGCCTTGGGAACTGGGACTGGCCGAGACTCAGCAGACGCTGGTGCTGAACCGCCTGCGCGGCCGCATTCGCGTGCAGGCAGACGGCCAGATGAAGACCGGCCGCGACGTCGTCATCGGCGCGCTGCTGGGCGCCGACGAATTCGGCTTTGCCACCGCGCCCCTGGTGGTGGAAGGCTGCATCATGATGCGCAAATGCCACCTCAACACCTGCCCGGTCGGCGTGGCGACGCAGGATCCGGTGCTGCGCCAGCGCTTCACCGGCCAGCCCGAGCATGTGGTCAATTACTTCTTCTTCGTCGCCGAGGAGGCGCGCGAGCTGATGGCGCAGATGGGCGTGCGCAGCTTCGACGAGCTGATCGGCCGCGCCGACCTGCTCGACATGCGCGAAGGCATCGACCACTGGAAGGCGCGCGGCCTCGATTTCTCGCGCATCTTCCACATGCCCGAGGTGCCCGCCGCTGTGGCGCGACGCCATTGCGAGGCTCAGGACCACAACCTCGACAAGGCGCTCGACCACGAACTCATCGCCAGGGCCGGGCTGTCGCTCGAGAAGGGCAGGAAAGTCAGCTTCGAGATCAAGGTGAGGAACCGCAACCGTTCGGTCGGCACGATGCTGTCGCACGAGATTGTCGTGCGCCATGGTCACGCCGGCCTGCCCGACGACACCATCCGCATCCGCCTCGCCGGCACGGCCGGCCAGAGCTTCGGCGCCTTCCTGGCGCGCGGCATCACCCTGGAACTCACCGGCGAGGCCAACGACTACGTCGGCAAGGGCCTCTCCGGCGGGCGCATCGTCGTCAGGCCGCCGCAGGCGTTCCGCGGCAAGCCCTGCGAGAACATCATCGTCGGCAACACCGTGCTCTACGGCGCCATCGAAGGCGAGGCGTTCTTCTGCGGCGTCGCCGGCGAGCGCTTCTGCGTGCGCAACTCCGGCGCCACCGCCGTCGTCGAGGGGACCGGCGACCACGGCTGCGAATACATGACCGGAGGCACGGTGGTCGTCCTCGGCCAGACCGGCCGCAACTTCGCCGCCGGCATGTCGGGCGGCATCGCCTACGTGCTCGACGAAGATGAGTCCTTCGCCAGGCGCTGCAACCTGTCCATGGTGAAGCTGGAAAAGGTCCTGCCCGCCCTCGAGCAGGCCGACGACGGCATGCGCCACCGCGACAGCGCCGACGAGACCCTGCTGAAGGGGCTGATCGAGCGCCACCTGGCGGAGACCGGCAGCGAAATGGCGCGTCGCCTGCTGTCCGACTGGCCGCGTTTCCGCGCCAGGTTCGTCAAGGTGTTCCCGAACGAGTATCGCCGCGCCCTGCAGGAATTGCCGAAGCGCGCAGCGGCGTCGCAAGAGGCCGCGTGATGGGCAAGCCGACCGGATTCCTGGAATTCGAGCGCCTGTCCGAGGCTCATGAGCCGGCCGAGGCGCGCGTCAGGCACTATCGCGAGTTCGTCGCCCGCCTGGGCGACGCCGACGCCAGCGTGCAGGCCGCCCGCTGCATGGACTGCGGCATCCCGTTCTGCAGCAACGGCTGCCCGGTCAACAACAACATCCCCGACTTCAACGACGCGGTGTACCGGGGCAACTGGCGCCAGGCGATCGACATCCTGCACTCGACGAACAACTTCCCCGAGATCACCGGCCGCATCTGCCCGGCTCCCTGCGAGGCGGCCTGCACGCTGAACATCAACCTCGAGCCGGTCGGCATCAAGTCGCTCGAGCGCGCCATCATCGACAAGGCCGGCGAAAGCGGCTGGGTGCTGCCGCAGCCGCCGGCGCGGAAGACCGGCAAGCGGGTGGCCATCGTCGGTTCCGGCCCGGCGGGACTGGCCTGCGCCCAGCAGCTGGCGCGCGCCGGCCACGACGTCACGGTGTTCGAGAAGAACGACCGCATCGGCGGCCTGTTGCGCTACGGCATCCCCGACTTCAAGCTCGACAAGCGCCTGCTCGACTGGCGCATGGCGCAGATTCGGGAGGAGGGCGTCACCTTCCGCACGCGCACCCTGATCGGGCCCGATTTGCCGGGCGGCGTCGCCTGCGACGCGCTGCGGCGCATCGCCCCTCGGGAACTCCTGCAGGACTTCGATGCCGTGGTGCTGGCCGGCGGCGCCGAAACGCCACGCGATCTGCCGATTCCGGGCCGCGACCTGGACGGCGTGCATTTCGCGCTGGAGTTCCTGATTCCGCAGAACCGCGAAGTGGCGGGCGGCCGCAAGAACGTCATCAACGCCGCCGGCAAGCACGTGGTGGTGATCGGCGGCGGCGACACCGGCTCCGACTGCGTCGGCACGGCCAACCGCCAGGGCGCCGCCTCGGTGACCCAGTTCGAGCTGCTGCCGCGCCCGCCCGAGCAGGAGGACAAGCCGCTGACCTGGCCCTACTGGCCGCTCAAGCTGCGCACCTCCACCTCGCACCACGAAGGCTGCTCGCGCGAGTGGTCCGTCGTCACCAGGGCCTGTGTTGGCGAGAAGGGCAAGCTGCAGGCGCTGAAATGCGCGCGCCTCGAGTGGAAGGACGGCAAGATGGGCGAAATCCCCGGCAGCGAGTTTACGGTCAAGGCCGATCTGATGTTCCTGGCGATGGGCTTCGTTTCTCCCGTCGCCGGCCTGCTCGACGCCTTCGACGTGGCCAGGGACAGCCGCGGCAACGCCCGGGCGACGAGCGATGGCGAGGGCTGCTACCAGACCAGCGTCGGCAAGGTGTTTGCCGCCGGCGACATGCGCCGCGGCCAGTCGCTGGTCGTCTGGGCGATCCGCGAAGGCCGCCAGTGCGCCCGCGCCGTCGACGCTTTCCTGATGGGGGCTTCGCTCCTGCCGCGCTGACCGGCCGGACGCTGGCGGCCTTCATCGCATGAAATACGTATAATCGGCGCCTTGCCGAAGAACAGCGGAAAGCCGCCATGAACCTCGATCGCGTCACCTCGGGCAGCGACGTCCCCAACGACGTGAACGTCATCGTCGAGATCCCGATGAATGCCGAGCCGATCAAGTACGAGGTGGACAAGTCGTCCGGCGCCGTCTTCGTCGACCGCTTCATGTCGACGGCGATGCACTACCCCTGCAACTACGGCTACATCCCGCACACCATCTCCGCCGACGGCGATCCGGTCGACGTGCTGGTGCTCTCGCCGGTGCCGCGGATCACCGGGGTGGTGGTGCGCTGCCGCCCGGTCGGCATGCTCAACATGGAAGATGAGGCCGGCGGCGACGCCAAGGTGCTCGCCGTGCCGATCGACAAGCTGTCCAGCTATTACCGCCAGATCCAGTCGCCGCGCGACCTGCCCGACATGGTGCTCTCGCAGATCTCGCACTTCTTCGAGCACTACAAGGATCTCGAGGCCGGCAAGTGGGCCAAGGTGAGGGGCTGGGTTGGTCCCGAGGAAGCCAAGAAAGAGATCCTCGACGGCGTCGCCCGCTTCGCCGCGGCCCCGCCGCGCTAGCCGGCCGCGGCCCCGTCCGCCGATGCTCCCGCTTCGCCTCGCCCTCGCCCAGATCGACTGCGTCGTCGGCGACCTGGCCGGCAATGCAGAGCGCATCGCCGCCTTCGCCGAGCGCGCCCGCGCCGCCGGCGCGCGGCTGATGCTGACCCCGGAGCTGGCGCTGTCCGGCTATCCGCCCGAGGACCTGCTGCTGCGGCCCGATTTCCAGCGCGCCTGCGCGCGCGAGCTGGCCGGGCTGGCCGGGCGCATCGAGGGCATCGACGTCGTCGTCGGCCATCCCGAGGAAAGCGGCGGCCGCCGCTACAACGCCGCCTCCCTGCTGCGCGGCGGCCGCATCGCCGCCACCTATCGCAAGCAGCGCCTGCCCAACTACGACGTCTTCGACGAGCAGCGCTATTTCAGCGCCGGCGACGCGCCCTGCGTGGTGGAGGTGGACGGCGTGCGCTGCGGCCTCGCCATCTGCGCCGACATCTGGGAGGCCGGCCCGGCCGAGGCCGCGCGCGCGGCTGGCGCCGAGCTGCTGCTGGTGCTCAATGCCTCGCCCTGGCACGCCGGCAAGCAGGAAGCGCGGCTGGAGGTGCTCGGCGAGCGGGCGCGTGGCTGCGGCCTGCCGCTGCTGTACGCCAACCTCGTCGGCGGCCAGGACGAGCTGGTCTTCGACGGCGGCTCGCTCGCCGTCGACCGCGAGGGCCGGCTGGCCTGCCGGCTGGGGCAGTTCGAGGAGGCGCTCGAATGCGTCGATTTCGCCGGCGGCGCGCTGCGCCCCGGCGCCGTCGTGTCGGCGCCCGCGCCTGAGGCGGAGATCTACGGCGCCCTCGTCCTCGGCCTGCGCGACTACGTCGGCAAGAACGGTTTTCCCGGCGTCTTGCTCGGCCTCTCGGGCGGCATCGACTCCGCCCTGGTGCTGGCGGTGGCCGTCGACGCCCTCGGCCCCGGCCGGGTGCGCGCGCTGATGCTACCCTCGCCCCACACCGCGGACATGAGCCGCGAGGACGCGCGCGCGCTGGCGGGCAATCTCGGCGTGCGCTACGACGAGATGCCGATCGCGCCGGCGATGCAGGCTTTCGGCCGGCTGCTCGGCGGCGAACTGGCGGCGGCGCCGGCGGCGGCCGGCATCGCCGAGGAAAACCTGCAGGCGCGCATCCGCGGCATGATCCTGATGGCCCTGTCCAACCTGGGCGGCGAGCTCGTCCTCACCACCGGCAACAAGAGCGAGACGGCGGTCGGCTACAGCACGCTCTACGGCGACATGGCCGGCGGCTTCGCCGTGCTCAAGGACCTCTACAAGACCCTCGTCTATCGCCTCGCGCGCTACCGCAACGGCCTCGGCGCGGCGCCGGTGATCCCCGAGCGCATCCTGACGCGGGCGCCTTCGGCGGAACTGCGGCCGGGCCAGACCGACCAGGACACGCTGCCGCCCTACGAGATCCTCGACGACATCATCGAGGCCTACGTCGAGCGCGACCTGGCGCCGGCCGAGATCGTCGCCCTGGGCCATGCCGAGGCGGACGTGCGGCGGGTCGTCGCCATGATCCGCCGCAGCGAGTACAAGCGGCGCCAGTCGCCCGTCGGCATCCGCCTCACCGGCCGCGGCTTCGGCAAGGACTGGCGCTATCCGATAACATCCGGCTATGCCGACGAGCGGCAGCCGCCGCCCGCCTGAGCAGGGCGCCGGGGCCGCCGTCGCCGTTGAAGAACCGAAACCGGGAAACCGCCGCGATGAAGAAGATCGAAGCCATCATCAAGCCGTTCAAGCTCGACGAGGTGCGCGAGTCGCTCTCCGAGGTCGGCGTCACCGGCCTGACCGTCACCGAGGTGAAGGGCTTCGGCCGGCAGAAGGGCCACACCGAGCTCTACCGCGGCGCCGAATACGTCGTCGACTTCCTGCCGAAGATCAAGATCGAGGTGGTCGTGCCGGAAGCCGGCGTCGAGCAGGCCATCGAGGCCATCATCAAGGCCGCCCGCACCGGCAAGATCGGCGACGGCAAGATCTTCGTCACGCCGGTCGAGCAGGTCGTGCGCATCCGCACCGGCGAGACCGGCGAGTCGGCTATCTGAGCAGCCCGCGCGCCCGCGCGCCGGCGGCGTCGAGCAGCATCACCGTCTCGCCGATGTAGGGCCGGCTGAAGAGCGGCGGCGGCTCGCCCGGCCGCGGCTTCTCGTAGGCGATCAGCATGCCGTCCGGATGGCGGGCGAACCAGGCGGCGATTTCCTCCGGACTGTCGACCTCGTCCAGCGGCTGGCGCAGCCGCCCGACAAACTGATACTGCGCGTGGTATTCGCCCTTGTTCGCCAGCGCCGTCCCGCGCGCCTGCAGCCGGCCGATTTCCTCCGCCACCGGGCCCACGTCGTAGCGCAGCCAGAGGGCGTCCGAGACCCAGAGCTGGACCAGGGCGAACAGCGCGGCGCCGAGCAGGGCGAGGGAAATGAGCCGCCATGCCGCCTTGCGGCCGGCCAGGACGGCCAGCGCGGAGGCGAGCAGCAGGGCCGCGCCAGGCCAGCGCGGCAGTCCCTGCCACGATTCGAGCTTGCCGCCTGGTCCTCCGGGGGAGAGCGCGAGCATCGCCACGCCCGCCGCCGCGGCCAGCAGCGCCGGCAGCCACAAGCCGTCGAGGAGGGCGGGGCCGTTGTCCACGTTCCGCGCCAGCAGGCGGGCGGCGAGCAGCGCGAAGCCCGGCAGCAGCGGCACCAGGTAATGGACCTGCTTGCCGCTGATCAGCGAGAAGGTGGCGAAGGCCGGCAGCAGCCAGGCGAGGCAGAAGCGCAGGCCGCCGTCAAGGCCCTCGCGGCGCAAGCCGGCGGCGCTCCGCCACAGCGCCGGCCAGGCGAGCCAGGGAAACAGCAGCAGCGGCAGCAGCGGCAGATACCACCAGAAGTCCCGCTTGTGGGCGAAGGAGTCCGCCACGCGCCCCGCGGTCTGGCCCCAGAAGATCATGCGGGCGTATTCCTCCCCGCCCCTGGCCGCCGCCGGCAGCGCCCAGGCCAGGGCGATGGCGGCGCCGCCCAGCACCGCCAGCAGCAGGCCGCCGAACCAGCGCCGGGAGCCGAGGCCCGACCGCCACCAGGGCGCCAGCAGCGCCGCCGGCAGCAGGTGCAGCAGGATCACCGGGCCCTTCGCCAGCACGCCGAAGCCGACCGCGATCGCCAGCCAGGCGAAGCCGCGCGGCGTCGCGCCGTCGGCGGCGAGCAGCAGTCCGCGCAACCCGAGCAGGACGAAGAAGGCCAGCATGACGTCGAACATCGCCGCGGTGGAGAACAGCATCCACAGCAGGCTGGAAGCGAGGATCCAGGCCGCCGCCGTCGCGACGCCGGCCCTGGCGGGCCACAGCCGCCGCGCCAGCGACAGCGTCAGCAGCAGGCAGCCGAGGGAGAACAGCGGGGAGACGAGGCGCGGCCACCATTCGTTGACGCCGGTCAGCGCCCAGCCCAGGTTGTAGAGCCAGAACAGCAGCGGCGGCTTGTGGCTGTAGGGCGCGCCGTTCTTGAACAGCAGCAGCCAGTCGCCGCGCAGCCACATCTCCCAGGCGACGCCGACATAGCGCGTCTCGTCGATCGGCGTCAGCGGGCGGGCGACGAAGGCCAGCGCCGCCAGCGCCGCCAGAAGCAGCAGCGGGCCGGCCGGAAGCGCCGTCCGCGGCCTCACGCCGGCGGGCTTTTCAGCAAGGCGAGCAGCGCGCCCGAGCCGCCCTCGGCGGCGCGCGCCTGGCAGTAGGCGAGCACCTCGCCGCGACGCGTCAGCCAGCCGCGCACCAGTCCCTTCAGCACCGGCTCGCGGCCGGGCGAGCCGAGCCCCTTGCCATGGATGATGCGCACGCAGCGCTGGCCGCGCCTGAGGGAGCTGGCGAGGAAGGCGGCCAGCAGCTCGCGCGCCTCATCGCGGTTGGCGCCGTGCAGGTCGAGCTCGGCCTGGACCACCCAGCGGCCGCGGCGCAGGTCGCGCAGCACGCCGCGCGCCAGCCCGGGCCGCAGCCAGGAGGGTTCGTCGCCGCCCTCGAGGGCGAGATCGAGCGGGTCGGGCTGGAGCGATGCGGCGAGCGCCGCCGACTCGTCGCGGCGGCGCTGGCGCGGCACGGCAGGCGGCAGGGGCGGTTCGTGGTGAACCTTGTCGTGCTTCAGCGGCTCGGCGCCGCTGACGGCCTGGCGGAACAGGGCGCGCTCTTCCTCGGAGGGCGCCCGGCGCGGTGTCATCCCGGGTTTCCGAGATGGTCGAGGTATTTCTCGGCGTCGAGCGCCGCCATGCAGCCGGTGCCGGCGCTGGTCACCGCTTGCTTGTAGACCGGGTCGGCGACGTCGCCCGCGGCGAAGACGCCGGGCAGGCTGGTCTGCGTGGCGTTGCCGCCGCGCCCGCCCTGGGTGACGAGGTAGCCGTTGGCGTCGAGCTCGAGCTGGCCGGCGAAAATCTCGGTGTTGGGCTTGTGGCCGATGGCGATGAAGACGCCGGCGAGGGCGATGTCCTTCGTCGCGCCGCTCTTGACGTTGCGCACGCGCATGCCGGTGACGCCGCTGTCGTCGCCGAGCACCTCGTCGAGCACGCTGTCGAGCTCGAGCACGATGTTGCCACCGTTCACCTTCTCCATCAGCTTGTCGACCATGATCCTCTCGGCGCGAAACTGGTCGCGGCGATGCACCAGCGTCACTCTGCGGGCGATGTTGGCGAGGTAGAGCGCCTCCTCGACGGCGGTGTCGCCGCCGCCGATGACGGCGACCTCCTGGCCCTTGTAGAAGAAGCCGTCGCAGGTGGCGCAGGCGGAGACGCCGCGGCCGGAGAACGCCTCCTCGGAAGGCAGGCCGAGGTATTTCGCCGTGGCGCCGGTGGCGATGACGAGGGCGTCGCAGCTGTAGCTGCCGCTGTCGCCGACCAGGGTGAACGGTTTCTCGCCGAGCTTCGCGGTGTGGATGTGGTCGAAGACGATCTCGGTGCTGAAGCGCTCGGCGTGCTTCTGGAAGCGCGCCATCAGGTCGGGGCCGAGCACGCCGTCGGCGTCGGCCGGCCAGTTGTCCACGTCGGTGGTGTTCATCAGCTGGCCGCCCTGGGCGAGGCCGGTGATGAGCAGGGGCTTCAGGTTGGCGCGGGCGGCGTAGACGGCGGCGGTGTAGCCGGCCGGGCCGGAACCGAGGATGATGAGACGGGCATGGCGGGCGGGGCTGTTCATGGCGCGGTCGCTCGGCTGGAAACGGGATGCCGCGATTATACTGGAGGTCCGGCCCGGCAGCGGCGACAGCGCCCGTGGATTCGGCCTATAATCCCCGGCGAACCGCACGAAAAAAACGCAGGACGAGAGCGCGGCCGCACGGCCGCGGCGGCAGGGGAGGAGCCGGCATGTTGTCAGGAAGCAGCGTCACCATCGATGCCCTGCGCTCGTTGCCCGTCTTCGAGTCGCTGCCGGTCGAGCGCCTGATGCCGATCGCCCGTGTCGCCGTCTTCCGCAAGGTGCCGCGCGGCGCCACCATCCTGCGCGCCGGCGACCGCACCGATTTCGTCTATTTCATCCTCTCCGGCGGGCTCAAGGTGCTGGTCTCCGACGAGGAGGGGCGCGAAGTCATCTTCTCCAACCTCGGCCCGGGCGAGTTCTTCGGCGAGATGGGCGTGCTCGACGACAATCCGCGCTCGGCCACCGTCATCTCCACCACGCCGTGCGAGCTGATCGTCATCGCCAAGAGCGACTTCAAGCGCTGCCTGGCGGAGAATTTCGACGTCTCCCTCTACATCATGCGCAGCCTGGTCAAGCGCCTGCGCAACGCCGACCGCAAGATCGAGAGCCTGGCGCTGATGGATGTCTTCGGCCGCGTCGCCCGCCTGCTGCTGGAGATGGCCGAGGAGGACGGCGAGGGCCAGCGGGTGGTGACGCGCAAGATCTCGCGCCAGGACATCGCCAAGATGGTCGGCGCCTCGCGCGAGATGGTCAGCCGCGTCATGAAGGACCTGCAGCTGCAGGGCCTCATCGAGGAGGATGGCGGCCGCATCCTGCTGCGCGACAAGCTGCGCTTCGCTTAGGAGCCATTGCCGCGGCGGCGTATAATCCGCCATCGTCCGGCCGCCAGACCGGGCCCTGTGAGCAACGTCCAGCGTGCAAGAGAAAACCGTCCCCCAGCCCCTGCCGGACAAGATCGTGGCGCTCCTGCAGGAAGCGCGCTGGCTGGTGCTCGGCGGCGTCGCGCTCTACCTCGCGCTGATTCTCTACGGCTACGACAAGGCCGATCCGGGCTGGTCGCATGCCGCCCGGGTCGAGCACATCGCCAATCCGGGCGGCCGCGCCGGCGCCTGGCTGGCCGACCTCCTGCTCTATCTCTTCGGCCTCTCCGCCTGGTGGTGGGTGGTGTTCCTGCTCTTCCTGGTGGTCTGGGGGTATCGCCGCCTCGAGGGCATCTTCCATGCCGACCGGCGGCCCTTCCTTATCGCTCTGACCGGCTTCGTCGTCCTGCTCGCCGCCTCGAGCGGGCTGGAGGCGCTGCGCTTCCACAGCAGCACGGCGGCGCTGCCAATCGAGCCGGGCGGCATGCTCGGCATCGAGGCCGGCAGCCTGTTCGCCCAGTTCTTCGGCTTCACCGGCGGCACGCTGCTGCTGATCGCCCTCTTCGCCGCCGGGCTGTCGATCTTCACCGGCCTGTCCTGGCTGCGCCTGATCGAGCGCCTCGGCACGCTGCTGGAAGCCGCCGCGCTCGGCCTCGTCGCCCTCTACCAGGGCTGGCAGGATCGGCGCATCGGCCGCGAGGTGGCGCGCAGCCGCGAGGAAGAAGTCGAGATCGAGCGCCGGCGCATCGAGGAAATCCATCCCGAGCCGATCCGCATCGAGCCGGCGGAAATCGAGATCGAGAAATCGCCGCGCCGCGAGAAGGAGCGCCAGGCGCCGCTCTTCATCGACATCCCCGGCGGCGCCCTGCCGCCGCTGCACCTGCTCGAGGAGCCGACGCACGAGGTCGAGCCGCCCTCGGCCGAGACGCTGGAGTTCACCTCGCGCCTGATCGAGCGCAAGCTGGCCGACTTCGGCGTGCAGGTGAAGGTGCTCGCCGCCTATCCCGGCCCGGTCATCACCCGCTACGAGATCGAGCCGGCGGTGGGCGTCAAGGGCGTGCAGATCGTCAACCTGATGAAGGACCTGGCGCGCTCGCTGTCGGTGGTCAGCGTGCGCGTGGTGGAGACCATCCCGGGCAAGTCCTGCATGGGCCTCGAGCTGCCCAACCCGAAGCGGCAGACGGTGCGGCTGTCGGAGATCCTCGGCTCGAAGACCTACCACGACATGCATTCGCCGCTGACCCTGACGCTGGGCAAGGATATCGGCGGCGCGCCGGTGGTCGCCGACCTGGCGAAGATGCCGCACCTGCTGGTGGCCGGCACCACCGGCTCGGGCAAGTCGGTCGGCCTTAACGCCATGATCCTCTCGCTGGTGTACAAGTCCGAGCCGGCCGAGGTGCGCCTGATCCTGGTCGACCCGAAGATGCTCGAGCTCTCCGTCTACGAGGGCATCCCGCACCTGCTGGCGCCGGTGGTCACCGACATGAAGCAGGCCGCCAACGCCCTGCAGTGGTGCGTCGGCGAGATGGACCGTCGCTACCGCCTGATGTCGGCGCTCGGCGTGAGGAACCTCTCCGGCTGCAACAGCAAGATTCGCGACGCCGCCAGGGCCGGCGCGCCGGTCGGCAACCCCTTCTCGCTGACACCCGAGAATTCCGAGCCGCTGGCGCCGCTGCCCTACGTGGTGGTGGTCATCGACGAACTGGCCGACCTGATGATGGTGGTCGGCAAGAAGGTCGAGGAGCTGATCGCGCGGCTGGCGCAGAAGGCGCGCGCCGCCGGCATCCACCTCGTGCTGGCGACCCAGCGCCCGTCGGTCGACGTCATCACCGGCCTGATCAAGGCCAACATCCCGGCGCGCATCTCCTTCCAGGTCTCGAGCAAGGTCGACTCGCGCACCATCCTCGACCAGATGGGCGCCGAGGCCCTGCTCGGCCAGGGCGACATGCTCTACCTGCCGCCGGGCACCGGCCTGCCGGTGCGCGTGCATGGCGCCTTCGTCGCCGACAGCGAGGTGCACGCCGTCGTCGATTACCTGAAGAAGACCGGCCGGCCCGAGTATGTCGACAGCATCCTCGAGCCGCCCGAGGGCGGCGAGGGCGAAGCCGCCGGCGGCGAGGTCGGCGGCGGCGACGAGTCCGATCCGCTCTACGACCGCGCCGTCGAAGTGGTGCTGCAGACGCGGCGCCCGTCGATCTCGCTGGTGCAGCGCCATCTGCGCATCGGCTACAACCGCGCCGCGCGGCTGATCGAGCAGATGGAGCGCGCCGGCCTGGTCACGCCGATGGGCGCCAACGGCAACCGCGAGGTGGTGGTGCCGGCGCGAGAGGGGTGATGACGAACAAAACCTCTTTCAACGCAGAGAACGCAAAGGCGCAGAGGACGCAAAGAAAACCAACAGGAATTTTTGCGATCTTTGCGCTCTTTGCGTTGAATGCGTTTGCCGTGGGTATTGCCGAGGCCGCCGCGCTCGACAGGCTGAAGGCCTTCGTCGAGGGCACGCGCAGCGGCCGCGCCGATTTCGTCCAGACCGTCGCCGCGAAGAGCGGCCGCAAGCCGCAGCTGGCCGCCGGCAGCATGCTGTTCCTGCGCCCCGGCAAGTTCCGCTGGACCTACGAGAAGCCCTACCATCAGCTGATCGTCGGCGACGGCGAGAAGCTGTGGGTATACGACCGCGACCTCAACCAGGTCAGCGTCAAGCGGCTGGCCGAGGCCCTCGGCAGCAGCCCGGCGGCGCTGCTCGCCGGCGACAACGCGCTGGAGAAGAATTTCGAGCTCGCCGAAGGCGGCAGCCGCGACGGCATCGAATGGGTCGACGCGCGGCCGAAGGCGCAGGACAGCGGCTTTCAGGCGATGCGCCTCGGTTTCGTCGGCGACACGCTGCGGGCGATGGAGCTGACCGACAGCTTCGGCCAGGTGACGACCATCGCCTTCGAGAACTTCGAGCGCAATCCGCGGCTGTCGCCGTCCCAGTTCGCCTTCACGCCGCCGCCCGGGGCCGATGTCCTCGGCGAATAGCGCGGCCATGGAGGCGACGGCAGGCCGCCGCAGTCCGGGCGCGGGGAGGGGCCGGTGAGCGACCTTTTCGAACAGCGGCCGCACGCGCCGCTGGCCGAGCTGATGCGCCCGCGCAGCCTGGATGAAGTGGTCGGCCAGCGCGATCTGCTCGGCCCGGGCAAGCCGCTGCGCCTCGCCTTTGAGTCGCGCACGCCTCACTCGATGATCCTGTGGGGACCGCCCGGCGTCGGCAAGACGACGCTGGCGCGCCTGATGGCCGAGGCCTTTGACGCCGAATTCATCGCCCTCTCGGCGGTCTTCTCCGGCGTCAAGGACATCCGCGAGGCGGTCAGCCGCGCCGAGCTGACGCTGGCGCAGAGCGGCCGCCGCACGCTGCTCTTCGTCGACGAGGTGCACCGCTTCAACAAGGCCCAGCAGGACGCCTTCCTGCCCTATGTCGAGCAGGGCCTCCTTACCTTCGTCGGCGCCACCACCGAGAACCCCTCCTTCGAGGTGAACAGCGCGCTGCTCTCGCGCGCCGCGGTGTACGTGCTGAAGAGCCTCGGCGAGGACGAGCTGGGCGAGCTGCTCGAGCGCGCCCGCGCGCGCGCCTTCCCCGAGCTGGCCTTCGACGACGCGGCGAAGCGCAGGCTGGTCGCGCTGGCCGACGGCGACGCGCGGCGCCTGCTCAACGCCCTGGAGATCGTGCGCACGGCGGCGGCGAGCGCCGGCCGCGACCGCGTCGACGCCGACTTCCTGCAGGGCGCCCTGGCCGGGAACCTGCGCCGCTTCGACACGGGCGGCGACGTCTTCTACGACCAGATCTCGGCGCTGCACAAGTCGGTGCGCGGCTCCGATCCCGACGCCTCGCTCTACTGGCTCGTGCGCATGCTCGACGGCGGCGCCGACCCGCTCTACCTGGGCCGGCGCATCATCCGCATGGCGAGCGAGGACATCGGCCTGGCCGACCCGCGCGCGCTGCAGATCGCGCTGAACGCCGTCGAGACCTACGAGCGGCTCGGCTCGCCCGAGGGCGAGCTGGCGCTGGCCGAGGCGCTGGTCTTCATGGCCTGCGCGGCGAAATCGAACGCCGTCTACCTCGCGTATAATGCGGCGCGCAAATTCGTCGCCGGCGACGGCTCGCGCGAGGTGCCGCTGCACCTGCGCAACGCGCCGACGAAGCTGATGCAGACGCTCGGCCACGGCCGCGACTACCGCTACGCCCACGACGAGCCGGAAGCCTACGCCGCCGGCGAGAACTACTTTCCGGAAGGCATGCCGCCAGTGAGCTGGTACCGGCCGAGCGGGCGCGGGCTCGAGGCGCAGATCGCCGAGAAGCTGGCCCATCTGCGCGAGCTGGACGGCAAGCGCGGCAAGCGCTGACGGCCGGCAGCACCTTCGACAGGAAGCCGACATGCTCGACCTACAACTCCTGCGCAGCCGCCCCGACGAGGTGACGGCCGGCCTCGCCGCGCGCGGCGCCGGCTTCGACGCCGCCGCCTTCAGGGCGCTGGAGGACGAGCGCAAAACGCTGCAGGTGCGCACCCAGGAACTGCAGGCAAGGCGCAATGCCCTCTCCAAACAGATTGGCCAGCTCAAGGCGAAGGGCGAGGACCCCGCCGCCGTGATGCGGGAGGTGGCCGGACTCGGCGAGGAACTGAAGCAGGACGAGGCGGCGCTGGCCGGCCTGCTCGAGCGCATCGACGTCTTCGTCTCGCTGCTCCCCAACCTGCCGCACGAGAGCGTGCCGCCGGGCCGCAGCGACGCCGACAACGTCGAGGCGAAGCGCTGGGGCGAGCCGCGCCGCTTCGATTTTCCTGCGCGCGACCACGTCGATCTCGGCGCCGCGCTGGACGGCATCGACTTCGACTCGGCGGCGAAGATCAGCGGCGCGCGCTTTTCGCTGCTGCGCGGCGCCGTCGCCCGCCTGCACCGCGCGCTCGCCCAGTTCATGCTCGACGTGCACACCCAAGAGCACGGCTACACCGAGATCTACGCGCCCTATCTCGTCAACGGCAACAGCCTGTTCGGCACCGGCCAGCTGCCGAAATTCCACGAGGACCTGTTTCACGTCAGCGACGACGGCTACTTCCTCATCCCGACGGCGGAAGTGCCGGTCACCAACATCGTGCGCGAGGCCATCGTCGACGCAGAGCAACTGCCGCTCAAGTTCGTCTGCCACACGCCGTGCTTCCGCCGCGAGGCCGGCTCCTACGGCAAGGACACGCGCGGCATGATCCGCCAGCACCAGTTCGACAAGGTCGAGCTGGTGCGCATCGAGAGGCCCGAGCGTTCCTGGGAGGCGCTGGAAGAGCTGACGCGCCACGCCGAGACCATCCTCGAGCGGCTCGAGCTGCCCTATCGCCGCATGGTCCTGTGCGCCGGCGACATGGGCTTCTCGGCGGCGAAGACCCATGACCTCGAGGTCTGGCTGCCGGGGCAGAACGCCTACCGCGAGATCTCCTCCTGCAGCAACTTCGAGGCCTTCCAGGCGCGGCGCATGCAGGCGCGCTTCCGCGGCGACAAGGGAAAGCCGGAACTGGTCCACACCCTGAACGGCTCCGGCCTCGCCGTCGGCCGCACCCTCGTCGCCGTGCTGGAAAATTACCAGCGCGCCGACGGCAGCGTCGAAGTGCCCGCCGCCCTCAGGCCGTACATGGGCGGCCTGGAAGCGATCGAGCCGGCGCGCTGAGAATTTCGGTGAAGGCTGGCTTGCCTGCGGCAAGCCAGCCGAAACCAAAATTTACTCACTAGTCGATAAATAAGGCGACAATCGTTGAACTTTGTGCAGCCATGATGATCTCATTGTTCATGAAGAGAGACGGACGGACATTGGATCGGCAGACGCTTGAGGCGATTCGCCTGATGGCGGTAGAGCGCGT
>CAUJIV010000042.1 GCA_963205435.1 Pseudomonadota bacterium
GGCCTACGCCGCCATGACCACCAGCGCCGACACCGGCGCCGTGCGCGACGTATCGCAGCTCGAGCGCTGATGGGCGCAACCGCCGCCGAGTTCGAGCAGCTCTACAGCGGCCGCCTGTGGAGCCTGCTGTCCTGGCAGCAGCTCTCCGACTTCTGGGCGCGCATCGATCGCGGCGCCGGCTGGTATCTCTATGCGGTGGGCGAGCCGCTGCCGGCGGCGCCGGCGACGGCGGAAGAGGTGGAACGCTTCCTCGCCGAGACCGACGCGCTGCTGCGCCGCGAGCACCATCACGACTACTGCGGCATTGTCTACGCCGACGACCTCGAAGCGCCGCGCATCGTCAAGATCTACGACCCGAACAACCTCGGCGTCTCCTGCGGCTTCAGCAAGAACCCACCGCCGCCCGGCTGGATCATGAGCCGCGTGCCGCCCGTCGAACTGCAACGCGCCGGCCCCCTGCCGGAATCCCGCAAGCGCTGGTGGCGCAGTCTTCTTGGCGCCTGAGGGCAGATCGTCCTTGCTTCGCTCCGCTTCCGGGTCTAGGATGATGGCATTAGACTGATAATCCGCGCGCCAGGCTCGCGCGGTCAGACCCCGACGGCAGGCTCGCCGCCGGGTTGCCAAAGGCAAAGGAGGGGGGTCTGATCCAAAGTCCGCTTCGGTCAGGCGGGTGCGCGTGCGCAAGGTTGCGACAGTGTGCGCTGCCGGTGATCGTATTGGGCCTGGCCAGTTCTTCGGCGAGGGCTGGCACCCAGCTCTCCGACAACTCCACCGTGCTGTCCCAATTCGCCCAGGCTTCCGGCGCGCCCGCGCCTCGGCTCGCCCCGGACGAAGACGGCGCGACCAGGATCGAATGGCACGGCGGCGCCACGGTCGATTTCTATTCGCGCAGCGCCAGCGGCGGCGCGACCCTGACGCCCTACAGCGGCGGCCACTTCCACCGTATCGGCATGCAAAGCGACCTGCGCGGAACGGCGTCCGAGGGCGATGTGTCCTGGGCGCAGTTCGCCCTGACCCAGTCCGACGACCCTTCCGCGATCATGCTGGGCAATTCCCAGATCAACACCCTCAACGTCGGCCGCGCCGGGCTGGGCTACCGCGTCGCTTTCGGCGACGTGGCGGTCAACCATTCCTCGCTCGGCGCCAACCTGCCGCTGCGCGGCCTGCTGGCGCAGCGCTACTTCGGCCAGACCCTGGTATCGGCCTCGGCCGGCGTCATCGCCGAAAGCTGGGAAGCGCTGGCCGACCAGGGACGGCGGCGCATGTTCCTGAAGAACGCCTACGCCCTCAAGGCCGAATCCTCCTTCGGCCAGAATCTCCAGGCCTACGCCACGGCGCAGGGCTACCGCGAGGACGGCGACTCGGTCGGCGCCAATGTCCTGGCACAGGTGCCTTCGTCGGGCAGCACGGCCACCGCCGGACTGAACTGGCGCGAGGGGCGGTATTACCTTCAGGCAGAGGGCGGGCTCAGCCGCTACGGCGAAAAGGGGCTGGACGGCCACCGTGACCGGGCGCTGATCGTCGACGGCGGCTGGCAGGGCGACAAGCTCGGCCTGCGTCTCGGCCATCACGATCTGGGGCGCTACTACGCCAGCCTGTCGGGACTCGCCGGCGCCGGCATCCGCGAGACCTACGCCAACGCCAGCTGGCAGGCGGCCCAGTGGATGAGCCTGACCGGAGACGTGCGCCGATCGGAAAACCGGATGGCGGCGCCGCCCGTGCCGCCGCCGCCGCCCACCATCCCGCCGACACCGGTCATGCCTTACACCCCGTTCATCGGCAAGACCGAGGCCGCCAGCCTGCGCGCGCAGATCAATTTTCCCAGCGTGCCCGGCCTCGGGCTCGGCCTGAGCGCCGGCGAATCGCACGGCAAGAGCAGCGGCGGCGCCAGCAACCGCAGCCAGAATCAGGGCGCGACCCTGAGCTATGCGGCGATGGCCTGGAACGCCTCGCTCGGCTACCAGAACAGCAAGCAGTCGAACAGCGTCACTGCCGGATCCGACAGCCGCACGGATACCTGGTCCGCCAGCTACGGGCGCAACTGGAGCGATGCCACCGACGTGGTGCCGGCCTCCTGGACGCTGAATGCCACCGCAACAGCCAGCACCCAGCGCCAGCACCTCGAAACCGGTGCAACCGCCGCCCTGAACACCCTCAATCTTGTGATCAGCGGGGAACGGCAGCCCTGGGGCCGCCTGAGCGCGATTCTCGGCGGCAGCCGCGGCCATGACGCGACCGGCGGCGGCCTGCGCCAGTATTGGTACCAGCTCGATGCCGGGCGAGCGCTCGGCCAGCGCGGCGGCCTCCGCCTCTACCTGCGCGGCACCAGCAGCTTCCAGGATCGCGCCGCCATCGCCTGGCGCGACCGCCTGGCCGGCATCCAGTTGAGCTACGCCTTCTGAATGGCGTCAACCCGCGGCCGGCCGCCCCGTTTATCGATTATGCATAAGGGAAACTCATGAACGCCGCCCTGCCGCTCCTGCTCCTCGGCCTGCTGCTGGCCGCCCCCGCCGGGGCGCAGCCCGCCGTGCCGGCGCAGTCCGCCCAGGTTGCCGGCTTCGAGGACATGAAGGCGGCGCGCACGGCCCTCGACGAACTGATCCGCGCCTACGAGACCGGCGACGTCGGCCTGATCCAGTCGCGCCTCGATCCGGGCATGATCGGCTACCAGCGCTTCATCGACGGCCTGCGCCGCGACACGACCGCCCTGAAGCAGATCCGCCTGCACCTGTTCGAGGCCAACGTCACCGCCGGTCCCGACGTGACGATGATCGAGGCGGCCTGGGAGAAGCGCTTCTTCGGTGTCGCCGACTTCACGCCGGGTCTCTTCCGCGGCCGCAGCACTTTCCTCATGCACCGTGCCAAAGAGGGCTGGCGTCTGGCTGCCGTCTCCGGCGACAACCCCTTTTCCAGCGAAGCGGGCGCGCTGGCGACACTGTCGGTGATGCCCGCCGCCCTGCCCCTGGGCAGCCTGGCGCCCTGCCCGGGCGCGGCCGTGCCGCTGGCCATCGAGCTGGTCGATCCCGACCTGGCCGGCCTGAACAGCGTGACGATCGAACTCGCAAGCAGCCAGGGCGACCGCGAGGGCATCGTGCTCACCGCCGTGTCGCCCGGTCGCTTCAGACGGTCGACGACGCCGGTCTGCCAGGAATTTTTCGCGCCGATTCCGGGCAGCGGCATCGTCGAGGTCAATGCCGCCGCCGTCCCGGCGACACTGACTTTTCGCTACATCGACGCCAACCCCGGCGCCAATCGGCCGCCGGCGACGCTGATGCGC
>CAUJIV010000043.1 GCA_963205435.1 Pseudomonadota bacterium
CTGCTGCGCTTCCCGCGCAATGCCGCGATCCTGGTCGACGGCAGCGACCCCGGCGCGGTGGCCGCCGTGGTCGAGGCGGCGCTGCGCGCCCTGCCGGCCGGCGCCGGGGGCGGCGAGCGCTGGCTGTGCGCCGTCGTCGCCCGGAGCGACGAAGTCCTGTTGAGACCCCTGGCCGACAAGGCCGGCATCCGGCTGCTGCGGCTGGAGTGAGGCCCCTCGACAGAATCATGACCCTGCGACTCGCCCCGCTCGCGCTGGCCTGTGCCCTGCTGCTCGCCGGCTGCGGCATCGAGGAGGCGATCAGGCGCAACGACGATCGCTACGCCCGCCCCGGCGCGCTGGATTTGCCTCTTACCCAAGTCTACGAGACCTATCAATACAAATTCCTCGACAAATACCGGGTGACCCACCAATGGCTGAACACATCCAACTGCGATTACGCGAAATTGGAGCGGCCAGGAGTTGGCGGCAAGCGCAGCTATTTCTATGACGTGCTGGACATCTACGAAGAAAACGGCATTGCCTGGCAGCGCGGAGACAAAAAATACAGCCTGAAAAGGTATGTCACCAGCGACTTCTACGTCGGCAAGACCTATGTGGATGTCAGTGGCCGGCTGGCCCGCCACCAGGACGCGGAGACGGGCTATCGCCCCATCTGCTTCGAATCCTGGTGGGGACCGAGCCATGCCCTGAATCTGCGTCTGCACAAGATGAGCATGGCTGCCTTCGAGGAGCGCTTCACCAAACGCTATCCGGAGGGGCGCTGGTCGGACAAGGCGCGCAACGGCCGCCAGTGGCGGGTGCAGGAGACCGGGCGGGACCGCCTGCGCCCGCGCGAAGATGTGGAAGGCCCCTACCTCATCTGGGCGACGAATGTGGCCGACACCGGCTATGTCATCGCGCTTACCATGACGGCCAGCCAGGACTCATTGGCCAATCCGCGCTTCTTCGACGCGCTGGAGGCGGTGTTCTACCATCTCGTCGACTCGGTCAAGGTCGAGCCGTTGCGGCAGTGAGGCGGCTCCGGGCTCCATGGAGCAGGAGGCGGGACGACGAGGGCGCGCGATGGCTTGAAACAAGTAGAAACGACACAAATAAAATCGTGTAAACTCATGCCCAGGCTCATCAATTTCAGGTTTAAAATGAAAAAATCCGGACTGGGAGAAAATCGGACGCGCAAGGCGCTGTTCGCCCTCTGCGCAACTCTGGCGCTGGGCTCGCTCGCCGCGACCGATGCCGCGACGGCAGCGCCCGACAGGAAGCCGGCGGCCAAGCGCAAGACCCTGAAGCAGGAGCCCGTCAGGAAGGCCAAGGCGGCGAAGCGGCCCGAAGCGAGGCAGCCGGTGCCGCGCAGCGATGCGGCGGAGTCCGACAACCTGATGCTGAAGTCCACCGCCGTCGTCGTGCAGGACCAGTCGACCGGCGAAGTGCTGTTCGAGAAGAATCCGGACGCGGTGCTGCCGATCGCCTCGATCACCAAGCTGATGACGGCGATGGTGGTGCTCGACGCGCAGCTGCCGCTCGACGAGATCCTCGCCATCGGCGAGGAGGACGTGGACACGCTGAAGGGCACCCGCTCGCACCTGCGCGTCGGCAGCCGGCTGAGCCGCGAGAACCTGCTGCTGCTGGCCCTGATGGCTTCCGAGAACCGCGCCGCCTCGGCGCTGTCGCGGCATTATCCGGGAGGGCGCGAGGCCTTCATCGTCGCCATGAACCACAAGGCGGCCGCCATCGGCCTCAGGGACACCCGTTTCCACGACGCCACCGGCCTGACGGCGGCGAACGTCTCGAGCGCGCGCGACCTGACCAAGATGGTCGCCGCCGCCTCGCGCTATCCGCTCATCCGCGAATTGTCGACCACCGGCGAGCGCGTCCTGGAAGTGGATGGCCGCGGGCTGGCCTTCCACAACACCAACCTGCTGGTGCGCAGCCAGACGCCGGGCTGGGAGATCGCCGTGTCGAAGACCGGCTACATCCGCGAGGCGGGCAAGTGCCTGGTGATGCAGGCCTGGCTGAACCAGCGGCCGGTGGTCATCGTCCTGCTCGACTCCTGGGGCCGGCTGACGCGCATCGGCGACGCCAACCGCATCAAGCGCTGGATCGAGAGCGCTTCGGCCGGCGCCAGCCGACCGAGCGCGGCGCTCGGGCGCGGCAGCGCCGGCTGACGCCGGGCGGCAGCGCCCGGCCGCAGCCGCCGGCGCCCGCGGCGGGCATTCTGCGATAATGCCGGCTCGGGCTCCGGCGACATGGAAAACCTCTCCCCTCAATTCAAGGCGCGGTCGGCGGCGGCCGCCGCCGACCGCGCGCTGCAGGCCAAGCTGTCGGCGTCGAAGGCGCTGTTCGTCGAGGGCCGCAAGCGGGCGGTGGCGGAGATCGACTTCGAGGCGACGCGCGAGGCGGGCAAGACGATCCGCGGCGGCTGCGCGGCCGACCTCGACCTGTGGCTGGAGCGCTTCGAGGACGAGGCGACGCGGCGCGGCGGCCGCGTGCTGTGGGCGCGCGACGGCGCCGAGATCTGCCGCCTGGTGGCCGGCATCGCGCGCCGCCACGGCGTGGGGAAGGCGATCAAGTCGAAGTCGATGCTCTCCGAGGAGGCGGGGCTGAACGCCGCGCTGGCAGCCGCCGGCGTGCAACCGGTGGAGACCGACCTCGGCGAGTACATCCTGCAGATCAACGGCGACGAGCGGCCCTCGCACATCATCGCGCCGGCGATCCACAAGACCAAGGAGGAAGTTGCCGAGCTGTTCGCGCGCCGCCACGGCAGGCCGCGCAAGACGGAGATCGGCGAGATGACGCGGGAGGCGCGCGAGGTGCTGCGCGGCCACTTCCTGACGGCGGACATGGGCATCTCGGGCGGCAACTTTCTCGTCGCCGAGACCGGCTCGGTGGCGCTGGTGACCAACGAGGGCAACGGCCGCATGGTGACGACGCTGCCGCGCGTGCATGTCGTCATCACCGGCATCGAGAAGGTGATCCCGACCCTGGAGGACCTGGCGACGCTGATGCGCCTGCTGCCGCGCTCGGCCACCGGGCAGTCGATCTCCAACTACTTCTCGCTGCTCACCGGGACGCGGCGGCCGGACGACGGCGACGGCCCGCAGCACCTCTATTTCATCCTGGTCGACAACGGCCGCGCCGGGGTGCTCGGCGGCGACTTCGAGGACATGCTGCGCTGCATCCGCTGCGGCGCCTGCATGAACCACTGCCCGGTGTATCAGACCGTCGGCGGCCACGCCTTCGGCTGGGTCTATCCGGGGCCGATGGGCTCGGTGCTGACGCCGCTGCTGCTCGGGCTGGAACAGGCGCCCGACCTGCCGCACGCCTGCACGCAGTGCGGCCAGTGCGCCGCCGTCTGCCCGGTGAAGATCCCGCTGCCCGGCCTGCTGCGGCAGTTGCGCGAGGAGCAGACGGCGCGCGGCCTGCGGCCGCGGCAGGAGCGCGCGGCACTCGGGCTGTGGGCCTGGCTGGCGCTGCGGCCGCGGCTGTACGGGCTGGCGGCGGCGATCGCCGCGCGCGTCCTCGGCCGGCTCGGCGGCGGCGAGGGGCGCATCCATCGCCTCGCCTTCGCCGCGGCATGGACCGGCGGGCGCGACCTGCCGGCGCCGCCGGGGCGCACCTTCCGCGAGCGCTATCGCGCCGGCAGGAGAGAGAGATGAACGCAGGCAAGACAGCCGCGCCCCTGCCGCGCCTGCCGCTGTGGATCGACGGCGCCGCCCAGGCCGCCTTCGCCGAGGGCTGCGCCGAGGTGTTCGACCCGGCGCGCGGCGAGGCGATCCGCCTCGCGCCGCTGTGCGAGGCGCCGGACATCGAGCGGGCGGTGTCGGCGGCGGCGCGCGCCTTCCCGGCCTGGCGCGAGACGACGCCGCTGCGCCGCGTGCGCATCCTGATGCGCTTCCGCGAGCTGCTCGAGCGGGACAGGAAGGCGCTGGCGCGCCTCGTCGTCGAGGAGCACGGCAAGACCCTGGAGGACGCGCTCGGCTCGGTGGCGCGCGGCATCGAGGTGGTCGAGTTCGCCAGCGGCATCCCGCACCTGCTGAAGGGCGAATTCGCCGAGAACGTCGGCGGCGGCATCGACTGCCTGTCGCTGCGCCAGCCGCTCGGCGTCTGCGCCGGCATCACGCCGTTCAACTTCCCGGCGATGGTGCCGCTGTGGATGTTCCCGCTGGCGCTGGCCTGCGGCAACAGCTTCGTGCTGAAGCCCTCGGAGAAGGTGCCCTCGGCCAGCCTGCGCATGGCCGAGCTGCTGGCCGAGGCCGGCCTGCCGCCGGGCGTGTTCAACGTGGTGCACGGCGACGCCGCGGCGGTGGACGCGCTGGTCGGCCACCCGCTGGTGCGGGCCGTCTCCTTCGTCGGCTCGACGCCGGTGGCGCGCCACGTCCAGGCGGCCTGCGCGCGCGCCGGCAAGCGCGTGCAGGCGCTGGGCGGCGCCAAGAACCACGCCGTCGTGCTGGCCGACGCCGACCTCGACTTCGCCGCCGAGGCGATCACCGGCGCCGCCTTCGGCTCGGCCGGCGAGCGCTGCATGGCGATCTCCGCCGTGGTGGCGGTGGGCGCCGCCGGCGACGCGCTGGTGGCGCGGCTGAAGGAGAGGGCCGCCGCCCTGCGCGTCGGGCCGGGCGACGCCGAGGGCAGCGACATGGGGCCGCTGATCTCGGCGGCGCACCGCGCCCGGGTGGCCGGCTTCATCGAGCAGGGCGTGCGCGAGGGCGCCGAGCTGGTGGCCGACGGCCGCGGGCTCGAGGCGGCGGCCGGCAAGGGCTTCTTCCTCGGCCCGACGCTGTTCGACCGCGTGCGGCCGCAGATGGCGATCTACCGCGAGGAGATCTTCGGCCCGCTGCTGTGCGTGCTGCGCGCCGCCACGCTGGACGAGGCGATCGCGCTGGCCAACGCCAGCCCCTGGGGCAACGGCGCGGCGATCTTCACGCGCGACGGCGGCGCCGCGCGCCGCTTCCAGAACGAGATCGAGGCCGGCATGGTCGGCATCAACGTGCCGGTGCCGGTGCCGACGGCCTTCTTCTCCTTCGGCGGCTGGAAGGAGTCGCTGTTCGGCGACCTGCACGTGCATGGAGCCGACGGCGTGCGCTTCTACACGCGCGGCAAGGTGGTCAGCAGCCGCTGGCCGGCGGCGGACGCCGCGGCGCCCGGGCTCGGCATGCCGACTTCTGGATGAGACCTGACATGACGCAGCACCACATCGTCTTCCTCGAGCGCGACTCGATCCGCGGCGAGTTCCGCCGGCCGGACTTCCCGCACGAGTACAGCGAGCACGCGCTGACGCGGCAGGAAGAGCTGGCGCCGCGCCTGGCCGAGGCCAGCATCGTCATCGTGAACAAGCTGCAGCTGCGCGGCGATTTGCTGGCGACGCTGCCGCGGCTGTGCATGATCGCCATCGCCGCCACCGGCAGCGACAACGTCGACCTGGCCTGGTGCCGCGAGCACGGCGTCGTCGTCAGCAACATCCGCGGCTACGCGGCGCGCACGGTGCCCGAGCACGTCATGGCGCTGGCGCTGGCGCTGCGGCGCAATCTGCTCGCCTACCGGCACGACGTCGCCGCCGGCAAGTGGCAGCAGGCGCCGATGTTCTGCTTCTTCGACCATCCGATCGGCGACCTGCACGGCGCCACGCTGGGCATCGTCGGCCGCGGCTCGCTCGGCGAGGGCGTGGCGCGCCTGGCCGAGGCCTTCGGCATGCGCGTGCTGTGGGCCGAGCGCAAGGGCGTGCCGGCGCCCGAGGCGAGGCCCGGGCGCACGGCCTTCGAGGCGCTGCTGCGCGAGGCCGACGTCGTCTCGCTGCACTGCCCGCTGAGCGAGGCGACGCGCGGCATGATCGGCGCGGCGGAGCTCGGCCTGATGAAGCCCGACGCCGTGCTGATCAACACGGCGCGCGGCGGCCTGGTGGACGAGGCGGCGCTGGCGCGCGCGCTCAGGGAGGGGCGCATCGGCGGCGCCGGCTTCGACGTGCTGTCGCAGGAGCCGCCGCGCCAGGGCAACCCGCTGCTCGAGCTCGACCTGCCCAACTTCATCCTGACGCCGCACGTCGCCTGGGCCTCGGCGGGCGCCATGCAGGCGCTGCTCGACCAGCTGACGGGCAACCTCGAGGCCTTCGCCCGCGGCGAGCCGCGCAACCGGCTGGCCTGAGGCGGCGTTGGACGCGCGGGAAGACATCCTCGGCCGCATCCGGCGGCGCCTCGGCCGCACCGCGGAGAATGCCGCCGCCGGACGCACGGCGCTGAATGCCGTGCTGGCGCGCCGCGCGCAGGGACCGCGCCCGGCGGTCGAGGGCGACCTGGTGGCGCGCT
>CAUJIV010000044.1 GCA_963205435.1 Pseudomonadota bacterium
TTCATGAAACGCCTTCAACGCAAAGTGCGCGAAGACGCCAAGGACGCCAAGAATTTGAAATCGAGCGCGGATTCTTTGCGTCTTTGCTCCGGGGCCACGTTCTTTTCAGCAGGTACTCCGGGATGTTGTCCGCCTGAAGGCGGACCTACAAAAACCTCGCCGCATTCGACACAGAGGGCACAGAGGCACAGAGAACACAGAGAGAATCCGGCCGGAATGCTTTTCTCCGTGACCTCTGTGTCTCCGTGGGCTCCGTGCTGGAAGCGGTTTGAAATCCCGGCATTCTTCGCGCCCTTTGCGTCTTTGCGGCCTTCGCGCTGGAAGCGGCTGTCCGCCTGAAGGCGGACCTGCAAATTCGTGCGCCGTCAAAACCGGCTCCGTGAGAACCGGCGCCCTGCGGGTCGCGCTTCAGGGGAACGCGGGCGCGGCCTCGAAGAACACCGTTCAGCCGACGACGAGGATATGCACGCGGTAGGGCCCGTGCGCGCCGAGGGTGACGGTCTGCTCGATGTCGGCGGTGCGCGAGGGGCCGGAGACGAAGTTCACGGCGCGGGGAAGCGCGCCGCGCTCGGCGCGCAGGAGCGCCCAGGCGTCCTCCATGAAGGGCAGGATGCGCGCCGCGTCGACGAGGGCGACGTGGGTCTCCGGCAGCAGGCTGGCCGCCGCCGGGGTGTCGGGGCCGGAGAGGAGCATGAGCGTGCCGGTCTCGGCGATGGCGCAGAAGCAGCCGGTGATGCCGACGAGGTCGTCGCCGCGCGCGGGCCGGTCTTCCATGGCGAGGCCGGCGCCGGCCCAGTCGAGCGCGCGCAAGCCGGGCCAGCAGACCCCGCGCGCCGGCAGGCCGTTCAGGGCGAGGTAGCGGGCGACGGCTTGCGGCGCCTGCGCCAGGCCGGCGATCCTCTCGACGGTGCTGGCGAGGGCTTCGGCGCGGGCGCGGAAGCGCTCCTCCGGCTGCCAGTCGCGCGGCGGCTGCAGGCCGACGGGATGCCGGGCGAGGTGGGCGTCGACGGCGGCGGCGCCGTCGGCGCGGGCGCCGCGGTCAAGCGCGGCGCGCAGGCGGTCGAGGATGGCCTCGCGGGCGCTCATGAGCTTGCCCTCTCCCCGGCCCTCTCCCGCAAGCGGGAGAGGGAGAAAGACCTTTGCGCCCTCATCGCTGGCTACTCTTGTACAGCTCGCGGAAGGTGCGGCCCTCCGGCGCGGGGAAGTCGCGGCCGCCGCTCCAGCCGGGGGCGAGCGGCAGGCGGCGGATCAGCCGGCGCTCGCCGCCGAGCCGCCTGAGGGCGCGCGCGGCGAGGCGGGCGCCGAGGCCGTAGAGCGCCGGGCGCCGCGCCAGCCAGGCCCAGAGGGCAAGGGCGGCGCGCTCGGAGAAGGGCTTGAGCCGGCGCGCGACGGCTTCCTCGCGCAGCTTCCTCATGAGGTCGGGCAGCGGGATCTTCACCGGGCAGACGACACCGCACTGGTTGCACAGGGTGGCGGCGTCGGGCAGGTACACGGCGTTCTCGAGGCCGACGTAGGACGGCGTCAGGACGTTGCCCATCGGGCCGGGATAGACCCAGCCGTAGGCGTGGCCGCCGACGGCCTGGTAGACGGGGCAGTGGTTCATGCAGGCGCCGCAGCGGATGCAGCGCAGGATCTCGCGCAGCTCGCCGGCCAGCAGGCGCGAGCGGCCGTTGTCGACCAGCACGATGTGGAATTCGCGCGGGCCGTCGCTCTCGCCCTCCTCTTTCGGGCCGGTGTGCACCGAGACGTAGTTGGTGATGGCCTGGCCGGTGGCCGAGCGCGGCAGCAGGCGCAGCAGGGTGGTGGCGTCCTCCAGCGTCGGCACCACCTTCTCGATGCCGGTGAGGGCGACGTGGATGCGCGGCAGCGTGGTGCACAGGCGGCCGTTGCCCTCGTTGGTGACGATCAGGGTGGAGCCGGTCTCGGCGACGATGAAGTTGGCGCCGGAGACGCCCATGCCGGCGGAGAGGAAGCGCGGGCGCAGGATCTGGCGCGCCTCCAGGGTGAGGGCCGCCGGGTCGGTCTTGCGCGGCGTGCCGTGCTTCGCCTGGAAGAGGTCGGCGATGTCGTCGGCCGTCTTGTGGATCACCGGCATGACGATGTGCGAGGGCGGCTCGGCGTCGTTGATCTGCAGGATGTATTCGCCGAGGTCGGTCTCGACGGGCTCGATGCCGGCCTCGGCGAGGGCGTCGTTGAGGCCGATCTCCTCGCTCACCATCGACTTCGACTTGGCGACCGCGGCGATGCCGTTGCGGCGGGCCAGGTCGACGACGATGCGGCAGGCCTCGGCGGCCGTCTCCGCCCAGTGCACCACGGCGCCGCGGGCGGTCGCCTCGCGCTCGAAGCGCTCGAGCCAGAGGTCGAGATCGGCCAAGGCGCGGTCGCGGATGGCGCGGCCGGCCTCGCGCAGGGCCTCGAATTCGCCGAACTCGGCGACCGCCCGGGCGCGGTTGACCACCGCCTTCAGCCGGATCATGCCGAGGCCGCGCTGCAGCTTCTCGTCGCGCAGGCTGGCGGCGGCGCGCGCGCGGATCTCGTTGGCGCGCAATTGCACCGCTAGCCGCTCCTGCCAGCGAGCAGCTCGGCGATGTGCAGCACGCGGGTCCTGAGGTCGCCGCGCCGGCGCAGGCGGCCCTCGATGTTGAGCAGGCAGCCGAGGTCGCCGCCGACGATGGCGTCGGCGCCGGTGGCGCAGGCGTTGGCGCACTTGTTGTCGGCAAGCTGGGCCGAGACCTCGCCGAACTTGAGCGAGAAGGTGCCGCCGAAGCCGCAGCAGGCTTCGGCCTCCTCCATCTCGAGCAGGCGGGCGCCGGGCAGCAGGGACAGCAGGGCGCGCGGCTGCGCCTTGACGCCGAGTTCGCGCAGGCCGGAGCAGGAGTCGTGGTAGGTGAGCGTGCCGCTGAAGTCACCCGGCACGCTGTCGAGCCGCAGCACGTTGGCGAGGAAGTCGGTCAGCTCGTACATGCGCGAAGCCAGCGCCTCGAAGCGCTTGAGCAGGGGCGGGTCGTCGCGGAAGAGGTCGGGATAGTGCACGCGCACCATGCCGGCGCAGGAGCCGGAAGGCGCGACGACGTAGTCGTAGCCCTCGAATTCGGCCAGCGCCTTCTTCGCCAGGGCGATGGCGGCGGGCCGGTCGCCCGAGTTGTAGGCGGGCTGGCCGCAGCAGGTCTGGGTTTCCGGCACCTCGACCTCGCAGCCGCCGTGCTCGAGCAGGCGCAGGGCGGCGAAGGCGACGCCGGGTCGCATCAGGTCGGCGAGGCAGGTGACGAGCAGGGCGACGCGCATGGCAATCCCGTTGGATGTCGGAGCCGCCCAGCCGCCCGCCCCTGCAGCGGGGAAAGGCGGCGCAGTAGCTTCCGGGTCTGGCATGGGCTATTCTACCCGTCGGCCTGGCGATTTCCACAGGGCCGCGCCGGCGACCCTTCGGCGCGGTTGCTGCGCGAACCGGCGCGGAAGACCGTATCGAATGCCAGGTATCCCACAAGGAGCTTAGTCATGCCTTCTATGCCCAACGCCCTGCCGCCCGACGCGGACGAGCAGGAAACCCGCGAATGGCTCGACGCCCTCGAAGGCGTCATCGAGCGCGAAGGCGGGGAGCGCGCCCACTACCTGATCGAGCGCCTGGTCGACCTGGCGCGCCGCTCGAACATCAACCTGCCCTACAAGACGACGACGGCCTACGTGAACACCATTCCGGCCGGGCGCGAGACGCCATCGCCGGGCAATCACGAGCTGGAGCACCGCATCCGCTCCTACGTGCGCTGGAACGCGCTGGCGATGGTGGTGCGGGCCAACCTCGACCATTCCGGCCTGGGCGGCCACATCGCCAGCTTCGCCTCGGCGGCGACGCTCTACGACGTCGGCTACAACCACTTCTGGCACGCGCCGACCGACACGCACGGCGGCGACCTGATCTACTTCCAGGGGCATTCCGATCCCGGCGTGTATGCGCGCGCCTTCATGCTCGGCCACCTGAGCGAGGAACGGCTGAACAACTTCCGCCGCGAGGTGGACGGCAAGGGCCTGCCCTCCTACCCGCACCCCTGGCTGATGCCGGACTTCTGGCAGTTCCCGACGGTGTCGATGGGCCTCGGCCCGCTGCAGGCGATCTACCAGGCGCGCTTCATGAAGTACCTGCACTCGCGCGGCATCATCGAGGCGGAGCGACGCAAGGTGTGGGCCTTCATGGGCGACGGCGAGATGGACCAGCCCGAGTCGATGGGCGCCATCAGCCTGGCCGGGCGCGAGCGGCTCGACAACCTGATCTTCGTCATCAACTGCAACCTGCAGCGTCTCGACGGTCCGGTGCGCGGCAACGGCAAGGTGATCCAGGAGCTGGAGGCGGATTTCCGCGGCGCCGGCTGGAACGTGATCAAGGTGATCTGGGGCGGCTACTGGGACGGGCTGCTGGCGCAGGACAGCAAGGGCCTGCTGAGGAAGCGCATGCAGGAGTGCGTCGACGGCGACTACCAGACCTTCAAGTCGAAGGACGGCGCCTACGTGCGCGAGCACTTCTTCAACACGCCCGAGCTGAAGGCGATGGTGGCGAACTGGTCGGACGACGAGATCTGGCGCCTCAACCGCGGCGGCCACGACCCGCACAAGGTGTATGCCGCCTACCATGCCGCCATGCAACATCGCGGCCAGCCGACGGTGATCCTGGCCAAGACGATCAAGGGCTACGGCATGGGCGAGGCCGGCGAGGCGCAGAACATCACCCACCAGCAGAAGAAGATGGGCACCACCTCGCTGATCGCCTTCCGCAACCGCTTCCGCCTGCCGCTGACCGACGAGCAGGTGGAGAACCTCGAGTACATCAGGCCGCCGGCCGAGGCGCCGGAGATGAAGTACATGGCCGAGCGGCGCGCGGCGCTGGGCGGCTTCCTGCCGCAGCGGCGGCGCCAGGCCGAGGCGCTGCCGGCGCCGCCGCTGTCCGCCTTCGAGACGCAGCTGAAGGCCTCGCCCGAGGGGCGCGAGTTCTCCACCACGATGGCTTTCGTGCGCATGCTCGGCACGCTGGTCAAGGACAAGACGCTCGGCCGCCGCGTCGTGCCGATCGTCGCCGACGAGTCGCGCACCTTCGGCATGGAGGGCATGTTCCGCCAGCTCGGCATCTGGTCCTCGGTCGGCCAGCTGTACACGCCGCAGGACGCCGGCGAGCTGATGTTCTACAAGGAGTCGAAGGACGGCCAGATCCTGCAGGAGGGCATCACCGAGGCCGGCGCCATGGCCTCGTGGATGGCGGCGGCGACCGCGTACAGCACGCACGGCGTGCAGATGATCCCCTTCTTCATCTACTACTCGATGTTCGGCTTCCAGCGCTTCGGCGACCTGGCCTGGGCGGCCGGCGACAGCCGCT